>JAAYHM010000108.1 GCA_012735405.1 Tissierellia bacterium | reverse complement strand
CCCCTCATATAGGGCCTTAAAGCTTCCGGTATTAGTATTGAACCATCTTCCTGTTGATAGTTTTCAAGGATAGCTGCAAAGGTTCTGCCTACTGCTAAGCCTGACCCATTTAAGGTGTGTACAAATTCTACCTTCCTATTATCCTTTCTTCTATATCTTATATTTGCACGTCTTGCCTGATAATCTTCAAAATTGCTACAGGAGGATATTTCCACATACCTGCCGTAGCTAGGCATCCATACTTCCACGTCATAGGTTTTTGCAGATGAAAATCCTAAATCCCCGGTACACAACATTACTACCCTATAGGGCAGGCCTAATTTTTGTAAAACCATTTCAGCATTTTTGGTTAAGCTTTCAAGTTCATCATAGGATTTTTCCGGGGTGGAGAATTTTACTAATTCTACCTTATCAAACTGGTGATTCCTTATAAGGCCTCTGGTATCCCTGCCAGCAGCTCCTGCCTCTTGTCTAAAGCAGGGTGTATAGGCCGTTAGGTATATGGGAAGCATATCTTCATCTAATATCTCATCTCTAAAATAGTTGGTCAAGGGAACTTCTGCTGTAGGAACTAAGAAATAATCCTTGCTAGGTAGATGGAACATATCATCCTCAAATTTAGGAAGCTGTCCTGTACCAATCATACTATCCCTATTTACCATAAAGGGAGGTAGCATTTCCGTATAGCCATGTTCCCTTACATGTAAATCAAGCATAAAGTTTATTAAAGCCCTTTCAAGTAAAGCACCGGCACCTTTAAACAGTGAAAATCTGGCACCTGTTAATTTAGATGCCCTTTCAAAGTCCAAAATTTCCAACTCTACCCCTAAATCCCAATGGGCCTTTGGTTCAAAGTTAAACTGAGTTGGCTGGCCCCATTTTCTTACCTCCACATTGTCTTCGTCACTTTCTCCTACTGCTACTGATTCATGAGGAACATTTGGAATATTTAATAATTCTTCCCTCAACTGGCTATCAAGCCCTTTAACTACATCCTCCAGCTCCTTAATCTTTTCTGAAAGCTCCTTCATCTCCTCTAATATTGCTGTTACATCTTTTCCTTCCTTCTTTAGCTTAGGTATTTCCTTTGAAACTGAATTTTGTTTTGCCTTAAGCTGTTCCATTTCGGTTAAAATACTTCTTCTCTTTTTATCAATTTCCAGAACCTTATCAACTGGAAAATCTCCCTGTCTTTTTTCTAGTCCCTTCTTTACCTCTTCCGGGTTATTTCGAATACGTTTAATGTCCAGCATATACTCTCCCTCCTATCTTTTTTATGATTAAAAAAACTCCCAATCCCTAATAATTTAGGGACGAGAGTATTTCCCGCGTTGCCACCCTAGTTAACCTTTCGGTTCACTCATAAAAGTATTAGCTCCAGGCTGGATTCAGTAATAAGCCTTTGCCAATTTCCACCACCCATTGGCTCTCTAGAAAAGGACATTATTACCTACTTGGTCCTGTCATAGCTATAATATGGAATTTTAATAGTTAGTATAACACAAGTACTTAAAATTATCAATATTTTAGATTAATCAATCTTCGCTAATTAGATAACCTTTTTCCTTTAGAGTTTCTTTTATAAGCTGAAATATTTTTTCATTTTCTACTTCTATAGTATGAATATGGACTCCTTCTGTTAAGGTAGACAAGGGCTCTGCCTTGGTTATTTTAAGCTTATCCATAAACCTATCCACATCTAGCCTTGAGCTAATATCCAAATTACCTGTTATTTCTCCATACAGGGGATGGTCAACTATAACATCAATAATCTTTCCACCTAAATCAACTATTGTTTTTAATTCATCCTCTATTTCATCATATTCATTATGTTTACATACAATTTTTTTGATTAAGGTATCCTTCATTTTTACTTGTGGAATTAAATATCCTTGAGGGGTAGCCAGTATATCCTCGCCCCTGGCCCTTAGGAGGGCAATATCCTGAACAATTACCTGCCTTGTTACATTATATTTTTTTGAAAGTTCGGCTCCTGTTATTGGTTCTTTACTATTTTTAAGTAGCTCAAGGATCCTTTCCCTTCTTTCCCAAGCTTCCATTTTATTTCTCCTTCCATGGGTATTTATCTACCTGCTGGCTTCCCATCTATAGTATCTTAAATCTGGTCCAAAGAACTTCAAGGGAACAAATTTTTCTAAAACCCTCGAAAATACCCTATCAGAATAGTTTTCAGATATTTCTTTTGGAGATAGATTTGTAGATATTATGGTCTTTTTGCTGCTTAAAATTCTGGTATTTACTATATTAAATATCTCCACATTTGTAAAGGTATTGGATAGTTCTGTACCTAAATCATCTATAATAAGTAAATCTGCTTCAAATAGTAAATCATACTCCTGATCCTTAAATCTATCGGGTAAAGTGCTAAATCTACGCTTTTCTACTATTTCCATTATTTTAAAGGCTGTTTGATAGATTACTATTTTATTCTTATCAAGTAAGGCCTTAGCAATACAATTACACAAAAAAGTTTTACCCAAGCCTGTTGAACCGTAAAACAACAAATTCTCATCATTTTTTTCATCAAAGTTATTAACAAATCCTTCACATATGCTTAATATATACAGCATATTTTCTCTTGGTGACATGCCTTCTTCTTCATAAACCTTATCGGGAAAAATATTTATATCAAAGGTTTGGAAATTTTCTTTTTCCAATACATCTTTTATATTGGACATCATATAGGCCTTATCTATAAGCCTTTGTTTTAGACAATGGCACTTTTCACCATTTTTTAAATACCCTGTATCTTCACAATGAGGACATTCATATTTTACATCTAAATAATCTAAGGGAATATTGTTTTCCGTAAGAAGATAGGCCTTTTCCATTTTAAGCTTCTCAATGGTTCTTTTTATATCCCTTATATTTTTCTCATAGTTTTCAGGATTTTCAATTATGGCCTTTGATATAAATATGCTAGTCCTTTTAATTTCCTCATCAATTTTTTTAATCTCAGGAACCTTTTCATATACCTTTTTTTTCCTCATATTTTGCTCATATAAAGCCCTATCCCTTTTATTTTCATATTCTCTTAAAATTTCCTGAAGTATTCTATCATACATAACTGGTTACTCCTTTTGTTTAAAATAATATTCTTCCCGTTTCCTTCGAGCTATTTCTTCCAACTCTTCAGCTGTATACTTTTGAGTCCTTTGTTGGAAGTTATGAAATTTATTTGGAACAGCCTTTTTAGTACTTATTTTTATCTTATCTTTTTCCATTCTTTCAGGTAACTTATCCTTTTCTTCTATTTCTTCCACACTCTTGATGCCCTTTTCATACCAGGATGTAAGAATTCCATCAATATAGCTTATACTTGGGTTTGAAGTTTTCTTAGAGTTTTCACAGGCCCTTAAAACCAGGTCCAGACTAAATCCATAGTTTTCAAACCACTTATCCATAACCTTTTTCTCACTTTCTGTAGGCAGCCTATTAACAATTCCTAGATACCTCATAATTCTTTCATATCTAAAGTATTTTTCATCATTTTGCTTTAAATACTCCTGCAAGGCTTCTACATTTGTTATTCCTTGATCGTACCAATTTCTTATAATTCCACCTATATAGTTAAAGTTTCTTCTTCCCTTTTTCTCTATGCCATAGAAAAAGGCCCTTTCTATAAGATCCGGATTCATATTATAATTGTATATCCATTCTAAAATCCTTTTCTTTTCATTTGGTACCAGCTGCCTTCTCATTATGTAATCTATATTATTAAACATCCTGTTAATAGCTGGTATCTGGTTTGCATCAATTAAATCTTCCACTGTACAACTGTAGGTCCTGTAATCCGGTTGTTCCTGATTGCTTAATAGTTTATAGTTATTTTTAATATAAAGCTGCTTTAAGTTTAAAAACTTAACCTTATACTCAAACCTATTGGACTCATCAGTATATATCTTTTCAATTATGCCCTTTTCCTCCCAGAAATCCCAGGCACTTAATACATCTGTTAAAGGAATATTTAAATGCTTTGCTATAGTATTATTATCAACACTAATCTTATTGTCCCTATCATGGGCATATTTATATCCCAGTAGGTATACCTTTACGAAGGTGCCATTTGCCATTGGCATAAAATCATTTATAAATATATTTTCAATGGGAGTATCACCTAAATCTATTTCCGTTGTTTCTAAAATAAAATTCATATTAACACCTCTTCATTGGTTACTAAATGTTTAAAGTCAATAAACAGGCTCCTTGAAATTTCTCCTTTTTGTGTCATGGAGTCCAATATATTAAGAGCCTCCTTTGTATCCATTCCCTTCCTGTAGGGTCTATCTTCCGTTAAGGCTTGAAATACATCTGCAATTGCTATTATCTGATCTTCCTTTGTTAAGGTCCTTTCATCCAATTTTTCCGGATATCCAGTCCCATTTAATCTTTCATGGTGATTCCCAGCCCATTCTGCTATATCTTCAATTCCATCAATTTGTTTCAATATTAATTTTGTATAGTAAACATGGGATTTCATAATTAAGAATTCCTCTGCTGTAAGTTTACCTGGCTTTTCAATTAATGATACTGGGACAACAAACTTGCCTATATCATGGAGGTCTGCAGCAATAGTCAGCTTTTCTATCATTAGTGGATTATATCCCAAAAAGCTTGCAAACTTACTGGTGATATTGGAAATTCCTTGGGAATGATTATAGGTAAATTTACTCTTTAAGTCTATAATAATTGAAAAAGCTTCTGATATTTTACGTAAGTCCTTAATATCTATTAATATATCCCTATTAGGCTCTATAAATTGTAAAACTGTACCAATGTTTCCGTTCATTAAATCAAACCAAAACTTGTCCTTTTTTAAGGCATACAATAGACCATCACAAACCCTGTTGCTAAACATTTTATTTCTGTATTTATCCAACCACTTATGTACCTTATCTATATCATTAAGCTTTTTTACATCCCTCTCCTGTCTAAAGTAAAAGAGCTCGAAAAAATCTGCAATATGTATTATTTGAGCCACTAAAGGTATTTCTTCACCTTTTAATCCATAAGGGCCTGTTCCATCATATTCTTCATGGTGATATAATAAGTAGTCTTTTTTCTTGCTTATATGGGGTAATTTTTCAATTATTTCATATCCAATCTGGCAATGTTGTTTCCTTAAATTAAAATCCATATGTATATGGGATACACTATATTTTGATAAATATCCTGCCATACCTATATCATGAATTAGGGAAATAAAATAGGTATCTGCTATGTCTCTTTCATCCAATTCCATTTCCCTGGCTATTTTATAGGCTATGTAGGCTGTACGCCTTGAATGGTTAAAATATCTATTTTCTGCTGCATCTAAGGCATAGGACAAGGAATTAAGTAATTGGCCTAATTTTATCTTTATTATTGTATGCTCCAAGTTTATCCCTCTCTTTTAAGTAGGATTTTTTGTCAACCTTCATCTTGTAAATATAATTATATATCTTTTCATCTATTATTACAAAAGAAGATTCTTCCCTGAGGTAATAGGGGTTATTCTTATCAATATACTGATCATGAAATTCTCCTAAATAGGAATCTACAATTTTAAATCCACATTTTTCATAGCAGCGTATGGCCCTTTTGTTAAATTTAGCCACCTCCAAATAAAGCTTTTTCATATTCATTACATTGAAATAATAATCTAAAAAAGTTACAATAGCCTCTGTCCCATATCCCCTATTCACATAATTAGGGTCAATCACTATTCCAAGTACAGAATCCTTAAGTATCTTCCTTATGTTTTTAATTCCCATATATCCAATAAACCTGTTTTCTTCATTAAATATGCCAAAATATTTATTGTTATTATTTCTAATTTTTCTATGATACCATCTTTCCAATTCTTCCGTGGTAAGATGAGGCAGATTATAATCTCCAAGAAGAGGATTTTCGTGGACTCCCCATTCTTTTAAAAAGTAAACATCCTCCAGCTTTAAGGGAGCAATGGTTATCCTTTCCCCTTTTAATTTCAATTTAAGCACCCACTTTCCAGCTTTTTAAGTTAATATTAAGAAAGAAGGCCTAGGCCTTCTTTCTCTTTCATCTATTTTAACAGCTTTATTTTTCCAGCAACTTCTCACCAAATCTTTTACCATACTCAAAGGCTTCATCATAGGCATCCTTGAAGGGGATAAAGCAGCATCTGACTCCATCATCAAATACCTTTAACTTTAAGTTCTTTAGGGTAGTTTCTATTATCTTTAAGGCTTCTCCACTCCATCCATAGGAACCAAAGGCACCTGCCAGCTTTCCTCTATTTCTTACCGGGTTTATTATTGAAAATAGTTCATAGATTGGCTTTAAGGTATTTTGATTTATGGTTGGAGAACCTACTATTATTGCTGTACTCTTTTCTACTTTTTCTTCCAGGGAACTTATGTCTACCAGCTCTATATCCATTAGTTCCACATCAATATCTCCAACACTTTTTATTCCTTCAGCAATTTTTTCTCCAATTTTTCTAGTATTTCCATAGGCAGATACATAGGGCATAAATACCTTATGCTTAACTGGCCTCTCTTCTGTTTCTTGTGCCATTTCTTTTGCCCAGTCTACATATTTTCTCCAGTTAGAGCGTAAAACCGGTCCATGACCTGTTGCAATAATATCTATATCAAGTTTTTCAATTTTATCTATGGCTTCCAGCATATAGTTGCTGAAGGGCTTTAGTATAACCCTAAAGTAATATTCATAAGCATCATCAAAATCCCCTACCAGGTCATCAAAGACCCTGTCGTCACAATAATGGCAACCAAAGGCATCACAGGTAAACAGTATCTTGTCCTCTACTAAATAGGTAAACATAGTATCTGGCCAATGCAAGAAAGGTGCAGATATAAATCTTAAGGTCTTGTTTCCTAAATCCAGTTGGTCCCCTTCTGACACAATCATATATTTAAATTCCTTATCCACCATGTTTTTTAAGAAGTTTATGGCAGACCTGGTTGCTACTACAGTGGCATTTTTTGCGTAGTCCAATAAGTGGGTCAGGTTGCCTGAATGGTCTGGCTCTGTGTGGTTTAATACTATATAATCTATATCCTCAAAGTTAGTTACTTGTCTTATCTTATCTAAATAGGTATCTCTAAAAGGCTCCTTTGAAGTTTCTATTATGGCCTTTTTTTCCCCATCAATGAAGTAGGAGTTATAGGTTGTTCCATATTTTGTCTCCATTACTACGTCAAAGGTTACTAATCCTGGATCTAAAATTCCAATCCATGTAACAGAATCATTAATTGGTACTACTTTATTGTCCATGATTTTCCCCCTTTAAGCAAGATCTGACCTTTAATAAGCATTTTTCATTATATTTGTATATACTTTTACCCCATTTTATACCAATTAATCCACTACTCTCTGGCTTTCTTTATTTACAAATTTAGTGAATTCCTGGAGCCAGACAAGTTCTACAGTGCCCGTTGGTCCATTTCTATGTTTTGCAATTATTACTTCCCCTATATTCTTTTTATCTGTATCTTTATTATAATATTCATCTCTATACAAAAACATTACAACATCTGCATCTTGCTCTATGGCACCGGATTCCCTCAGGTCTGAAAGCACAGGTCTATGGTCAGATCGCAGCTCGGGGGCACGGGAAAGCTGAGATAAGGCTATTACCGGACAATCTAATTCCTTTGCCAAGGCCTTTAAACCTCTGGATATGGCTGAAATTTCCTGCTGCCTGTTTTCTGCCCTTCCATCTATTTGCATCAGTTGTAGGTAATCTATTAATACCAGGTCTAATCCCCTTTCAATTTTAAGCCTCCTGGATTTTGCCTTCATTTCTGTTAAGGATATTCCTGCTGTATCATCAATATATATTTTTGCTTGGGAAAGGGGACCCATGGAATCAATAATTTGCAACCATTCATCTTCATTTAAGTTGCCACTTATTATTTTTTGCAGATTTACATGGGATACAGAAGAAATTATCCTCTGTACCAATTGTTCTTTGCTCATTTCTAGAGAAAATACTGCCACACTGGCACCTGCCTTTAAAGCTGCATTGGTGGCTATATTTATTCCCAGGGCTGTTTTACCCATAGAAGGCCTTGCAGCCAAAAGTATCAGGTCTGATTTTTGCAACCCGGATAATTTATTGTCTATATCTATAAAGCCAGTAGTAAGGCCTGTTAATTCTCCTTCCCTGGCTGCCATCTCTTCCATTTTTGAAAAACTTTCTAACAGGACATCTTTAAGGGGTGCAAATCCTTTATCTATCCTTCCCTGGGTTATGTCAAATATACTCTTTTCTGCCTCTTCTATTATGCTATTTACATCTTCAGTATCTTCATAGCTTTTTGCAATTATATTGTCGCAGGATTCTATTAAACGTCTTAGGATGGCTTTTTCCTTAACAATGTCACAATAGTACTTTACATTTGTAGTTGTTAATACTCCTCCAGTTAAATCTGTTAAGTAGGTAACTCCTCCTACATTTTCCAAAGTACCTCTTTTTTTAAGTTCTTCAGATAAGGTAATTATGTCAACAGGCTCATCCCTATTGAACAAGCTTACTATAGCTTCAAATATTTCCCCATTGGCACTTTTATAAAAGTCTTCCTTACGGAGCTTTTCTACTGCTGTATTTATGGCTTCTTTGCTTAATATCATAGCCCCTAAAACAGATTGCTCTGCTTCTAAACTATGAGGTGGGATCTTCCCCAGTATTTGAGCTTCTATTTAAACCACCCCACTATTCCTCTATTACTTTTACTTTCAAAGTAGCTGTTAATTCTGTATATACTCTAATAATTACATCTGTTGTACCTAAGGATTTAATATTATCCTTCAACTCTATCTTCCTCTTATCTATGTCAATATTATGCTGCTTTTTTAATTCCCTTGCTATATCGTTGGAAGTTATTGAACCAAATAACTTTCCACCTTCCCCAGCCTTGCTTTTTATTTCAACAGTTATACTTTCTATTTTTTCCTTTAGTTTAAGAGCCTCTTCATACTCTTCTTTTTCTTTTTGCCTTTTAAGTTCCATGTCCTTTTCCCATTTACTTAAATTTGATTTTGTTGCCTCTACTGCTAATCCTTTTGGAATTAGGAAGTTTCTTGCATATCCATCTTTAGCTTTTACCAAATCTCCAGCTTTACCAAGTCCCTTTACATCCTTTAATAAAATTACCTTCATTATTCTTCACCTTCCCTTAAATATTCTTCTATTGCTTCTTTTAACATTTCTTCAGCTTCTTCAATGGTTTTTCCTTCTACCTGAACTCCTGCACTGGTTAAATGGCCTCCTCCACCTAGCTTTTCCAGTATTAACTGGACAGAAATATTGCCTAAGCTTCTACCACTTATGTGGATTTTGTCCCCTACTGGGGTTAAAACAAAGGAAGCCTCTATTCCACGTATATTGAGTAGCTCATTTGCAGATTGGGCTGCTATAAGTATTGAATTCTCATCATTTATATTAAGCCTGCCAATGGCTATTTTATCAAATATTATTTTAGAACCTCTTATTACCTCTGCTTTTTGTATAAATATACTATGTTCATCCCTAAATAATTGCCTTACATTAAATGTATCTGCACCTGCCCTCTTTAAAATTGATGCAGCTTCAAAGGTTCTGACACCAGTTTTAAAGGTAAAATTCTTTGTATCAACTGTAATTCCTGCCAATAGGGCATCTGCTTCATATTTTTTCATTTTTAGCTTGTCCTGCATATAGTATAATACTTCAGTAACTAATTCACAAGTTGAAGAAGCATAGGGTTCCAAATAGGTAAGGACAGAATCCTCTATAAATTCAGCGCCCCTCCTATGGTGGTCAATTACTACAATCTTATCTGTTAAGTTCAACAACTCTGGTGCTTCTGTAAAACTTGGCTTATGATTATCCACCAGTACTAACAAGGAAGAATCATATATCATTTCTTCAGCCTCTTCAGGAGTAATTATATTTTCTACATACTCTGGGTCTTCCTCTATAATTCTATTGTAGATACTTTTAATGGATGGATTTATATCCTTAAGTATTATATAGCCATCCTTTCCCCTATTCCTGGCTGCATTTACTATACCAATAGCTGCACCAAAAGAATCCATATCTGCATTCTTGTGCCCCATTACAAATACTTCATCAGCCTGGTCTATTAATTGAACTAAAGCATGGGCTATGACCCTTGATTTTACCTTGTTCCTCTTTTCTACAGCCTTAGACTTTCCTCCATAGAAGCTTAAGTTATTCCCATCCTTTACAACAACCTGGTCTCCTCCTCTTCCTAAGGCAATATCAACAGCAGCCCTTGCATATTCATAGTTTTCAATTGGATTTTTCCCATTTATGCCAACTCCCATACTTAATGTGACCTTTATATCATTTCCTTTATCTATCTCTCTAATTTCATCTAATATTTCAAATCTTTTCTTCTGTATTTCCCTTAAAAACCTGCTTTCCATAACTATTATATATTTGTCACTTTCATATTTTCTCACTAATCCTTCATTGGAAGTTGCAAAGGCATTTATTGTTTTGTCTATTTCAGCAAATACTAAGGGCCTATTTACTTCTGATGTACTGCTTTTAACCTCATCATAATTATCTATATAGGCTACACAAACTGCTATTTTTTTATCCATAAATTCTTTTTGTAAATTTACATATTCAGTATCATTGATCCAGTAAAGTACTATGGTATTGTCCTTTTTAGTTATGGATTTGTTGCTATCTACTATATTATAATATACCTTATAGTATTGGTCTTTATATTTTGTGGTAATATAAAGCTTATCCTTATCCTTTATCAGATCTTCTATATTAAGCTCTGGCATCAAGGTATCTATTTTTTTATTCAGTATATCTTCCTCTTCTAACATTTGGGAAAATTGGGTATTGTACCAGGATATTGTATAATCTGGATTAAGCATTACTAAAGGAAAAGGCATATTAAATACTGCATGTTTAGTTACAGAATCAAATTCTTCTGTTAAGCCTTCAATATACCTGGTCCATTCCTTTTCCATATTATTAATATCAACTACATACTTATATATTAAATAAATTAAAGCCACTGCTGAAAATACAGCTAAAATTGGACGATAATAGGCTATTATAGCTATTAATATACCTATAAATATCAAATATCTTTTTCCATCTTTCCTTTTAATAAAATCATTATCTCTCATAATAAACCTCCAGTGGAGTTATACTATTTTTCTAAACTTTCTAAAGTCAAATATTACATCTAGGACTCCTACTATTGCAATAATTCCACCTATAAAGGACGATAAGGTAATAGTTACGGCTATTAATAAAAATCTAAGTATTGGACCAATATTTTTTTCAATTAGTTTATAGTCTATAACCGATAGGCCTTGCAGGAAAAATGCTAAAAATCCCAGTACATATAGATTCCTTATTACAGCATGGGAATTAAGTATTTTCAAATTACTTAGCAAGATAGTTGTAAGTATCATTATACTAACTCCTAATATAATATTCCTAGGAAGCTTAAATCTTGAAAATCTAGGAATAAATACTACTCCATAGCCTAATTTTCCAAGGATTAGGGAGGAGATTAAATAATTAATATATGAAACAATGAAGGATGCTATAATCATCATAGAAGGTATTATATTTAAGAAAATTTTAAAATTCTCCTGTAAGGTACTTTTTATCTGAAATATTTCAAAGTCTGTTAATCCATACTCCTCAAGCATTTTAATTTGCATACTAAGTCCTTCATTAAAGGCATCTTTCAGTTCAGCAATTAAGCTTACCCCTGTAATATTCCTGGTACTATAATATATGGCCACTATTGAAACTAAAAAGACTAAGGTAGATATGGATAGTATTTCACTTGCCTTTTTTCTTCTTTTAATTCCCTGCATTATGAAAAAAGTTAAGGGTCCAAAGGCAATTAGCAAAAATACCCCTGAATATATATCTACCATATATCCTATGAGAAGTGAAGACAGGGCTAATGTTGTTATTCCATAAATTAAACCCTGTTTTATGCCTAAAACAATAAAGAAAACAGGATATAGGGATACTAAAGATTGAAAATAATATATTCCAAATAAGCAAACTAAGGTAGAAATAATAAGTACAAATATAATCTCTATATATTTGTTATTAAAATTTATATTCAACTTCCCACCTCTATTCTACTAATAAATCCAAAAACTTTAATAATTCACTTAAATCACCGTACCATTTTTCTATATTATGTTCTTTTTGAATATTTAATTTTATCCCCTTATAAAGACTATTAAATATTCCTTCATAGCTTAAACCTACCCTTTTACCCAGTAGCAGAGATAATAAAATAATATTTGATAAAATTTCTGATATTTCTTTTTTATTATCATCTTCATCTTTGATTAAAACTTCGTAAAGATAAGCCAAGGAAGTTAAAAGTTCACTTTTGAGCCATTCCACAGTTCTTATATTTTTAATTATATCCATATCTCTTATATCTTCCATAATTTCACCCTTTAAAAATCTTTCTTAATAAAATAATACAGACTAATAATTTTTATGTCAATTTAATTAATTATATAAATAAAAAGAGAGGATATTCCTCTCTTAATCTGTAGTATATGGTAACAAGGCAATTTGTCTTGCACGTTTTATAGCCCTTGTTAATTCTCTTTGGTGCTTTGCACAATTTCCATTTATTCTTCTTGGTAGAATTTTTCCTCTTTCTGTAATATACTTTGTTAATCTATCTACATCTTTATAATCTATGTGTTCAATCTTTTCTGTACAAAAAGCACAAACTTTCTTTCTTGGCTTAAATTTTCTTTGCACCTTTCTTCCCTCCTTCTAGAATGGAATATTATCGTCATCTATTGGATCGAAACCATCTATATCCGGAAAATCCATATTATCACTATAATCAGCTTGGTAATCAGGTCTTTGACTACTTTCTCCCCATTCAAGGAATTCTACCCTATTGGCTACAACTTCTGTAACATATCTTCTACTACCATCCATGGCATCATAGGTTCTTGATTGAATCCTTCCTTGAATAGCAGCTAGCCTTCCTTTTGCCAGGTAGTTGGCACAATTTTCAGCCTGCTTTCCATAAACAACAATACTTATAAAATCGGCTGTTGGCTGTCCCTTTGCTTCCATTTCCTGTTTTTTCTCTCTTGATAGTCCTTTATCTACTGCTAACCTGAAAGTAGCAACTGGAATACCTGTTGCAGTGTACCTTAGTTCTGGGTCCTTTGTAAGCCTACCAATTAATACAACATTATTCAACCAAAACACCACCCTAATTATTTCTCATCCCTGATTATCATATGTCTCATAACACCGTCAGAAATCTTGCACACTCTATCTAGCTCATCAACAGTTGCTGACTGGGATTCAAAATTCATTATAACATAGTAGCCTTCCTTATGATCATTAATCTCATAAGCCAGCTTTCTCATTCCCCACTCATCAACATTTGTTATTGAGCCATCTTCTTCAACTACACCCTTTAATCTTTCCAATAGTTGATTTCTTCTTTCCTCTTCTAGATTAGGCGCAAAGATAAACACTGCTTCATATTTTCTCACGTTTTTCACCTCCTTTTGGACTAACGGTTCTATTATAAAATAGAACAAGGACTTATCCATTGAATTATATCATTATTATTTTAAACATGCAAGAAAATTTTAATTTAAGCTTCCTATCATATTATCTTTTACATAAATTTAACATAGAGAGCATAATAGATTTTACATTTAAGAGATAGACTATAGATGAAAATAATAAAGATAGGGAAAGGAAGGTTTTTTGATTATGAAAAAAATAAGTATTTTACTAATTGCAATAATGGTTATGTCATTTCTTGTAGCTTGTGGAGGCAATAATTCAGGTGGATTTGATTCATCAAGGACTATTAATGTAATAACAAGGGAAGACGGTTCAGGTACCAGAGGCGCTTTCACAGAAATAGTTGGAATTCTTGAAGAAGATGCAAATGGAAACGAAGTAGACAGGACATATATAGAGGCAATAGTACAAAACAGCACAGATGCAGTAATGACTACAGTAGCTGGTGATGAATACAGCATAGGATATATATCCCTGGGTTCCTTAAATGATAATGTAAAGGCTGTAAGTATTGAAGGAGTAGAGCCTACAGCAGAAAATATACAAAATGGCTCCTATAAAATTGCAAGACCCTTTAATGTGGCCTATAAGGAAAGTTTAAGCCCGGTAGCACAGGATTTCT
>JAAYHM010000107.1 GCA_012735405.1 Tissierellia bacterium | reverse complement strand
GTAAAAGGCTTGTTGAAATGATTAAGGAAGATATTGAGTTTATGGGACCTGTACGTTTAAGGGATATAGAAGATGCACAACAGAATATAGTAAATGTTATTAGAAAACTAGAAGAAGATGGAGAAATTATTATACCTAGAGGAGGTACTGAAATAATTGTCTAATATTATTAAATCCTTTAGAGTAATTAAAAGCGATGCTTCCCATATGGAAAATGCATATATAAAATTTAATAATATTTATAAGGAAATTGTAGAGGAAGCTAAAAAGAAAGGCCTAGAAATAGTTAGCAAAGCTCAAGAAAAAGCTGAAGAAATACTGGATTCAGCTTATGTTGAATATGAAAAACAACTTAATAATGCCTATGAGAGAGCAAAATCTATATTTGATGAAAATAAGGAGAAGGGATATGAAGAAGGTTTTCTTTTAGGAAGAGAAGAAGGGTATGAATCAGGTTACCAAAAAGGATACAAGGAAGGTAAAGAAAAAGCCGAAAAGCTAATAAATGAAGCATTGGAAATTAAAAATTCTTATATTAGCATGAGAAATAAAGCTTTAAAAGAAGCTGAAAAGGATTTAATAGAGTTGGTAATTACTATTTATGAGAAGGTCTTATATGAAAAAGTAGAAGAAGATGAGGAGTATATTATATCCTTGATTTTAAATGGTATAGAGGATTTGGAAATTAAAGAAAAACTTACAGTTATAGTTTCAAAACAAGATTACGAAGTGGTGAAAAAAAATGAACAGATTATTTTAGCAAAAGCTAGCCTAATAGACAGTATTGAAATAAAAATAAATAGTGATATGAAAAAGGGAGATTGTGTCCTGGAGACATCAAAGGGAAATATTGATGTAAGCTTAAGGGGACAATTGAGTGAAATTAAGGATTTATTATATACAATATTAAATAATGAGTGATTATTATGGAACAAAATATAGATATAAAAAAATATATATTTAGGGTGAAAAACAAAAGGTTTGTAAAATACATAGGAAATATTACTAAGGTAACAGGTTTAACTATAGAGTCCAATGGGCCTATAACAACAATTGGAGAGTTGTGTTACATATATCCTCATAATGAAAAGGACTATGTATTAGCAGAAGTAGTAGGGTTTAGGGATGACAATGTGTTACTAATGCCTTTAGGAGATATGGATGGTATTGCTTCTGGAAGTAGAGTAGTAGCAAGTGGAAAAACTTTAAGGGTATTTGTTGGAGAAGAATTAATAGGAAGGGTAATTGATGGACTTGGCAATCCTATGGATGGACAAGGCCCTATAAAAACTCTAAAAACTTACGAAGTTTCAAATACTCCTCCTAATCCCCTAAAAAGAAAAGTAATTAAAGAACCATTATCCTTAGGTGTTAAGGCTATAGATGGAATGCTTACTTGTGGTAAGGGGCAAAGAATAGGCATTTTTTCTGGAAGTGGTGTTGGTAAAAGTACCCTTATGGGTATGATAGCAAGAAATAGTTCTGCAGATATAAATGTCATAGGTTTAATTGGAGAAAGAGGAAGAGAAGTAAGGGAGTTCATTGAAAAAGACTTAAGAGAAGAGGGTTTAAAAAAATCTGTAGTAGTTGTAGTAACATCTGATCAACCAGCTTTAATTAGGGTAAAAGGCGCTTTAGTTACTACAGCCATTGCTGAATATTTTAGAGATTTAGGTTTGGACGTTATGCTTCTCATGGATTCTGTTACTAGATTTGCTATGGCTCAAAGGGAAATTGGTCTAGCAATAGGAGAACCTCCTGTTACCAGAGGGTTTACTCCTTCTGTTTTTGCCTTACTGCCCAAATTGTTAGAAAGAGCAGGTACTTCTGATAAAGGAAGTATAACTGGGTTATATACAGTACTGGTAGATGGTGACGATTTAAATGAACCAATTACCGATACAGTGAGGGGAATATTAGACGGGCATATAGTTTTATCTAGAAAATTAGCAAATCAAAACCATTATCCAGCAATTGATGTGCTGGCAAGCGTAAGTAGGGTAATGCCAAATATAGTATCTAAAGAACATTTAACTTTAGCAAATAAAATAAAGGACATTATGGCAGTCTATAAGGAATCCGAGGATCTAATAAATATTGGTGCATATAAAAGAGGTACAAATAAGAAAATAGATAAAGCCATTGATTTAAAGGATGATATAGATAAATTTTTGAGACAACAAACAATGGACTCATATCCATTAGAAAATACCATATCTATTATGAAGGATATAGTTAAAAAACTTGAAGAGTAATGGAGGATAACTTATGGCTGGTTTCAACTTTAAACTAGAGAAGGTGTTGAACTATAAAGAAACAGTAGAAAATGAAAAGAAAACAAAGTTTGCACAAATTAAGCAAAGGCTTCATAAAGAAGAATTATTATTAGATGACTATTACAAGCAAAAAAAATCAATTATTGAAGAAAAAAATTCATTCAATGAAAATATTAAAGCTGGAGAACTGTACTTATATAATTTGTACATAAATACAATAAACAAAAAAATTGAAAGACAAAAATCAATTATATTAAAAACAAAAGAGGAACTTAATAAAGCCAAGGATGAAATGCTTAATGCAGTCAAAGAAAAGAAGATATTTGAAAAGCTGAAGGAAAATAAATACGAGGAATTTATTTCTGAACAAGAAAAAGAAGAAGAAAAAATAGTTGACAACTTAGTAAGCTATAAAACAGCTACCCGGATTAGGGGGATGTAAAATGGAAGTGGAAAATAGGAAGAACAATAGTAAAATTATTATTCTACTTATGATTTTTGTACTAGTAATGGCAATAATGGCGTTGGTATTAGCCTATTTTACAAATGAGAAATTTAATACAAATGTGAAAAACTTTTTAGAAAGAATTCCCTTTTTTAAGAAGGAAAGCAATTTAAACTATTCCCAATTAGAGTTAGAAGACAGGAAAAAAGAAATAGCAGACCATTTATTGTCTACAACTGATGATATAGCGGCTTATAAATTGTATACAATTAAATCTAAAGATGACGTACTATATAGTGATTTAGTAAAAATTATGAACGACAAAAAGCCATCTAGTACTGAAAAAATTATTAAGAAGGTAAGAGAATTGCAAGATATGGATAATTCAGTTATTGCAATACACAGCCAAATAATTGAAGACATAGAAAAGGAAATTATAGAAGAAGTAAGAAGGCTAGAAAATATGGACCTTAAGTTGGCAATTAGTGAAATTGAAAATAGAGTAAATAAGGATAATAGCTATGCTAAAAAATTGAGGGAAATTATAAAGAACATGAATGGAGAAAAAGTAGCTAATATTTTTTATTATATGGATGAAGAAAAAAGGGAGGAAGTATATAAATATTTTGATGAAGATACTAAAAGCTATGTGGAAAAATTAGTTTTAAACAAAGAAAATCTATATGCAAAATTAGTAGACTTGGCAGGCTTGTATGAAAACAAGTCTACAGATGTTCTTATGGAGGAAATAGGAAATACAGAAAATTATTCTATTGATGAATTGGCAATTATATATTCAAATTTAACAACCATAAAAGCAGCAGAAATACTTTCCAGAATTGATGATGAAATGTTTATTCAAAACCTGTTTTCTGCCATAAGAAAAGAAGAACAATTAAGAGGAGAAGAATCGATAGTTTCAAATATTAATAATGCTATCCAGTTTATCAGTGAATATAATGAAAAAATTGCTGAACTAGTTAAAGTATATGAAAGGATGGAGTCAAGTAAAGCAGCCCAGATAATGGAACAAATGCTTGAAAATAATACTACTGTAACCCAGCTAACTATAGAGTCTGAACCTATATATGAAATTACAGATTCAAAGATTGTGATAGATGTATTCAGAAATATGAAGGAAAAGACAAGGTCAATTATTATAAACTATATGACTACCGACAATGCAACAAAGCTAACCCAAATGTTAGCTACTCCATAAAAAATTATGAAAAAGGAGGTGAAATATTGCTTGAGGTAAATATATTAAATAATGATTTATTGCCTATTTCTTCAGATTCCTCTAATGTTAAAGAAGTTGAAAAATCAGATTTAAATTTTAGTTCAATACTTAAAGGAATTAAAGAAAGAAATGGTATAAAAGGCAGGTACAATAATAATTCAAAAAAAGACAGCAAAAAGAAAGAAGTAGCAGTGGAAGTTGATATATACATTCAAGTATTAGATGAACTTTTAGATAAATTTAGCTACTTAATTCAATTGTTTATGGAAAACACAGAAAATAAAGGACATATTGAAGAAGTTCATAATTTTAATCTTTATAACACACTAGAAAAACTGGTAGAGTTTACTGAAATGTTAAAAGAGATGCCTGCTAATTATGAACTATTAGGTTTCTCTGAAAAGGATATTGAACTAATAAAAGACATGACAGGACAAGCTTTAGAGAAAATAAATACTGAAGGCATAGAAAGTTCCTCTTTTAATAATGAAATTACAAAGGCTATGAAAAAAATACAGGAAGTATTGAAAAATGGTTTGGATTTTAAGACCAATAGTAATGAAGATGCAGAAGAAACTGAAATTACAGATGTAAAAGCTACTATCCATGAAAATAATGTTAATATATTAGAGGATGAACTTGAATATGAAGATTTAATTGCGGAAAAAACTGAAGAAGATAACCCTATTGAAATAAGGGTGGATTTTGATACCAGTACACCTACAAAAAATGATGGTCTTCAAAATGCAAACCATACTGAATTTAATCTCAATTTATTTACTAATGAAACAATAACTACAGATAATAAAGCAGAAAATAGCTTTGCACAAGAGCTTAACAATGAAGAATTAATACAACAAATAGTCGAAAAGGTAGAAATTAGAGAAGGCATTGATAAACAAGAGATAAAAATTAAGCTTAAACCAGATTATTTGGGAAATTTAATATTAAAATTAGCATCTAAGGAAGGTTTAGTTGAGGCTAAAATATATACTGATAATTATCACACAAAAGAAATTATTGAGTCAGGATTAGTTCAATTAAAAGAACAGTTTAAAGAAAATGGCATAGAGATAAAAACCTTTGAAGTTTTGGTTGGATCTGGTAACGATTTTGAAAAAGAAGGAGGAAATAGATTTAGTTTTAGGAATAACAAAGTAAAGCTAAAGAGAGTTGGAAAGACAGATGAAGAAATTAAGATCTATGACAATAGTTTTATAAACCAAAGTTCAGTAATATATGAAGGAAAATTGAACCTATTTGCTTAGGAGGTGATAGGGTGGAAGTTAAATTTGATAACTTAGAATATATTTATAGGTTTGATGAAAATAGTGAAAAAAAAGAAGAAGTTACCAATGACATAAATAATTCTTTGGATAAAGAAGCATTCTTAAAATTGTTAGTAACCCAATTAGCTAATCAAAATCCTTTAAATCCTGTTGAAGATAAAGAATTTATAGCCCAGTTAGCCCAATTTAGTGCATTGGAACAGATGCAAAATCTTAACAAAAACCTTATTTCAATGGGAGAAAAAATAATCCATACTTTGGACTATCTACATCTAAATAGTTTACAAGCAAATGCAGAAATTTTAAATGAGCTAATAAATATAAGGGAAGCTTTAGAAAGCTATATAATGCCAGAGGAATAACGTGGAGTTGATTATATGAATAATATCAACATTAAGCAGTTAGAAAGCAGACTCATTAATTCTCAAAATCTATTAAAAAGAGAAAATAAAACTGTTAAAAAAGATTTTAGCCAAATATTAGACAATTTCAAAAAATCTAAGGAAGAAATAGTTTTTTCAAAACATGCTTTAGATAGGATGGATAGCAGAAATATAGAATTGACCAGTGTAGAATTAGATAAATTAAAATACGCAATAAACAGAGCTGAAGATAAGGGAGTAAAGGATGCACTAATATTAATTGGAGATAAGGCTTTTATTGCAAGCGTAAAAAACAAAACTATTATTACAACTTTAGACAAAGAACAGATTAAAGATAATGTATTTACAAATATTGATGGAGCAGTTATAGTTTAACCGGACCTTATTGGGGGTTAAGCATATCTGACCGACAGAGGATATGCACTGCTCCATAAGGAGGAGGTATATAAATATGATGAGATCAATGTACTCTGCTGTTTCTGGTCTTAGAGTACATCAAACTAAGATGGATGTTATAGGAAACAATATTGCCAATATAAATACTGTTGGTTATAAAAGACAGAGTGTAACATTTCAGGAAGTATTCAGTGAAGTCATAAGAGGAGCTAGTGCACCCCAAGGAGGAAGGGGTGGAACTAATCCACAACAAATAGGACTAGGAGTAAGCGTGGGTTCAATAAATACTATACATACAAAAGGTGCTGCTCAAAGGACCGATAATCCAGAAGACCTTATGATAGATGGGGAAGGCTTTTTTGTAGTTTCAGCAGATCCAAATCTTGAGAACAGATACTATACCAGAGCTGGAAATTTTACCTTAGATAGAGATGGCAACTTGGTAACAGCAGATGGATATAAGGTATTAGGATATAGAATTGATGAAAATGGTGATTTGACAAGTGAAGTTGTTCCAATTCAAGTAATGAGAAGTGAAACCGTAGCACCAACAGCCACTAGTAGAATAGAGTTTAGAGG
>JAAYHM010000020.1 GCA_012735405.1 Tissierellia bacterium | reverse complement strand
TGCCTGTGTGACTGGGCCCAGACCTATATGTATTGCTAAATACCACTATATCCCCAACTTGTAATTCATCTTTACTTACCTTTGTTCCTACACTAGCTTGATCAGATGAGGAACGGGGTAGTTCAATCCCAAACTGCCCATAAATAAATTGTACAAATCCAGAACAGTCAAAGGCATCAGGACCATTTGCCCCATATCTGTATCTACTGCCTGCATACTTTCTAGCAGTTTCTGCAATATTTTTACCTAGGCTACTTGCTAAGGAACCACCTCTTGAAGATTGTAGCAATGGACTATCTATTATATTCTTAAGAGCTAAATTAATTGTTTTTATTGTTTCAGGCCCTGCCATTCCATCTACTTTTAAACCATATTCTCTTTGAAAGTCAGCTACTGCTTTTTTAGTCATAGAACCATAATAATCTGTACATTCCTCAATAACTAAAAATCCAAGTACTTTTAATCTTTCTTGCAGTAATCTTACATCCTCTCCAGACATGCCTTCTTTTAATGGTCTTGTATATACTAAAGGTTCATATTTAGATACTACATTTACTAAAGCTTTATATGTTTCAGGTCCAAAGGAACCGTCTCCTTCTAATCCTTGAGCTTCTTGAAATTTAACCAAAGCATTGTGAGTTTCCTCACAAAAATATGTAGAAAGTTCTTCTAATTCTAAATATCCTAAATCAATAAGGTGTTCTTGGAGCACCTTTACATCTTCATGCTCTATTCCTAAGTGTAACACTGTGTCTCCTAAATCAGCTTGTACAAATTTTGGACTAAATAAAATTACTCCTGCTATTGTTAGAGCACAAAACTTTCCCTTCAAACTTTTCGGCTTATACATATGTACATCTCCCTTATTGTCTTTTAAATTTATATATATTAGTATATATTAAAACAGAAAATAATAAAAGGGAGAAATGTAACCAATTTGTAACTTTTTTATTAAAATTTCTTAACAATTTTTGAATAATTAGGGGGAGAAGAGCTTCTCCCCTTAGTTATTCTAATTTTACATTTTCCATAGCTTTTTCTGCAAATTCAGTATTTACAATATCATCATAATTTGCCCTCTTATCTAGTTCTCCGGCAAGTTCCATTATGTCCATTAAATGTTCGAACCCCTCTTTAGAAACAACAGGATCTGGCTTCCAACTATCTTGATTTTTATATCTTTCTAGCAGCATTATGAGGACTTCATCATCGATATCTGGGAAATATGGTTTAACAACTTCAGCAATTTCTTCTAAACTATGATTTTGTACCCATAGCATACCTTTATACAAGGCATTGGTAAAGGCTTGAATCATTTCTGGGTCTTTTTCAATAGTACTTTTTAATGCTGTATAGACTGTATATGGTATATATCCTCCTTCTACACCTATGGAAGCTATAACATAACCTTTTCCTTCCTTTTCCAGACTTGATGCTACAGGTTCAAACAGTGTTACATAGTCTCCTTCTCCACCTGTAAAAGCACCTGCAAGAACATCAAACTGTACATCAGTTCTCAAGTTTACATCTTCTCCAGGAATAAGACCGTTTTTCTTTACAACATATTCTAAGGTCATAAAAGGCATTCCACCTTTTCTTCCTCCAAGAACCTCTTTACCTTTTAATTTATCCCAAGTAAAATCTGGGTCCGGTTCTCTGCCTACAAGAAACTGTCCGTCTCTTTGGGTAAGCTGTGCAAAAACTATGGCATAATCCTCCCTGCCTTCATTATATACATATACTGAGGCCTCTGTACCCATAAAGCCTATGTCTGCATCTCCACTAAGCAAGGCAGCCATAACTTTATCCGCACCTTTTCCATCTACAAGTTCAATTTCTAAACCTTCTTCTTCGAAGAAGCCAAGGCTTAAGGCTACATACTGAGGAGTATAAAACAAGGAGTGGGTAACTTCAAATAATGTGATTTTTTTCAAATCACTCTTTGGCTGGCAGGCTGTAAGTAATAAAGTAGCTGCTAATGTAAATAATAAAATTAAGCTAATTGTTTTAAAAACCTTTGACATCTTATCACCCCTATAATATCATAAAAATAATGGTGGTTATATAAGCATTTTATTCTTACGAACAATTTTGGTTACAAATATATATAAAAAATATAGAAAGAGGGTTGTAAGTGAATATTCCTAACATTTTAACAATCATCAGAATTCTATTAGTGCCTTTGTATTTATGGGTATTTTATACTGTAGAACAAAATAGGATACTTTATGCAGGTACAATATACATTTTGGCAGGGCTTACAGATGTATTAGATGGGTACATAGCAAGAAAATATAATATGATTTCAAAATTAGGGGCAGCCTTAGATCCCCTTGCAGACAAATTAATGACCTTTGCTGTTTTAATTAGCTTTACATCAGCCAATCTAATCCCATCATGGGTTCTTTTAATCTTAGGAATGAAAGAAATACTGATGATATTAGGAGGCATTATCCTATATTTATTTAAAGAAAAGAGGGTTCTTCCTTCAAACAAATATGGGAAAATAGCCACTGTTTCTTTCTATGCAGCAATACTATCAATAATTTTCAAAATCTCGTCTCCTATCTTGATTAAGTTATTATTTTTTACAACTGTTATTTTAAACCTACTTGCATTTACAAATTATCTAAAAATATTTCTATCAAGAAATAGGGAAAATGAATATATGAGATAATATTGACAACAAAAGGTATTGACTATATAATTATGAATAACAATTTCATACTAGGCGATGAGGAAGAGGAGTAGGTAAATATCCTATAAAGAGAGGAAAACCCACAGGCTGAAAGGTTTTCTATAGGCAATGTTTACTGAAGGTAGCTTCGGAGCTTTTAGCTGAAAAAAAGTAGGCTAATACGGTTATACCGTTAGAATTACTTAAGTGCCATAGTATATCTATGGAATTAAGGTGGTACCGCGGAATTATCCTTCGCCCTTTATATTGGAGCGAAGGTTTTTTATTATAGAAAGCTCAGGTAAAATTATATAAATTTTTAAGGAGGAATGTCATGTTGGAGAATTTGCCAAAGACCTATAACCCGAAAGACTTTGAAGATAGAATATATAAATTTTGGAAAGAAAATGGGTTTTTTAAAGCAGAAGTCAATAAGGACAAGAAACCCTATACTATAATGATGCCTCCGCCAAATGTAACTGGAAATTTGCACATGGGCCATGCATTGAATAATACAATTCAGGACATACTAATAAGATGGAAGCGCATGGAAGGTTATGAAGCTTTATGGCAGCCAGGAACAGACCATGCAAGTATTTCTACAGAGGCAAAGGTAGTTGAAAAGATAAGGAAGGAAGGAAAGAGTAAAGAAGAGCTAGGTAGAGAGGGGTTTTTAAAAGAAGCTTGGGCTTGGACTAAAAAATATGGTGGAAATATAAACAATCAGCTGGAAAAACTAGGCGTTTCCTGTGATTGGGACAGGGAAAGGTTTACTTTAGATGAAGGACTTAGTAAAGCGGTTGAAGAGGTATTTATAAGATTATATGAAAAGGGATTAATTTATAGAGGGGATAGGATTATAAATTGGTGCCCTAATTGCAAAACTGCCATATCTGATGCAGAGGTAGAACATGAAGATGAAAAAGGGCATCTATGGCATATTAGGTATCCAATAAAGGATGAGGATGCATATATAGTTATAGCCACAACAAGGCCTGAAACAATGTTGGGAGACTTGGCTATTGCAGTAAATCCGGCAGATGAAAGGTATAAGGATTTAATAGGGAAAACTGCCATATTACCATTAGTTAATAGAGAAATTCCAATCATAGCTGATGAATATGTGGAAATGGAGTTTGGAACAGGTGCAGTAAAAATAACACCATCTCATGACCCCAATGACTTTGAGATAGGCCAAAGACATGGATTAGGCCATTGTATAATACTAAATGGCGATGGAACTATAAATGAAAATGGTGGAGTATATAAAGGATTAGATAGGTATGAAGCAAGAAAGAAAATAGTAGAAGACTTGGACAAAGAAGGATATCTAGTTAAAGTTGAAGACCATGACCATAGCGTTGGCCATTGTGAAAGGTGCAAAACTACTGTAGAACCATTAATATCAAAACAGTGGTTTGTAAAAATGGAACCATTGGCTAAGCCAGCCTTAGATGTTTATAAAGAAGGAAAGCTTAGATTTGTTCCTGAAAGATTTGGTAAAATATACGCCCACTGGCTGGAAAATATAAAGGATTGGTGTATTTCTAGACAATTATGGTGGGGGCATAGGCTTCCTGTATATTATTGTGAAGATTGTGAAGAGGTTATGGTATCAAGAGATAAACCGGAAAAATGTACTAAATGTAATAGTACAAATATTTACCAAGATCCAGATACCTTGGACACTTGGTTTTCATCAGCTTTATGGCCATTTTCAACTTTAGGCTGGCCAGAGGAGACAGAAGATCTAAAATATTTTTTCCCAACAGATGTTTTAGTAACAGGCTACGACATTATATTTTTCTGGGTAGTAAGAATGGTATTTTCAAGTTTAGAACAAATGGGAGATATACCTTTCAGGGATGTGTTTTTAACAGGGCTCGTAAGAGATTCTCAGGGAAGGAAGATGAGTAAATCCCTTGGAAATGGTATAGATCCATTAGATGTAATAAATGAATATGGTGCTGATGCTTTAAGATTTACCTTAGTTACAGGTAATAGCCCAGGAAATGATATGCGTTTTTATATGGAAAGGGTAGAAGCCAATAGAAATTTTGCAAACAAATTATGGAATGCAACTAGATTTGTTCTAATGAATCTTGATGAAAATATAGTTTCAGAAAAGATAGAAAAAAGTATGCTGGAAGAAGAGGATAAATGGATAATATCAAGAGTAAATACAGTTATAGATGAAGTAACAAAGGCTTTAGAAAAATATGAAATAGGATTGGCAGCCCAAAAGATACATGATTTTATATGGGATGAGTACTGTGACTGGTATATAGAAATGGTTAAACCAAGACTATATGGAGTTAATATAGAAAGCAGGAAGGAAGCACAAAAAGTACTATTACATGTATTGGAAAACATACTGAAACTACTACATCCTTTTATGCCCTTTATAACTGAAGAAATATGGCAATACCTACCTGGCAGGGGAAAACCCCTTATTATAAGTGAATGGCCTAAATATGAAGAAAAGTATGAAAACAAGGATGCTGAAAAGAAGATGAGTTATATAATGGCCGCTATTAAGGGTATTAGAAATGCAAGACAGGAAATGAATATTTCACCATCTAGAAAGGCTACCTTAATATTTGTAACAAAAGATGAAGATATTAAGGATATTATAGAGTATGGAAGAAGATACTTTGTAAACCTAGCCAGTGCAGATAATATATTGATACAGGAAAATAAAGAAGATTTAGGGGACAACAACCTGTCTGTTGTACTTGATAGATGTGAAGTATTTATTCCATTAAAGGATCTAATAGATATAAACAAGGAAATAGAAAGGTTAGAGAAGGAAAAAGAGAAACTTGAAGGAGAATTAAAAAGGGTAAGAGGTAAACTTTCTAATAAAGAATTTGTAGCTAAAGCACCAGAAGCTATAGTAAATAAAGAAAGAGAAAAGCTAGAGAAATATGAAAATATGATGGAAAAAGTATTAGAAAGATTAGCCAATTTAAGAAATAGCTTATAGGGTGGATTTATCCACCCTAAATTTACCATGAATAGGGGGAATACTATGAACTATATAGAAGCCATAAATTATATAAATGATAAAAATAAATATGGTTCAAGATTAGGATTAGATAGTATAAGTAAGCTTTTAGAACTATTAGGAAACCCCCATTTAGACCTGAAGTATATTCACATTGCAGGTACAAATGGAAAAGGTTCTACAGCTTCATATATTTCAAGTATATTAAGGGAAGCAGGATATAAGGTAGGACTTTTTACATCTCCTTATTTAGAGAGGTTCAATGAAAGAATATCTATAAATGGACAAGACATACCAGATGAAAGGCTGGCTGAAATAACTGAAAGGGTAAAAAATAGTATAGAAATAATGCTTAAAGAAGGATATGAACATCCAACAACTTTTGAAATAGTTACAACTATTAGCTTTGTTTATTTTAAAGAGGAAAATGTAGATTTTGTTGTACTTGAAGTTGGATTAGGGGGAAGGCTTGACTCTACCAATGTTATTAAAGATTCCCTTATTTCAGTAATTACTACCATAGATTTTGATCATATGGATGTGCTAGGAAATACACTAGGTAAGATTGCCTATGAAAAAGCAGGCATAATAAAGGATAGGGGATTAGTACTTACATATCCCCAAAAACAAGAAGCTTTAGATGTTATAAAAGAGGTAGCTAAGAATAAATCAGCTAGTCTGGAAGTATGTCCTATGGAAAATATAGAAATACTTAAGCTAGATGAATTTGGAAGCTTGTTTAACTACAAATACAAGGGTAGATGTTATGATAATTTGGAAATAAAACTAATTGGAGAGCATCAGGTTTATAATGCCACCCTAGCTGTTACAGCAGTTATCTTGTTAAAAGAAAGGGGAATAATAGAATTATCGGAAGAATCATTAAGGAAAGGACTAAAAAATACTAAATGGCCTGGCAGGATGGAAGTACTTAAAAGGGATCCTATTTTTATGATTGATGGAGCTCATAATATGCAAGGAATAAAAACTCTAACTGAAAATTTAAAAAGATTTAAGTACAATAGGCTAATATTAGGTATAGCAATTTTAAAGGATAAAGAAGTGGAACCTATGGTTAAGGCCTTAACTACAATAGCAGATGAGGTAGTGGTGACGGAAGCAAATATATATAGAAAAATGGATGTCTTAGATTTGGAAAAGATAGTTAAAAAGTATAATAATAATACCCATGTGAGAAAAGACTTAAAGGAAGCAGTATCAAAGGCATACGAGTTAGCAGAAAAAGATGATCTAATCCTATTTGCAGGTTCACTATACTTGATAGGTGATATTAGAAAGATAGTATTGGAAAATAAGTAGTGATATATATACCTCCTATAGAATATAAATATTATAAGTTCTATGGGAGGGTTTTTTATGGTTTTTTTAGATTCTTTATCTGACGATGAATTATTGGATTTAGTCTATAAGCAGATGGAAAATTTAAATTTATTATCCAATAGTGGTGATGGTGAAAATATAAGGAAAGCTAAAGCTAAGCTACATGTACTTATTAAAGAAATAAAAAGAAGAAATATAAAACTAGATGAAAGAGCTACAGCAAGGAGGATATTAAAGGAATATTAAGCTTTTAATCACCAAAGTCCGCTATTATGCATAGATTGGCTATATAGTGGATGGAGGTGGCAGGGTGAAAAATAAAAGGAAAATAGTGGTAGCAAATACCAGAGATGATTCATTAACTTTTATTGAATTAGAAAATTGGACAAAAATTGAAAAATGGAATTTAAAGGACTCTATTAAATTCAATAAGAATATAAACATGCAAAGTATATATCTTGGTCCTTACGAATTAGAATGTGATATGGAAGGGAATTTATATTGTACAAATGTGTATGATAACTCTATACTTAAAATTGATTTAGAAAGAAAAGAAATAGTAGATTTATTGGCAGTAGGTAAATATCCTACCTGTATTAAATATTTTGAAAACAAGCTATTTGTAGCAAATACCGATTCAAATTCTATTTCAATTGTGGATGTAAAGGATTTTTTACTTGTTGAAAATATACAGGTGGGAGAGAAGCCAATAGATATTGAAATTGATAAAGTTAATAAAAAGATGTATATTGCAAATTTCTCAGGCCAAAGTATTGATATAATTGATTTAAAAAACTATGAAAAGATTACAATTAAGCTTAAGGATACTCCTGTTAAAATGACAATATACAATGGCAAACTTCTTATATTAAGCAATATAAATAATGGTAGTTTAAATAAAAGCAATATAAGTAATATAAGTTTAATAGATTTAAAAGATTATAGGAAGGAGAATATAAAGTCTTTTGGAGGAATATTTAGTAATATGTTAAAATTAAAGGGAAGGGAAATAGTGTTTACTACCAATATGGATAATGGTTACCTATATAAAATAGATATAGAAAGGAGAAATTTATTAAGCAAAACCTATTTATCAGGAATGCCTAATAAATTAGAATGGGATGGAAATAACTTATTATTCATTACTAATGTATCAAAAAATTTTTTAACGATATTTGATATTAATTCAAATAAGGTGTTAGATAATATAGAAGTAGGAAATGAACCAAACAGCGTATTCCTACTAAATTAAAGTAATATCCTCATCTGCTAGCATGTTTAATAAGTTCTTATATATGTATTCAGTTTTGTTTTTCCAAACCTGGCATATATGCTCTGCTTGCTCCTTTGTAGGAACGCTTAAATATAAACTGAAAAGGGTTTCGCATTTTTCTATTAACTTTAGATTAACAGTATATTCATTATTGGCATTTTTGTAATATTCTCCAATTATATTGGTAGGTTTAATCATCTCTTCCTTATTATCAGGAAAAATGCTTAATATTTGTTTTTTAATTTCTGTAGGTATTCTACCTTCAAAATAAGATAAGGTAGCCTTTCCTTTTTCAAGAATTATATATACGCTTTTATCCTTATCCTTATCTTTTTTATATTCAATAAAGCCAGACTCTATAAGTTCAGACAAATATTGTTGAACTAGAAAATAATTCATATAGTTGTTTTTCAGTACTAATTCTGTAAGTTCATTATTGGTTAAGGAACTGTTAGATTTATCTATTATATACAGTAACAATAATTTATTTTGTGCTAATTCTTCAGTATTTTCTAGAAACATATTTTACACCTCTTTATCTATCCTAAAGTTAATAAAAATTTAAATAATATATTATATAAATTATATCATAATAAAGAGGTAAGTGGACATCCACTTACCTCTTTAAATAATACAATATTCAATTATCCTCTACCTGCTATTTGGTTTTGGGCAGTTTCAACAAGCTTTTTCACCATATAACCGCCAACACTACCATTTACCCTGGATGGAAGTTCACCTTTGTCTATTGCATTGTAGTTTGTTATTCCTAATTCGTTTGCTATTTCTAGTTTCATCTGTTCTAGAGCTTGCCTTGCTTCAGGAACTAGTATTTTATTTCTATTAGCCACCTTTTTCATCCTCCTTACAACAACTTAATATTAGTTGTTGCAGTATTAATATAACCTTTATATAAAAAAATATGCTTGAAAATTAAGTTAAAACAGCTAATTTATGCTATTTTATCTATATAATCAAATTCTATGAAAAAAATAGACAGAATTGTTCATATTTTTTTAGATAAGCTAATAATAATAGTATTATTTAATATTAATTTACCAATTTCAAAAGTAATATATACAGGCTTTAAGAATAAATTATTAATAAGGAAAAGGAGGGATATGTTGAGAAGCTTTAACAAGAATATTGTATATAGGATTTTAATTGTTATAACCCTTGTTGCTATTTCCTTAACCTATTCGATAATTAAAAATGATAAAAGTATTGTGGAAGTATTTTACTATAGGAAGGAACTTCCTATATACAGCGTAGATACTGAAGAAAAGAAAATTGCTTTAACATTTGATGCTGCCTGGGGAGATGACTATACTCTAGGTATACTGGACATACTGGATAAATATGATGTGAAGGCAAGCTTTTTTTTAGTAGGATTTTGGGTAGATAAGTATCCAGACCATGTTAAAGAGATTCATAAAAGGGGCCATGATGTTGGAAATCATTCAAGTAATCACCCTTACATGACAAAATTATCTGATGAAGAAGCGTTAAGGGAAATAGAAATTACATCAGAAAAAATAGAAAAATTAATTGGAATAAAACCAAATCTGTTTAGGCCTCCTTTTGGAGATTATGATGAGAGAATTGTAAGGCTTTGTAGAGAAAATGGCTACTATATAATCCAATGGGATGTGGATTCTTTAGATTGGAAAGAGTTAGGAGTACAACCAGTAGTAGATAGGGTAACAAGGAATGTACAAAATGGATCAATTGTATTATTTCATAACAATGCAAAATATATATTAGAGTATTTGCCTATTATTATAGAAAGGCTTAAAGAAGAAGGATACGAATTAGTCCCCTTGTCTGAACTTATTTATAAAGATAATTTCTATATAGATAATACTGGGAGGCAGCGATTAAATAAATGAAATACAAGCATATTGATGAAATGATACTTCCAAAGTAGACAGTCTAATTAATTTTACTTAGATTATCTACTTGGAGGTATTTTTTTATGGATTATTCTAACATTATTTGATAAAATATTGTCAAATAGTGGCACTAAAGAAAAATAATCTATATAAATTTCATTGCTTATTCATAATAATCAAAACACCTGAATAAACATAAATATAGATTATAAAGAACATAAGAATAAAGGGGAGTTGATATTTTGACTAATAATTTACATGAAACAAATATTGTAGAAGTTACAGGCAAGATTGTATCGCCTATTGAATTTAGCCATGAGATGTATGGAGAAGGTTTTTATAATTTTTATTTAGAGGTTCCCAGATTAAGCGAAACTGTAGATGTATTGCCTATAACCATATCGGAAAGGCTTATTGTTAACTTAGATTTAAAGGAAGGTAAATATGTAAAGATATTTGGACAATTGCGTTCCTACAATCGCTATGTTGACGGTGCCAGTAAATTAGTTTTAACAATATTTTCAAGAGATATTAAACTTTTAGAAGATGAAAAAGAAATAAAAGAGGAATTAAAATCTCCAAATGAAATATTCCTAGATGGTTATATTTGTAAGCCACCAGTTTATAGGACTACCCCATTTGGAAGAGAAATTTCGGACTTGCTGCTAGCTGTAAATAGAGCTTATAACAAATCAGACTACATACCCTGTATTGCCTGGGGAAGAAATGCCAGATTCTGTGACAACATATTGGTGGGGGACCACTTAAAAATTTGGGGAAGGATTCAAAGCCGTGAATATCAGAAAAAAATTAAGGAAAATGAGTATGAAACTAGGGTTGCCTATGAAGTATCCATATCTAAACTGGAATATATAGCAAATGACAATAATAGGATCAAAGAAGCAGAAGAAGCATAGAAGGTATATATTGTAAGGTGATTATAAGGTATTTATCATGCAATATTTTTTAATATACTTGATAAATATTTTATTTAACCACACTTTTCTATAGGGTTCTTTCTAATAAAATAGAAAGGTGTGGTTTATTTTATTATTTACTCTTCATGAAATGTAAAATTTATGTTATAATCAACACAACAATTAATTATTATTGTTATATTATGAGGTAGGAGAGACAGATGAATTACAAAATAGTAATTATTTTTTCTCTTTTTATAATATTAATTAGTCTTCAATATACATTGAACAAAATATTAGTTGAACTAAGAGAAATTAAAGATATTCTAAAAACTATGAAGAAAAAACCTTAGTAATGAAAAAATGAAAGGGGAAGGTTTATTTGGAATTAGATAAAAAACCTAAAATATTATTAGATGCAGATGAAATTAATAAAAGGGTTAAAGAACTAGGTGAAGAAATTTCAAAGGATTATGAGGGGAAAGATATAGTAGTTATATCCCTATTAAGAGGAAGTTTTGTATTTGCAGCAGATTTAGTAAGGGCTATAACTGTACCAGTAAATATTGATTTTATGACTACTTCAAGCTATGGATATAGTGATAAATCCTCTGGTGTGGTTGAAATAATAAGCGATATCAGGGCAAATGTAAAGGATAAATATGTGCTTATAGTAGATGATATAATGGACTCTGGTAATACTATGAAAGAAGTAGTGGAATATGTAAACAAGAAAGGGCCTAAATCAATAAAGACTTGTGTGCTGCTAGATAAGCCCAGCAGAAGAGAAGTAGATATTAGGCCGGATTATGTAGGATTTACAATTCCAGATGTGTTCATAGTAGGATATGGATTAAATTATGGGGATTTTTATAGAAATATACCATATATTTTTACTTTTGATGAATAAAACCTACAGGCCAACCTGCAGGTTTTATTTAATTAAATGTAAAGGGTGTGAGAAAAGTTTTGTTTAGTAAGAGGGAAAGCCCAACTATATTGGAATCAAATATTTTATATTTATTAATAGGTTTGGCATTAATAACTATAGGCTCCATAGCCCAATCCATAGATATATATATTGGCTTGTTAATAACTGAGTATATTATAATTCTTATTCCGATTTTGTTGTATCTAAAAATAAAGGGTTATTCTATAAGGAAAACTTTAAGGATAAAGAATGTATCCTTTAAGCAAATAATATATACCCTAGTTATTATGTTGCTATCTTATCCAATAGGAGTATTTTTTAATTATATAGGAATTATATTTTTAAGTAAGTATGGGAAGCTTTTATCCAGCCCTGTTCCCATACCAAATTCAGCTAAAGAATTTATTTTAGGATTAATTGTACTGTCTATTACACCAGGTATTTGTGAGGAAATAATGTTTAGAGGCATGTTAATGAAATCCTATGAACCTTTAGGAAAGAAAAAGGCTATAATTTATTCTGCAATTCTATTTGGAATATTCCATTTTAATTTGCAGAATTTACTTGGACCTACTTTTTTAGGTATTATATTTGGAGTTTTAGCATACAAGACAAATTCTATAATAATTCCCATTATAGCCCATATGATAAATAATCTAATAGCCTTATCTATAGGTTTCTATGCTGATAGAATGGGAGATATAAGTGTAGATAATTCAAATACTATGCTTATGACAGAAGAACAAATGATGCTTACTGGAGCCATAGTTATGGGACTAGTGGCTGTAGTTTTAGGTTTTATAGTTTACAGGTTGATACTATCCATGCCAGGGGATGAGGACAAGAATTCTGAAGCAGTATGGGATGTAGAAGGAGAAATAAACACTAGTCCTAGATTATATAGAAGAAGAAATATGGACATAATTGAAAGCTTTCCATTATTTTTGTTCCTAATTATATTTTTATTTTTTAACTACAAATATTTTTTTATGATAGAATAAAATTTCTTATCCTTCCTAATAATAAACATTAGGAGGGATAAGAGTGACAAAAAACATAAAAAAATCAAATAAATCAAAGAAGAAAAAAGAACCAACTTTAGAAGACATATTAAAGTATGAGATTGCAGAAGAATTAGGTTTGATGGATAAAATAGAAAAAGTTGGATGGGGAGGTTTAACTGCTAAAGAATCTGGTAGAATAGGAGGATTAATTACAGTAAGAAAGAGGGAAATGATGAAGAAAAAAGACAATAAGTAAGCACTAAATCTTTTAAAGGGGGAAATATATGTACAATGGTTTTGCCTATATATACGATGAACTTATAGATGATGTAGACTATAAAAGTTGGTATTTATATATAAAGGATATATTTAATAAATTTCACAAAAAACCAAAAAGTATACTGGAAATGGCTTGTGGCACTGGAAATCTTTCATATTACTTTGCCAAGAACGGTTATGATCTTACTTGCTTTGATATATCAGATGATATGTTGGCTGTAGCCTATAATAAATTAAGCCAATTTAATAATGTAATGCTTTTAAGGCAAAATATGGCAAATTTTAATATTGGAAAAAAGTTTGATGGAGTTATATCCATATTAGATAGTATTAACTATATTGTAGATGATGTGGAGCTATTAAATACTTTCAAGAATGTGCGAAGCCATCTTAAAGAAGATGGCATATTTATATTTGATATAAATTCTAGGTATAAACTAAGGGAAATTATAGGTAACAATACATTTATAGAAGATAAGGGAAATATTTTTTATACCTGGCAAAATTATTACGATGAAAAGAAAAATATTGTTGAGTTTTATTTAACTTTTTTTGTAGAAGAAGAAAAAGATAAGTATATTAGGTTTGATGAAGAACATTTGGAAAGAGCCTATTCTATAGAAGAAATTGTTGAAGGATTGGAAAAGGCAGGGTTTGGAGAAATTTATTATTTTGATTGTTTTACTTTTAAAAAGCCCCATGACAAAAGTGAAAGGATAAATTTTGTAGCATTACCTAAACTATTATAAAGAATTAAAGAATATTTAAATTTTATCTGGGAATATTAATTGACAAATATATTAAATATGTGATAGACTAAACTGAAGGTAGATGATTCCAAAAGGCCTCATCTATTAGAAATAAGATGTATTGGAGGAATGTTTTAAATGGTAAAAGGTACAGTAAAGTGGTTTAATGCTACTAAAGGCTATGGTTTTATTTCAACAGAAGAAGGAGAGGATGTATTCGTACACTACTCTGCTATTCAAGGCGATGGATACAAAACATTAGAAGAAGGCGAAAATGTTGAATTTGAAATAGTACAAGGAGAGAAAGGTCCTCAAGCTACTAATGTTGTTAAACTATAACCTGATTCTTTTGAAATAAATATAGTTTATTAAAGTAGCAAACTAAGCCCCTTTATTTAATATATAGGGGCTTTAAATATTTGAACACAAGGAGGCAAAAATGAAAGATTACTTAATCCGAGGCATGGATGGAAAAGGTAATATTAGATTTTTTGCTGCTACAACAACACTTTTAGCAGAAAAGGCAAGAAAAATTCACAACACCTCCCCTACAGCCACAGCAGCTCTTGGAAGAGCCTTAACTGCAGCAGCCATGCTTGGAATAGATTTAAAAAATGAAAAGGATATATTGACTTTTAGGATAAAAGGGGATGGCCCCATTGGCAGCATTTTAACTGTTGCAAACAATAGAGGACAGGTAAAGGGATATGTTACAAATCCTCATGCTGATTTACCTACTAGGGCTGATGGGAAACTGGATGTAGGAGGTTTAGTAGGTAAAAATGGACAGCTTGCCATAATAAAGGATTTAGGTTTAAAAGAGCCTTATATTGGATTAACAGACTTAATTTCAGGAGAAATTGCTGAAGACTTAGCCCATTATTTTTATACTTCAGAACAACAGCCTACTGCTATAAGTTTAGGAGTCTTAGTTGATAAAGATATTTCAGTAAGAGCAGCAGGTGGGTATATGCTTCAGCTATTGCCTGGGATAAAGGATGATGAAATAGATAGAATTGAAGAAATAATAAGAAATGCAGCTCCTATTTCAACATTGGTTGATGAGGGGTTAAGTGCAGAGGATATTCTACAAAAGCTGTTTGGAGAATTTGAGGTAAAGATACTTGATAAGATACCTTTAGAATACAACTGTAACTGCAGTAAGGATAGGATAAAGGAAGTATTAATAAGCTTAGGTAATGAAGAATTGAAAAAAATAATAGAGGAAGATGAAAAAGCTGAAGTAGTGTGTCATTTTTGTAATACCAAATACAATTTTTCAAAGGAAGAGTTAATGGAATTATTAAAAAAATAATTAATAGATCATAACTATTTTTAATAGAGTTTCAATACAGGTCTGGTAGAACCAGGCCTTTTTTATTTTATATAGCAATATAAATAAAGTTAATAGATGATATAAATTACTAAAATAATATTAATAGCATAAAGTATGATTAATATGGAAATATATAACATAATTTGTTAAAATAATAATAAAGAACTCTATTTTCAAAAAATTGAAGTAATAGTTTAAATCAAAACAAAAAATAAGTGTTTAATTTTGATTTGACCATATTTTCCTTGGATTTCACTTTCAGATTGCCAAAAATCATACAAAAATGGAGGTGATAACAAAAAAATAAAATATATAACTATTTTTTATATTAAAAAGTAATAGGGGGGTACAACATGAACAAGCTAAAAGATAATTTAATTGTTAAACTTTTGATTGGAATAGTGATTGGAATTATTTTAGGTTCAGTTGTTGGAGAAGGTGTTATACAGGTTTTACTTACTATCAAACATTTAGCTGGACAATTTATATTCTTCTGCATTCCACTAGTAATTATTGGTTTTATCGCACCAGCTATTATAAACTTACAAACTGATGCAACTAAAATGCTGGTAACTGTACTGTTTATTGCATACATATCATCTGTTGGGGCAGCAGCATTTTCAACAGTATCTGGATATATTATAATTCCTCACTTAAATATTCCTGATACTGCAGAAGGTTTAAGGGAGTTGCCTGAACTCTTGTTTAAACTTGATATACCAGCTATAATGCCAGTTATATCTGCACTAGTATTATCCATAATATTAGGTCTTGTGGTTGTATGGACAAAATCAGAAACTTTTGAAAAACTTTTAAAAGAATTTCATAACATAATGCTAAATGTTGTTGAAAAAATGGTTGTTCCGGTGTTGCCAATCTATATTCTAACAACCTTTGCAGGCTTAGCTTATGAAGGAGGAATTACCAAACAGCTACCAGTTTTCATAAAAGCTATTCTATTAGTAATCATAGGCCATTTTATTTGGATGGCTATATTATATGGAATTGGAGGCCTTATTTCTAAAAAGAATCCAAAAGAGGTATTTAAACATTATTTGCCTGCTTACTTAACTGCTGTAGGTACAATGTCAAGTGCAGCAACAATGCCGGTGGCATTAAAATGCGCAAGGAAGTCCAAGGTGCTGGATAGGGAAGTAGTTGACTTCACTATTCCTATTTGTTCACAAATACATCTTTGCGGTTCAGTTTTAACAGAAACCTTTTTTGTTATGACTATTTCACAAATACTGTATGGGGAAATGCCTCCACTAGGTACAATGATATTGTTTATAATACTATTAGGTGTATTTGCTGTTGGTGCTCCTGGTGTACCCGGCGGTACTGTAATGGCTTCATTAGGAATTGTTACAAGTGTATTGGGTTTTGATGATACAGGAGTAGCTTTATTGCTATCAATATTTGCTCTACAGGATAGCTTTGGCACAGCATGTAATATAACAGGTGATGGAGCTATAGCATTAATGATAACAGGGCTGTTTAAAAAAGAAAAGGAGCCTGGTAAATAGGCTTGGTATTTACCAGGCTCTTTTTAGGATAATATAGCGGAAATCCTCGGTAATTCAAATGCCTAGTAGTTCACTATTTTAAAAAGAAAATTATAAAGAGCTATAAAATACTGTTGACTTTGTGAAATTTATATTGTATACTTAAATAAGCACATGCAAGCCCAGATAGCTCAGTCGGTAGAGCAGAGGACTGAAAATCCTCGTGTCGGTGGTTCGATTCCGCCTCTGGGCACCATGCGGAAGTGGCTCAGTGGTAGAGCATCGCCTTGCCAAGGCGAGGGCCGCGGGTTCGAATCCCGTCTTCCGCTCCATTCTACAATTGTAAATTAAAATGGTACATTGGTGCTGGGGCGACATAGCCAAGTGGTAAGGCAGAGGTCTGCAAAACCTTTATCCCCGGTTCGAATCCGGGTGTCGCCTCCAATGAAAACTTTTTAAACCTTCTAATTAGAAGGTTTAATTTTTTTGTGGAGTGATATTATGAAAAACCCCTTTTTACCGATTGATTATGCAAATGTAGTTATAGTAGATGGACGTATATATGACAAGGCAAATAAAGTATTTAAAAACATGAATATAAAAGTAATACCTACCATACCTTGCAAAGAAGTTCAGGAGCCTATATCCTATCATCCGGATATTGTTATGCATCCTGTAAATCATAAAACTTTAATAGTTGCACCAAATGTATTTAATTATTATTATGAAAGCTTATCCAAATTGGGTATAAAATTAATTGAAGGCGAGAAAAAATTAGATAAAGAGTATCCAGATGATATTGCATATAATGTGGGTAGGATATATAACTTTGCTGTGCACAATTTTAAATATACAGATGAAAAATTAAAATTTTACTTAAAAAAAGAGAATTTAGAATTTATTAATATAAAACAGGGTTATACAAAATGCTCTATGGCAATTATAGATGAAAAGGCAATTATTACTTCAGATTATCCTATGTACAAAAAACTAGCCGCCTTAGGAATAGATGTATTACATATTAGACCGGGCTATATTAGATTAGATGGGTATGATTATGGTTTTATAGGCGGTACCTGTGGGAATTTATCCACAAGAGATATAGTATTTTCTGGGAAATTTTCAAAACATCCGGATGAAGAAAAGATTATAAAATTTTTAAAAAAATACAAAAAAAAGATAATTTGGTTAGATAATGAAGAAGCCTTAGATGTTGGGACCATAATTAGCCTAAATTGCCAATTCAGTAACTCTTTATAGAGTATATGCATATTAACATAGTGCATACTAGTAACAAGAAAGGAGACTAAACATGAATATTCAAGTGGGAGTGAATAAGAATATAGATAGAGCAAGACAACTAATCTATAGCTATTTCCCAGAAAAAAAGGTTAAAATAGAAGAAATAGATTATAATTCCAGATATTTTTTCAATATAATTCCCTTGAAAAATAGATCTTTAAAGGATTTTTACAATAGAGTTTCGGAATTAATACTAGATATAATACTAAACATATATACAGAAGATATAATAGATAAACAAATAAACTTAAATTATAAAAAGCTAAACAAAGATGAAAAAAAAGAGCTATCAGAAATATCAAAAAAACTATTATTAAATAAAGACAATTTTCTAATAGAAAAGCAGTATATTAATAATCAAATAAAAAATTATGTGTTAGAAAAAACTCTTATTTCAATAGATGGGTTTATTACCTTTAGATTAAAAGATTTTAATTTATTAATTGATTTAGCTGTAGACAAGGGAATTGAAGAATTTACTGCACGGAAAGAGTATCAAGAGTTTGTAAGTATATTAAGGTATTTTGTGGAAATACAGGAACCTAAATATAAGGTGATAGATTTAGTTTTTGAAGGTGATGAATATATACTTTTAGATGAAAAGGGACAAAAAATAGATATGGATTTCTTTAAGGATATAATAATTGAAATAGAAAAAGGAGAAATTAGTAAGGATGATATATTAATTAGTTCCTTAATAGTATTAGCTCCGGAAAATATTATAATCCATTTAGAAGAAATTCATAAAACAAAGGATGTAGTAAAAATAATAACAGATGTATTTAAAAATAGTGTATATCATTGTTTAGGTTGTGAAAGGTGTAAGGGAAGACTTGCAATAAGGCATAATAAATAATGAAGCTGATTATTCCAGCTTCTTTTTTATTTGAAAAATAAAAATAAAATGTTATTATAATACTAATAGACTACATATTGGAGGTATATATATGAGTAAAAATATAATAAAGCCATCTATACTAGCTGGATTTATGGAATTAACACCACAGGATCAGATACTTTTTAATAAAATGATGGATACCATAAGGAAAAATTATGAAAGGTTTGGATTTTTGCCTATAGATACTCCAGTTATAGAAAAAGCAGAAATACTATTAGCAAAAGGTGGAGGAGAGACGGAAAAACAAATATATAGGTTTCAAAAAGGAGATACCGACCTTGCCTTAAGATTTGATTTAACAGTACCATTGGCTAGATATGTGGCACAGCATTATTCTGAGCTTGCATTTCCCTTTAGGAGGTATCATATAGGGAAGGTATATAGGGGAGAGAAAGCCCAAAGAGGACGTTTCAGGGAATTCTATCAGTGCGACATAGATATAATAGGAAATGAAAAATTAGACATTATAAATGATGCAGAAATACCAAGTGTAATATATTCAACCTTTAAGGATCTGGGATTTGATGAATTTACTATAAAGATAAATAATAGGAAGGTGCTTAAGGGTTTTTTCCAATACTTAGGTATTGAAGATTCTCAGGAGGTTCTTAGGACTATAGATAAATTGGAGAAAATAGGCCAAGAAGGAGTGATTAAGGAACTTAAAGGACAAGACTTAGAAGAAAGTATAATAGATGAGATTATTAATTTCATTAATATAGAAGGCTCCAATTTGGAAAAAATAAAAAAACTAAAAGCTTTAAATATAAATAATGAGGTATTTAATATTGGGGTAGAAGAGCTTGAACTTGTAAATCGCTATGTAGGACTATTTGGAGTGCCTGAAGAAAACTTTTCTATAGATTTAACTATAGCAAGAGGATTGGATTATTATACTGGAACAGTGTATGAAACCTTTTTAGATAATTATCCTGACATAGGAAGTATTTGTTCTGGAGGAAGGTATGATGACCTGGCAGGTTTTTATACAAAGCAAAAACTTCCTGGTGTAGGAATTTCCATAGGACTTACAAGGCTTTTTTATCAATTGACAGAAGCCAAACTAATTAAATCAGAAGACAAATCATTAACAAAAGTAATAATAATACCTATGGGAGATTATTTAGAGAAATCAGTGGAAACTGCTAGTGTACTAAGGCAAAATAGTATAAATACGCAAGTTTACTTAGAAAATGTGAAAACAGGTAAAAAGTTCAGTTTTGCAGATAAGTTAGGTATTCCTTATGCAATAATTATTGGAGAGGAAGAATTTAAAAAGAATCTCTATACCTTAAGAAATATGAAAACAGGAGAGCAAAATTTATTAACATTAGAAGAAATATTGAATATATTAAAATAAAATAAATGTTAATATATTGAATAATTGGGTATCAAATGTTATAATATATAACTAAAATATTAGAATTATAATCAAATATAAAAGGCTAGGAAGGGAAGAGTAGGTTGTGGAAACCATCAAGAGAGGGGAGTGCCTTAGGCTGGAAGCCTCCCTATGGGGAAACAACTGAAGACCACCCCGGAGCCGCATCCCTAATAAGGATAGCCGCTAAAAGCGTTATTTAAATTGAGTACCAATTAGGGTGGAACCACGGGAGTTATCTCTCGTCCCTGCATATGCAGTGACGAGAGTTTTTTAATTATATATGAAATAAAATAAATGAAAGGAGAATAGATGTGGAAAGTATAGTGATAACATTGCCAGACGGTTCTAAAAAAGAATATAAAAAAGGCGTTAAATTATTAGAAGTTGCACAGGATATAAGTGAAGGATTAGCCAGAGTGGCACTTGGAGCGGTAGTAAATGGTAAAACTAAGGGATTACAAGAGACAGTTGATGAAGATGCAGAAGTAAGATTTGTTAAATTCGAAGATAAAGAAGGGAAAGAAATATTCTGGCATACATCTGCACATATAATGGCCTTAGCAGTTAAGAGGCTATTTCCAGATGTTAAATTTGCCATTGGCCCGGCTATAGATAATGGATTTTACTATGATTTTGATACAGAGCATAGATTTAGTCCAGAGGATTTAGAAAAAATTGAAGAAGAAATGAAGAAAATAGTAAAGGAAAACCATGAGCTAGAAAGATTTATAATGCCAAGGGAAGAGGCATTAGGCTATTTTAAAGAAAAGGGAGAAGTTTACAAGGTAGATTTGATTGAAAACTTCCCGGAAGATGAGGAAATTTCATTTTACAAGCTGGGAGAATTTACAGACCTCTGTGCTGGTCCCCATTTATTAAATACTAAAAAGGTAAAGGCTATTAAACTATTAAGTATAGCAGGGGCCTACTGGCGTGGAGATGAAAAGAATAAGATGCTTCAAAGAATATATGGTATTACTTTTGAAAAGAAAAAGGATTTAGATGAGTACCTGGAAAGGCTGGAAGAGGCTAAGAAGAGGGATCATAGAAAGCTAGGAAAGGAATTAGACCTATTTAGCATACAAGAAGAAGGACCAGGATTCCCATTTTTCCATCCAAAAGGAATGATAATTAGAAATATACTAGAAGAATTTTGGAAAAAAGAGCATGTTAAAAGGGGATATGGTGAAGTTAAAACTCCTATTATATTAAATGAAAGTTTATGGCAACAGTCAGGCCACTGGGATCATTATAAGGAAAATATGTACTTTACAGAAATAGATGATAATCCTTATGCCATAAAACCAATGAATTGTCCAGGTGCCATACTTATATACAAATCTAAACTTCATAGCTATAGGGATTTTCCACTAAGATGGGGTGAATTGGGATTAGTACACAGGCATGAGCTCTCAGGCGCTCTTCATGGCTTAATGAGAGTTAGAAGTTTTACACAGGATGATGCCCATATATTTGCATTACCATCCCAGGTAAAAGATGAAATTAAAGGGGTAATAGATTTAGCAGACTATATATATAGTATATTTGGATTTAAGTATCATGTAGAGCTAAGCACAAGGCCTGAAAATTCCATGGGAACTGAGGAACAATGGGAATTAGCTACAAATGCATTAAAAGAGGCCTTGGAGGAAAAGGGAATTGACTATATAGTAAATGAAGGGGATGGAGCCTTCTATGGTCCAAAAATAGATTATCATCTGGAAGATGCCATAGGAAGGACTTGGCAATGCGGAACAATCCAACTTGACTTCCAAATGCCAGAAAGATTTGACTTAACTTATATAGATAAAGATAATGAAAAGAAACGTCCAGTTATGATTCACAGAACCATATTGGGAAGTATTGAAAGATTTATGGGAATACTAATAGAACACTATGCAGGTAAGTTCCCTGTATGGATAGCCCCAGTTCAAGTTTCCATACTTCCTATATCCGATAAGTTTAATGACTACGCCTATGAACTAAAGAAAGAAATGGAAGAAAAAGGATTAAGGGTTGAAGTAGACGATAGAGCTGAAAAGATTGGATATAAAATAAGAGAAGCAAGACTGCAAAGAATCCCTTATATGCTTGTTGTAGGTGAAAAGGAAGTAGAAAATAGGCTTGTATCAGTAAATAAAAGGGATAAGGGGGATATTGGCCAATATAGGGTTGAAGATTTCTTAAATATGATACTGGAAGAAATAGAAAATAAAACAAACTAAAATGGGTGCTTAGCACCCATTTTTTAATCTATTAATCCATTTTCTACAAGCCAATCCCTTGCAACTTCTTTAGAGTCTTGTTGTTCAATATCTACTTTAGCATTTAATTTTGCCATTTCCTCATC
>JAAYHM010000106.1 GCA_012735405.1 Tissierellia bacterium | reverse complement strand
GCCTACCATCATTATACAGCCTTGCAGGAAGCAGGTTATGATGCTTGCCTAATAGAGTGGAAAAAAGATCCTAGAGAGACTTATAGGACCATTAGAAAAGAAAAGGTTGATATTGTGTTCAATGCGTCTAGCCTTAAGGAGGTGGTTTTCCTAGAAACCTTTGGTATACCCTATGTTGGATCTGGTCTAGACCTTGTGGCCATGGATAAGGCAAAAAGAAAGGAAATTGTAGCTTACAACAAGCTACCTACAGCAAAATTTGTAGTAGCCAATGACCCGGATAATATTCCACCTATTAACTTAAAATATCCTCTATTTGTAAAGCCGGTAAAGGGAAGGGGAAGTGCTGGAATAACGGAGGAAAACATAGTTTATAGGTATGAGGACCTGCCAAAGGTTGTAAGGAAGATAACGGCAAAAATAGGACAGGAAGCTTTAATTGAAGAGTATATAGAAGGAAGGGAAATTACTGTTGGTATTATAGGATATGAAAATCCAATGGTTCTTCCTGTTGTAGAAATAGAATATAATTCAGCTAAGACTAATACCTTTGAACACAAGATGTATGATTTGGAAATAATACATTGTCCAGCAAGATTAAGTGCTGAAGAGGAAGAACTGGTTAAGGATACAGCCCTTAAAATATATAAGGCATTAAATGCAAAGGATTATGGAAGAATAGACATGATTTTAGGAAAAGATGGAGTACCCTATTTCTTGGAATTAAATACTTATGCAGGCCTTACTATGGACTCAAGCAGGGACGAAGATGGAAACATGAAAATCCATCATGGTTATATGGGATATGCTGCAAAAGCTCAAGGTTTCACTAAGGGACAATTTATAGGCAAGATCTTGGAAAGTGCAATAGAAAGATATGGATTGGAAGAAAAGGGTACAAAACAGTTTATATCCTAATATTTAAAAAGCCACTGGCTTTATTGAGCTAGTGGCTTTTTATCATTATTCTATATAATTATCAAAATAACCTTGTACATATACAATTGGAGTACCCTTATCTCCACTACCGGAAGTTAAGTCACAAAGGGAGCCAATTAAGTCTGTAAGCCTTCTTGGGGTAGTTCCTTCTGACTCCATTTTTCCAACCAGGTCCTTTTCCTTATTTTTAATATAGTCTGCAATTGCTTTTTGCAGCTCTTCCCCTCTTAAGTCAGTAAATACATTGTCAGCAATAAACTTTAACTTTATTTCATTTGGGGTTCCTTCAAGGCCTTTAGTATAGGCAGGGGATACAACCGGATCTGCCAGCTCCCAAATTTTACATACTGGATCCTTAAAAGCACCATCACCATATACCATTACTTCAACAGTTTTACCTGTTTTTTCCTTCAATATTGCCTGGATTTCATCTACTATTACTTGGCAGTCCCTTGGAAATAATTTTAGGGTAGTTTCTGTTGCCTTATTTGAACCCAGTAATCCATAGATTTCATTATATCCGTTGTCATTAATAGGTTCTGTCAATATATCATCTAGGCCATATACCTTTTCTCCACCATTATTTTTAATGATCCTCTTTGTCCTCTTTCTGTTATGGATATCACAAACAAGTACATTTTTAGTGTAAGAAAGTATGGTTTTTGGGTTATTTGAAAATATTATTTCACATTCTACTCCCTGTTCTTCAACTATGGATCTGTAATACTCAACATAATCTATACCAGTAAAGGGATGTTTTTGCTCTCCAAAAAGATCCCTAAACTCTTTTTCTGTTAATACATCAGTCCAGGGATTGATGCCCTTTTCATCCAACTCATCTATGGTTACCAATTGGTTACCTACTTCATCAGAAGGATATTGGAGCATGAGTACAATTTTATTTGTACCCTTTGCAATTCCTTTTAGTATTATAGCAAAACGATTTCGGCTTAAAATAGGAAATACAACTCCTAAAGTATCAGTATTAAACTTAGATTTAATATCTATAGCAATTGCATCAATATCAGCATAATTTCCCTGAGCACGAGCAACTAGTGATTCAGTTATAGCAACTATGTCCCTATCCCTTATAGGAAAACCTTCTACTTCAGAAGCTTTTAAAACAGTATCTACAACTATTTGAACTATATTGTCCCCTTTCATTACAATCGGTGCGCGTAGGCCTCGGGTAACAGTACCTACCATTCTTTCCATATTAAATCTCTCCTTTTAATTAGTTTGGGAAATATTTTACATCCTTATACTTGTAATATACATTAATATTTGGTATAAGTAAAATAAATAGTATTAATATATGATATAAGGAGTGCTTATATGTCTGTTAAATTAGATATCTATAGAATATTTGTGGAAGTAGCTAAATGGAAGAGCTTTTCCAAAGCAGCCAAAAATCTTTATATAACCCAACCTGCTGTAAGCCAATCAATCCATCAATTGGAAAAGGAATTAGGAACCAGACTTTTTACCCGTACTCCCAGAGGAGTAGTTCTTACAAATGAAGGCCATATACTATTTGAATATGCCAGCTCTGCAATAAATCTAATTGATGTAGGTGTGACTAAACTGTTGGAATCAAAAAAGCTTATGGTAGGAGTATTGAGAATAGGTGTTGGAGACACTATATCCCGCTATTATCTACTTCCATATCTGGAAAAATTCCACAATGAACATCCAAATATTAAGTTAAAAATAATAAATAGGACTACTTTGGAAATATGTGATTTGTTAAAATCTGGTGAAGTAGACATTGGAATATGCAATTTGCCTGTCGATGATTCAGACTTAAGTGTCAAGAAGCTGAAAAATATCCAGGATATTTTTGTATGTGGAGAAAAATACAAACATATTATAAGCGAACCTCTATCATTTAATGATCTATCAAATCTGCCCCTAATATTACTAGAGCCCAATTCCAACTCAAGGCAGTATGTTGAAAATTTTATACTGTCTAAGGGAGTTAAGATTGAACCGGAAATAGAATTAGGATCCCATGATTTGCTTCTTGAGTTTGCTAAAATCAATTTAGGCATATCCTGTGTTGTAAAAGAGTTTTCCAAAGATTATTTAGAGAAAAAAATACTCTATGAAGTCAAACTTGAAGAGGAAATACCTAAACGGGAGATTGGTGTATGTTATTTAAAAAGCGTAACCTTATCATCGGCTGCAATGAAATTTGTAGAATATTTAAATCCAATATGATGATAAAGAAGCTTTAAATAGGGTAATATCCTACATATAAGAAAATTATAGAGAAGTAGAGTAAATAGAAGACAATAATTATATGGAGGATTATTTATGGGTGATAAGAAAAAGGTTGAAAGATTAAAAGAATATGTACAAGGTGTTTTAGATAATAAAGATGGCAAAATGCTATATCAAGAGTATAAGGAAGACATAGAGAGAGTAACTCCAAGGGAATGCTTTGAGATTTTTACTTCAAGGATAGAGGAGGGATATACACCAAGGGAAATACTTAAGATCCTTGATAAGGTAATAAATGTATTCCATAAATCCCTTGCCAGCTATAAATGGAAGAAACCAAGGGAAAATAGCTTTTTAGATATATTGATGAAGGAAAATGCTGCATTGGAAGAGAGACTAGGAAAAATAAGAAAGATTATTTTAGAAAAGAAGGTGGAAGAGAAAAGGGAGGAGATACGTAGTATATTGAAGTCCTTAGAGGATTTTAATGAGCATTATCTTAAAAAGGAAAACATACTCTTTCCCTATATGGAGAAAAAGATGGATATATTCAATGGTCTTTCAATAATGTGGTCCTTACATGACGAAGCAAGGGAATCTTTAAAGAACAACATAGCCTTATTGGAAAAGGAAGAGTTTAGCTTAAAGGAATTCAATGTGGAAATAGGCAAGCTCTTTTTTGCAATGCTTGGTATTGTAAAGAAGGAAAACTTAATACTATTTCCTGCAGCCATGGAGCTTATGGATGAATCTGAATGGGAGGATATGAACAGGCAGAGTACAGAGTATGGCTTTCCATTTATTGAAAGGCCCCCTATAGAGGAAGGAGAAAAAATAGAAATACATGGCTTTGAAGGCATGAAATTTAAAACTGAAACTGGTGAGCTTAGCTTTGAACAGATAATGCTTTTATTTAATGCCTTGCCAGTGGACCTTACCTTTGTAGATGAAAACAACAAGGTTAGGTTTTTTACAAAGCCTAAGGACAGAACCTTCCCCCGTTCTCCAGCTGTCATAGGCCGTGATGTTAGAAACTGCCATCCTGCAGAAAGTGTCCATGTAGTAGACAAAATTATTGATGCCTTTAGGGAGGGTAGCAGGGACACTGCAAATTTTTGGATAGACTTTAAAGGCAGAAAGCTTCTCATTCAATATTTTGCCCTTAGAAATTCAAAGGGAGAATATAAGGGAGTACTGGAAGTTACCCAGGATATTACAGACATTAAAAAGCTAGAAGGGGAAAGAAGATTGCTTCAATGGGAATAGTAGTTAGTATAGTAAGTATATGTTAAAATATAAGTACTAAAGAGTGCTTTTTAAGGGGGATCTAATTTTGACTAAGGATATAATAAGTTTAATAAATAGAAAGTTTAAAGAACATGAACAAAACTTAATATATTTAAAGCAGGTTTCCTATGACATTACTAAAGAAAATATAAAAGAGGATATTATTAAATATTGGGGAATAGAAAGAGGGATACAAATATGCATTGAAATAATTCTTGACATAGCCAATATTATAATATCCTATAGTGATTGCCATAGGCCCTCTACCTATAGGGAAACTATATTGGGATTATCACAATTAGGAGTAATTCCAAATAGCTTTGCAAAAGAATTAGCTAAAATGGTAGGCTTTAGGAATATACTGGTCCATGATTATGTAAAAGTAGATGAAGACATAATAGTGGACATACTATCAAATAGGCTAGAAGATTTCATAAAATATATGGACTATATAAATAATTGGATAAAAGAAAATTATGATAAGTAGGCTGATATTATGCAAAAGAATATTTTACAAGTTAAGGAAATCCTATCTAGGTACATAGATAGGTTTGTTAAAGAGTATAATATAAAGCTTATATATATTTTTGGCTCCTATGCTAAGGGAACAAATACAGAAAATAGTGATTTGGATATAGCAGTATACATTGACGGAAAGGCAGATAGTTTTGTTAAATTAGATATTTTAGATGAGCTAGTGGCTATTTTAAATAGGGAAGATATTGATTTAGTTATATTAAATAATGTAGATGCAGAGTTACAATTTCAAGTAATTAAGTACGGGAAGATCATATATATGGAAAATATTTTAACAAAGGTTCTTTTTGAATCCAGGGTTATGAGTATCTATATGGATATGGAATATTTCAGAAGAGTACAATATGAAATAGGTCACAAGAGATTTTTGAAAGCTTTTGAAGAAAAGGGTCTTTCCAGGAGAAGGTGGCCCAATTAATAGGACTTAGTAGCAACCCAAAGTGCCAGAGAAAAGCCTCAAGGCGTAAGTAGTGAAGAAGGCATTAGGAAAAAGACCTACTATATATCAATATATGAGGCTATAAGGGAAATAAGTAAGAAGGCATTGGAGTGATAACAAAAAGGATATTTTGGCTTAGTCAAGCCAAAATATCCCTTTATTGCGTATCAATAATGGCTTTTTTACGCCATTTTCCCCTTCTGTAGAAAAATGTAGTTATAAGAGCACCCATGGTCCAAGCTGTCAACAAGGATATAAAGATTGATTCAGGCCTTCCTGTAGGATAGGCTGGACTTCTTGTTAAATATGCAATTCCATAAGCTACTGGTACGCGGATACCAACTGTAGTAATAAGGGAAATCCACATAGGAGTTACAGTGTCTCCTGCACCACGCATAACCCCAGATAAGCATTGGGTTACAGCCATGGCAACATATCCGAGTGCCAATATTCGCATCATATGCATGCTTAAGTCAACTAATTCCTTAGTATCCGTAAAAATAGACATGAGGTATTTTCCAAAGGTTAAAATAATAATGGTAATAACAGCTGAAGTACTTACTGCAATCATAGTACCCTGTTTGGTTCCTTCTTCTACCCTGTCAAGTTTTCTGGCACCAATATTTTGTCCTGTGTATGTAGTCATTGCACTTCCAAAGGTGAAATTTGGCATCATGGCAAATGCATCAACCCTCATGAGGATGACGTTGGCAGCTATGACCATTTCACCAAAGGTATTAGTTAGAGATTGAACAATAATCATGGCTAGAGAAAATATTGCCTGGGTAAGTCCTGAGGGCAATCCAAGCTTTAGTAACTGAAGTACATAATCTTTATTAAGCTTTAACATCTTTAGCTTTAAATCAAAACTATCATCCATCTTCATAAGCTTTATAAATGAAAGTACAGCAGAAATTGCCTGGGCTATAATAGTTGCAAGGGCAACACCAGGTACACCCATATTAAATCTAGTAACAAATATAATATCAAGTACTACATTTAAAGCGGTGGCAATAAGTAAAAATACAAGAGCGGATAATGAATCGCCAAGACCACGTAAGATACCTGCAAATATATTATAATAAGAAAAACCTGCAGCTCCTAAAAAGAATATTATTAGATAATCTGCACTCCAATCAATAATACTTGCTGGTGTATTGAGTAGTTTTAACAGGGGACGGGTAACAAGAGGTCCTATAATCATAATTATTAAAGAAGCAATTGCTGTAAGGGATATACATATACCAATAGTATGGGAAAGCTTTTCCCTATCCCTTGCACCAAAGTATTGGGATACCATTATACCGGCACCTACAGCTACTCCAACAAATAGTACTAGCAACAGGTGTAGTACAGGACCTGCACTACCAACAGCTGCAAGGGCATTATCACCTACATATCTGCCTACAATTATAGAGTCAGCAGTATTGTAAAGCTGTTGAGCAACATTGCCTATTAGCATTGGTATTGCAAATTCAACAATTCTTTTCCATGGTTTGCCTTTAGTTAAATCCTTTGGAGCAAATAATTCTTTAATATTTGCCATGGTCTAACCTCCTTGAATTTTACAAAAAATACCCAGGTAAAAAATAGTTTATATTAACTGCTATGTTTTGTCAATTTATTTAAATATGCAAAAGAATAAACCTTTAAATTAATAGTACCATATTGGTTTGAAATACGAAATATTTAGTAATAAATTTATAATACCAACATAGAATTAAATAAGTTAAGAGATAAAAAGGGTTGAAGTTCGTTGACTGGAAAATATATTTCTAATATAATTAGACATGATAAAAGGTAATTTATAAATTAACAAGGTTAAGTTTAACCTGCCAAAGACAAGGAGAATTACAATGAATTTTTTTGAGATTTTTGCAGTTGCTTTAGGTGTGTCTATGGATGCCTTTGCAGTAGCAATATGTAAAGGCATGTCTTTTAAAAGGGCTAGTATTAAAAATGCCCTTATTGTAGCCTTATACTTTGGAATATTTCAAGCAGCCATGCCCCTCATAGGATATTTTTTAGGTTCCCAATTCAGTGAAAATATTGTTAAATATGACCATTGGCTGGCCTTTATACTATTAGGAGCTATTGGCGCAAATATGATTAAAGAATCCAGCAACAAGTCCTGTGAAGCTGTAGAAGAGGTTGCAGTAGTCTCGGGAAATGGGGTTTTAGAGAGAGGACTATGTTTTAAAACTATGCTGATACTTGCTATTGCTACAAGTATTGATGCTTTAGCTGTAGGGATTACATTAGCTTTTTTAAAGGTACATATTGTTCCTGCAGTAATATTTATTGGAATAATAACCTTTATAAATTCCTTTGTTGGAGTTAAAATTGGCAATGTATTTGGAGTTAAATATAAATCCAGGGCTGAGTTTGTGGGTGGTATAATACTAATGGCCATGGGAACCAAGATCTTATTAGAGCATATAGGACTTATAAGTTTTTAAATATCAAATATAATATGTGGTGCGCAGATTCCTACACAGAAGATGTAGGAATTTTTTATTTTATTTTCACCCTATGAATCAATTGGAATTATTTTTGTGTAGTAAATAACCTAAGAATCATTGAAATTATACCCTTTAATAATATTGTGATTTAATTTCTTAATAAATAAATATGTAAATAAAGGAATCTGGATTTATACATAGAATAAATATTGTACAAGAATGGGTTATCAGGTAATTATTAACTAATATTTTTAACATATTATATTTAAGTAAATTTATATTCTGCAATCTTGTTATAAAAAGGAGGCTTTTATGTGGAGTTCAAGACTCAATCTCTTATTTTTAAAATAGACTATTTACTTGTTATTGTCTTAATTGTTACAATTTTTATGGATACAATCACAGCTTCTTTAAATACATTTAGAATTATCTTATTTTAATAATAAATATTATTTATAAAATTTAAAGCTTATATATTCTATGCATATATTAAGTAAGTTTGAAACATGAAAGCAAAAATAAAATAAGGGGAAATGAAATGAAAAAAATGATTATTATAATTCTAATTATTCTTATAGTCTTATCTTTATTTCCAAGGCTCAGCAGCCATATTAGAAGCTACAGAAATAAAACTAAGATTATTAGAATTGTAAAAGAAAACCTATATTATCTTAACAATTCTATTGAAAATGCTTCCTATAAGGATGGACAAAGGCAAATCTGACAGTATCTTGTAAGGCTATAGGCATAATTTATAAGATGAAAATTGTGTTAAAGAGGTGAAAAATAATGAAATATACATTTGAAATAAGTATAGCAGGATGCAATACTAACTGTCTCCACTGTTATGTAGATGGAGGACCTGGACCAATAATGCCCTATGAGGACTATTTATTATGTATTGAAAAACTAAAAGCTGTTTTGGACTCTTTAGATGGGGATATTGCTGTAACCCTTGGAAATGAAT
>JAAYHM010000105.1 GCA_012735405.1 Tissierellia bacterium | reverse complement strand
TTTAAAAAGTTTGATTTAGCTCTTTTTACCTACTCAAAGTATCTCACACTGTTTAGTTCTCATGGTTCAGCTTGCTTTTTCGCAAGTGACTATTACAATATAGCATATTTTTTATTTGCTGTCAATACTTTTTTAAAACTTTTATAGTTTTTGTAGATTTTTTCTTCTTTTCGAGACAGCTTTTATACTATAACAGCTTTTTGTATACTTGTCAACACTTTTTCTGTAAAAAATATCTACAAGGTTTTTTCCATTTCTTTTCTCATCTTTTCAATTATTCTCTTTTCAATTCTCGATACGGTCATCTGTGATATATTTAATTCCTTTGCAATAACAACCTGTGTCTTATCATTAAAATATCTATCTATAAATATTTTCTTTTCAACTTCATTTAATTTGTTCATAGATCTTTTCAAAAAATCATTGTTCTCTATTTTACTGAAGTACACATCTTCTTCACCTATAAAATCTGCCAAGTTTAAGTCCTTATCATCATTATTTGCATCGTAGGTTAAATCCAAGGATTGAGGAGTATATACCTTGCTACCTTCCATGGCCTCTAATATTTCTTCCTCTGTAGAACCTAAATATTCTGCAATATCCTGAACAGTAGGAGATCTTTGCAATTCCTGGCTTAATACTATTTTGGCATTATTTATTTTCTTTGATAGTTCCTGGATCCTTCTAGGTACCCTGATTGTCCACCCTTTGTCCCTAAAATATTTTTTGATTTCGCCTATTATTGTAGGTGTTGCAAAACTGGAAAATTCATATCCCTTATCTATATCATACCTATCAATAGCATATATAAGTCCAATGGAAGCTACTTGAAATATATCATCATAGTCTATACCCCTATTAACATATTTTTTTGCCAATATTTCGGCTATATATAGATGTCTTTCAATTAATATATCCCTTATCTTTTTATCCTTTGTTTTTTTAAATTCTTTAAACAAGGACTTGGTATCCATATCCTCCAGGTTATTTAATTCTCTTTTTTCATAGCTCTTTTTCTTTTTCATGCAAACCATCCTCTAAATATTTAATCATTTCAACTCCTTTTTCTGAAAAATTCACCTCATCCATAAGGGATTTCATAATTAATATTCCAAAATGAATTTCTTCCATTTTTTCATCATCATTTTCAGGTAACAAAACATCATCAACTGTTATTATAAGCTGGTCCTTTGTAACTTCAAATGTAATATTTATTTCATCCGTTCTCTCTAAAGCATTTGTACAGGCTTCTGATAAACATACTTTTATATCTTCTATTTCATCTATGGACAACCCTAATTTACTTGAAATACATGATGAAGTTAGACGTGCAACTGAAATATAATCTGGTTTACTTGGAATTGTTAGTTTAAAAACATCACTTTTCATACAATTCACTCCTCAATGACAAAAACCTTATCTAATTCAGTTATATCAAATAATTTTCTTATATTGGCCCTTAAATTTCTTATATATATTTTGTGGTTATTGTCTTTTATCATTTTTAAGATACCTATTAGGGTTCCTAAGCCTGTACTATCCAGGTATTCCAATTCTTTGCCGTCTATTACAATATCTGCTTTCTTATCACCTACAGCCTGGGATATTTTATCCTTTAATTCCGGAGAAGTATATATATCAACTTCACCTATTGGCTTTACTAACCAATAGTTATTGTCTTCATCAAAATTAATTTTAATATCCAATGCCATTTAGATACCTCCCTTACCTATCTTTTTTACTTAATTCTATAATAAAAACCCTTTAATGTAAAGTAAAATAGTAGGTTTACCAAAGTAAATAAAAAAAGCAGCTAAGCTGCTTTTTTTATTCTTCCTCTACAAATTTAGCTATTGCCATTACCCTGTCTTCTTCCTTGTCTACTTTCATTAATTTTACTCCTTGTGTATTCCTGCCCATTAAGGAAATATCTTCTGCCTTTATCCTAATAATGGTTCCTAAGGCTGAGATCATCATAATTTCATCTTTTTCATCAATTACCTTTGCAGATACTAATTTTCCTGTCTTATCCTTTACATTGTAGGTTCTTAATCCCATTCCAGCTCTTTTTTGAGTTTTGTATTCATCTAAGGAAGTCCTCTTCCCATAACCATGTTCACTAACAACCAACAGGCTTTTACCTTCTTCCGCAAGATCCATAGCTACTACTGTATCATCTTCTTTCAGCTTAATAGCTATTACTCCAGTAGCATTCCTTCCCATCTGCCTTATATCCTTTTCACTAAATCTAATGGCCATACCCATGGAGGTTACTACTACTATGTCCCTATCTCCATCTGTCTTTCTGACTGCTATTAATTCATCATCTTCTTTTAATTTTATAGCTATTAAGCCACTTTTTCTTATATTCTTGAACTCTTCCATTGCAGTCTTTTTTATAAGACCATTTTTAGTTATAAATACAAGATAACTTTCTGGATCATATTTTTCTATAGGTATGACAGCAGATATAGATTCACCCCTTGATAGATTTAATAAATTAACTATATTAGTTCCCTTTGATTGCCTCTTTCCTTCAGGTATCTCATAAGCCTTTAATAAATAAACTTTACCCTTATTTGTAAAGAATAATATGTTGTCATGGGTTGATGTTATGAACAGGTTCTCTACAAAATCATTTTCTCTGGTAGTAAGACCTACGATACCTTTACCACCTCTTTTTTGTGGCTTATAGGTATTTTCAGGCATTCTCTTTATATATCCCCTATGGGTTAAGGTAATTACTACCTTTTCCTCTTCAATCATATCCTCAATATTAATTTCATCAGGGGCTGGCATTATTTTAGTTCTTCTTTCATCTCCATACTTTTCCTTAATTTCTAGCAGTTCACTTTTAATTATTTCTAAAACCAGCCTTTCACTGGCTAGTATTTCCTTTAGCCTGTTTATCTCTTTAATCAGGGCCTCATACTCTTCATCTAATTTTTCCCTTTCTAGACCTGTTAATCTTCTTAATCTCATGTCTAAAATTGCCTGTGCCTGTTTATCTGATAGGCCAAAGGCTTCCATAAGCCTTTCCTTTGCTGTCTGGTCATCCTTGGAGCTTCTAATTATGTTTATGACTTCATCTATATTATCTAAGGCTATTTTTAATCCTTCTACTATATGGGCCCTTTCTTCTGCCTTGTTTAAATCATACCTTGTTCTTCTTACTATAATTTCTTTTTGATACTCAATATAGTGTTTTAATATACCCTTTAAGCTTAATACCTTTGGCTCATCATTTACTAAAGCCAGCATTATAATTCCAAAAGTAGCCTGTAATTGGGTTTGCTTGTATAGCCTATTTAGAACTATATTGGCATTGGCATCCCTTTTTAGCTCTATTACAATTCTCATGCCCTCTCTATCAGATTCATCTCTTAAATCAGCTATTCCATCAATTTTCTTGTCCCTTACAAGTTCTGCTATCTTTTCTATCAGGCGGGCCTTGTTTACCTGATATGGTAGTTCTGTAACTATAATCCTCTGTCTGCCTCTGCTGCCTTCTTCTATTTCCGCCACTGCCCTTAGGGTAATCTTTCCTCTTCCAGTTTTATATGCAGATACTATACCTTCCCTTCCCATTATTAAGGCCCCGGTTGGAAAGTCTGGCCCCTTTATTGCCTTCATTAATTCTTCAGTAGTAATATTTGGATTGTCAATATACATAATTATTCCATCTATTACTTCACCTAAATTATGGGGTGGAATATTAGTAGCCATACCTACAGCTATACCGGAAGAACCATTTACCAGCAAGTTTGGAAATCTACTGGGCAAGGTTACAGGCTCTTTTAAGGTTTCATCAAAATTAGGCCTATAATCTATAGTATCCTTATTTATATCCCTTAACATTTCCTGGGCTATTTTTGACATTCTTACTTCTGTATAACGCATAGCTGCAGGACTATCTCCATCTATGGAACCAAAGTTACCATGGCCATCTATTAGCATATATCTGGTGTTGAAGTCCTGAGCAAGCCTTACCATGGCATCATATACTGAAGAATCTCCATGGGGATGATATTTACCAAGTACATCTCCTACTATTCTTGCAGATTTTCTGTAGGGCTTATCATGGGTTACGCCTAGTTCATTCATTGAATAGAGAATTCTTCTATGGACAGGCTTTAAACCATCCCTCACATCTGGGAGAGCCCTGCTTACAATTACAGACATGGCATAGTCTAAATATGACTTTTTCATTTCATCTTCTATATAAATATTTATTATGTTGCTTTTTTTATCCATATAGTTACTCACTCCTCAGCTATATATCTAGGTTCCTTACTAATTTGGCATTTTGTCTTATAAATTCCCGTCTTGGTTTTACCTTTTCTCCCATTAAGGTAGTAAATATTTCATCAGCAGCCTTTGCATCCTCTATACTTACCTTTAGCAGTATCCTGTTTTCCGGGTCCATTGTTGTCTCCCATAGCTGTTCTGGATTCATCTCTCCCAGACCCTTGTACCTCTGTATAGAATAGTTGCTTCTTCCTATTTCTTCAAGTAGTCTATCAAGCTCCTCATCACTATATACATAGTATTCCTTTTTACCCTTTGTCACCTTGTACAGAGGTGGCTGTGCTATATATATATTTCCATTTTCAATTAACTCCCTCATATATCTATAGAAGAAGGTTAATAGTAAGGTCCTTATATGGGCGCCATCAACGTCTGCGTCTGTCATTATAATTATCTTTCCATATCTTAATTTTTCTATATCAAAGTCCTTACCAATACCGGTTCCAAAGGCGGATACCATGGCTCTAATTTCTTCATATTCCAGTATTTTATCCAGCCTGGCCTTTTCCACATTCATTATTTTACCCCTTAAGGGCAATATTGCCTGATTTCTCCTGTCCCTGCCTTGTTTTGCACTTCCACCAGCTGAATCTCCCTCAACCAAAAATATTTCAGTTACTTCAATATCATCTTCCTGGCAATCGGCAAGTTTTCCTGGCAAGGTTGTATTGTCTAATATGCTCCTTTTTCTTGAAATTTCCCTGGCTCTTCTGGCAGCCTCCCTGGCTCTAGATGCGCTTATGGCCTTTTCTAATATGGCCTTTCCTTCATTTGGATTTTCCTCAAGGAAATTACTTAGCTGTTCATAGGTTATAGACTCAACTATACCCCTTACTTCACTGTTTCCTAATTTTGTCTTGGTTTGTCCTTCAAACTGAGGGTTCATTAGTTTAACTGACAGGACTGCAGTTAATCCTTCCCTTACATCTTCCCCTTGTAGATTTTCATCCTTTTCCTTTAAAAATCCATATTTTCTTCCATAGTCATTTATAGCCCTAGTTAAGGCTGTTCTTAAACCACTTAAGTGGAAGCCGCCTTCTTCAGTATTTATATTGTTGGCAAAGCTATATATATTTTCAGAATAGGAATCGGTATACTGAAGGGCCAGCTCAACTACAGTATCTTCCCTTGAATCTTCAAAATACAAGATTCTCTTTTGTATTGGATTTTTATTTTTATTTAAAAATTCAACAAAGGCCTTCAAACCGCCTTCATAATGGAATACTTCTTTTACTTTAGTCCTTCTATCTTCCAGGGTAATCTTAACACCCTTATTTAAAAAGGCCATTTCCCTAAGCCTGTGTTGAAGGGTTTCATAGTTAAACTTGATGGTATCGAATATTTCCCTATCAGGTTTAAAGGAAATAATTGTACCTGTAGTATCTGATTCCCCTATTACTTCAAGTTCAGTTACTGGAATACCCCTTTCAAATTTTTGCATGTATTCCTTACCATCTCTCTTTACCCTTGCTATTAACCATTCAGACAAGGCATTAACTACTGAAATACCGACACCATGCAAGCCTCCGGATACCTTATAGGCAGAATTATTAAACTTTCCTCCAGCATGAAGAATTGTAAGAACTGTTTCAACTGTGGATTTGCCAGTTTGAGGATGTATCTCTACTGGTATCCCGCTACCATTATCCTCTACTATTATAGAATTATCCTTTTCTATGATTACATTTATGGTGTCACAAACTCCAGCCAGTGCCTCATCAATACTGTTGTCTACTACTTCATATACTAAATGATGAAGACCTTTTTCTCCCGTGCTTCCAATATACATACCAGGTCTTTTCCTGACAGGCTCCAAACCTGTAAGGACCTGTATCTCTTCTGCAGTATATTTTCTGTTATTGTTATCTTTTGCCATCTTTATACCTCCAATCTGTTTCCACATCCCTAAATCTATTTAATAAAGTGTTAGAGGATATATTTGTACAGTATATATTACATGTTTTTTTTGAAGTTCTTTTCCTTTCTTTTTTACAAGTTATTATATAGCTTTTTATATCATCCTTTATATCTTTTATACTATTTGATTTTACAAGATCCTTAATATATTTGTTTTTTTCACTTAAATCTATGGCTTTTGCATTAAATATTCCAACTATATCCTTTTTTAGTACATAAATGTTATTGCCTATGTGAACATACATCAAATCTACTCCTTGTATTTTATATTTCCATTTTCTATGGTAAAGATTAATGGATTAAGGTCCCTTAGTTCACCTAAGTTTTCCATGTCTGTTAGGGTAATGAAGGTTTGGGTATTATTGAAAAAGCTAATTAAATATTTTCGCCTATCTGAATCCAGTTCGGAAAATACATCATCTAGCAGCAATACCGGATAGCTGCCTATATCCTTGTAAATCAGCTCTACTTTCGATAGTTTTATGGTCAAAACAATAGTCCTTTGCTGCCCCTGGGAGGCAAATGTTCTTGAATCCATATTATTTATATATATTTTCATATCATCCCTGTGGGGCCCTATGGAAGTTGAACCTGTAAGTATATCCTTATCTCTGTTTTTATTTAGATTGCTCATAAAACTATTTTCTATTTCCTTCTTATCTAATTTTTCAAATTCAACATTTGAACTATAGCTTAATAATAGCTTTTCCCTGTTTAAGGTTAGCTTATTATGTATATTTGAAGCTATTTTGGATAATTTATCTATAAAATTAAATCTTGATATTATTATATCTGTACCAGCTTTTACAAGCTGTATATCAAATATATCTAAAAGATTTCCTATATCATTTTTATTTTTGCTTATCTTTAAAAGGTTGTTTCTTTGAAGAAGAATCTTATTGTATCTATTTAAATTATACCTGTAAATAGGTTTAATCTGAGAAATACTCATATCTAAAAAAAGTCTTCTTTCCCTTGGACTGCCCTTTACTAAGGATAGATCATCCGGTGAAAATACTACTACATTAAGGCCACTATCAAGTTCTCTTTGTTTCTTTAATTCCAGCTTGTTTATCTTTATCCTTTTAGGGCCTATTTTATCTAATTTAATCTCTATTAGCTTTTCCCTTTGGCCAATTTCTATTTTAGAACCAATATAGGCTTCTTTTTTATTAAAATTTATAAGCTCCCTATCCTTATTGGTTCTAAAGGATTTTCCAGTAGCTGAAACATAAATGGCCTCTAATAGATTTGTCTTACCTTGGGCATTTTTACCTATAAATATATTTACCTTATCACTTAATTCAAGATAAATATTATTATAATTTCTAAAGTTTATAAGCCTTAGGCTATTGACATTCAAATAAAGCACCTCTCAAAACTTCTTAATAAGTTATAAATCCTCAACCTTAAACGGTTGAGGCTTTATTTACATCTTTATTATACCACAATAAGCTTATCTGTTTCTTTAATTTCTACAATATCTCCTCTCCTAATTTTTTTACCCCTTTCCTTTACAACTTGTCCATTTACTAATACTAGACCTTCATTTATTAATACTTTACTCTCTCCACCAGTTTGGGTTATACCGGCAAACTTTAATAATTGATCCAACTTTATAAATTCCGTTGTAATTTTTATCTCCCTCATAATATTCACCTTTAGATTATAATTTTTTTAAGTATAAATTTTATTAGTGTTCAGCCTGGGCCAATCTTACAGGCAATACTAAATAGGTGTAATCAATATCATTAATAGGTTTCATTATACAGGGGTTTAACTCTCCCATAAATAACAGTTCTACCTTTTCAGAATCAATGACCTTAATGCCATCCAACAGATATTTGGAATTAAAGGCTATGTTTAAGTCCTCTCCTTCCTTTTGAATATTAATTTTCTCGTTTACATCTCCTATTTCCGTATTAGATTTTATAAACATTTGAGTGTCTGTAATGACTAACTTAACTAAATTTGCCTTTTCTTCCTTGGCCAGTAAACTGGCCCTTTCTAAACTGTCCTGTAAGGCTTTTCTATCTACTACTACCCTGGTTTCATGTTCTTGTCTTATAATATCCTTATAGTTGAAAAACTGCCCTTCTAAAAGCCTGGAAGATACAATGGTATCACCAAGATCAAATACAACATTACCTGGAGATGTGGAAATTTTTATCTCTTCCTCTTCATCTTCAAGTATTTTGTTTAATTCATTTAAGGTTCTTCCTGGAATCACTATCTTTAAATTATCCCCAGTAGAATTAACAGGAATATTTCTTAATGATAGCCTATAGCCATCTAAGGCTACAAAGGAGGCTATTCCATCATTTATTTCTAATAAGACACCAGTAAATATAGGTCTTGTTTCGTCTTGAGTTGTAGCAAATACTGTTTGTCTTATAGCTGTCTTAAGCAAATCCATTGGAATAGTAAAGGGGTTTTCATCCCTAATAGGTATTAAGGTTGGATATTCACCAGGGTTATTTCCTAAAATATTGAATTCTGAGTCTTCACATTTTATATTAATGTTGTTATCCTTAACTTCAATATCTATTATGGAATCAGGAAGCTTCCTGACTATATCACCAAAAATTCTTGCATTTATAACAATTGAACCTTCATCAATAATATTGCAGTCTAAATATGTTTCTATTCCAATTTCCAAATCTGTTGAAGTTAATTTCAATCTATTATCAAAGGCTTCAACTAATATACCATCCAGTATTTGTAGTGTAGTTCTAGGTGAAATGCCTTTTTGAACTATGTTTATATGGTTAGATAGTGTTTTTTGATTAACTTGTATTTTCAATTTTATTCCTCCTTTCTATCTACCTGGATAGATAGAATAATAATATATAAATTAGTAATAGTAGTAGGGGCTGTTAATATGTTGATAAGTAGCTTTAACTTGATAATTAAAAGCTTGATCCAATTTATTAACATGTGGATAAATTAATAATAAAGTATAAAGTTATCCACAAAAAAGAAATTTTATATTTAAATAAAGTTATCAACAGAATATTAACAGAAAAAATCAACAAAATTATTGACTATTCTCCTTTTATATCTTTTATCAGTGCATCTATTCTATTTTTAAGATCTTCATCTGTAGCCATTTCTTTAGAAATTTTATCATAGGCATGTATCACTGTAGTATGGTCCCTACCACCAAATTCTTCCCCTATCTTTGGCAGGGAAAGATCTGTTAATTCCCTAGTTAGATACATGGCTATTTGTCTTGGATATGCAATGGACCTAGTCCTTTTTTTGGAATTAAAATCTTCCACTTTTACATTAAAATCCTTGGAAACAACTTCTTTAATCAAGTCTACAGTAATTTTTCTAGGTTTATTAGTTGAAAATATATCCTTTAGGGCTTCTTCTGCCAGATCTAATGTAATTTCCTTATTTGTTAAGGAGGAATAAGCAACAATCCTTATTAGAGCTCCTTCTAATTCCCTTATATTTGACTGTATCTTAGTAGCTATATAGTTCATTACATCATCAGGTACTTCAATATTCTCAACTTTTGCCTTTTTCTTAAGTATTGCAATTCTAGTTTCCAAATCAGGAGGTTGTATATCTGATATTAAACCCCATTCAAAGCGTGACCTTAACCTATCCTCTAAAGTAGGAATTTCTTTAGGAGGCCTGTCACTGGATATTACAATTTGCTTATTAGCCTCATGAAGGGCATTGAAGGTATGGAAGAATTCTTCCTGGGTACTTTCTTTGCCAGCTATAAATTGTATATCGTCAATTAAAAGTATATCTACATTCCTGTACTTATTTCTAAATTCGTTATTTTTATCGTCCCTGATTGAATTTATTAATTCATTTGTAAACTTTTCACTGGAAACATATACTACTTTGGCATTGGGGGTCTGATTTAATATATAGTGGCCAATGGCATGCATAAGATGGGTTTTGCCAAGTCCTACTCCTCCATATATGAATAAAGGGTTGTAGGCCTGGGCTGGTGCCTCTGCCACAGCCAAACAAGCTGCATGGGCAAACCTATTGCTATTTCCGATAACAAAGGTATCGAAGGTATATTTTGGATTTAATTGGGCCCTTTGTTCTGTTATCATGTTGTTATTAACAATAGATTGTCCAACATTAAGATTAATGTCTTCTCCTGGAATTACAAATTTTATATCATAATCTGTATTTGTTACCTGTTTTATGCCATTTTTAATTAAATTTAAGTATCTTCCTTCTAATATGTTCTTTGTAAATTCATTGGGGGCTGCTAGAATAACTATATTTTCAGCAATAGTAACAGGTTTTATGGTTTTAAGCCAGGTATTGAAACTAACTTCCGTCAATTCAACCTTTATAAGTTTAAGGACATCATTCCAAATACCTTCTAATTCTAAACTCATAATATAATTCCTCCCACTGTAGATTATAACCATTAAATGGAATTTATATAAGCTATGTAAAAAAAATAAACAAATTTATCCACAAAAAAATATTAATTCAGGCGGTTAAATTTTTCTATAAAATGGAATAATAAATGTGAATAAATTACTAACAAAAAGTTAATAAATGTTTATTTTATGAAAAAATCCATAATATCCACAGGATTGTAGATAAGTAAAATGTGGATAAGTATAGGGATAATTCACAGATTTTAGGGGATTTATTTTAATAAAAAATAAAATTATACACAAAATTATCAACAAGTTGTGAATAACTTTCAAAAATGTAAAATAAAATAACTTATCCACACCCTATTCTATAATAACAAAAAACACAATTTATATCAACAAACTTATCCACAATATAAAGGGATTGTTAATAAGAGGCTTGTGGATGTGAATAATTTAAATTTCTTGACATATAATCTTCCTATAAATATAATCTATAGTAGTATTTATGTTTCTATAGTATAGAAGTTAAGTTTAGATGCGTACTGTGTTGAGGGGGGTGTAAGAAGATGAAAAGGACGTATCAACCAAAAAAGAGATACAGAAGTAAGGTACATGGTTTCAGAAAGAGAATGAGTACTAAGTCTGGAAGAAGAGTATTAAAGAGTAGGAGAAGAAAGGGCAGGAAGAGATTAACAGCTTAAGGCCGCAAAAAGTGGCCTTTTTGTATACGAGGAGATTGTGATGGATAAAAGATACAGATTGAGGAGCAATCAGGATTTTAAAAAAGTATACAGGAATGGAAAGCATTATTGGAATAGAAATTTGGTCTTGTATTTAAGGAAGAATGATTTAGGCTATTCAAGGGTTGGAATTACAGTAACGAAGAAGATTGGTAAAAGTGTTGTTAGAAATAGGGTAAAAAGAAGAATAAGGGAAATAATAAGGAAAAATTTTCATAATATTAAGGAAGAATATGATATAATACTAGTACCGAAGAAAAATGTTGTAGATATAGATTTTAAGACCTTGGAAAGTGCCATAATTCATATTTTAAAGATATCTGGCATATTAAAGAATACAGGTGAAAATAATGGCTAGGGTAGCTATTTTTTTAATAAAATTTTATCAAAAATTTATTTCCAAATATATATTGGTAGGCAACCATTGTAGATTTTATCCAACATGCTCACAATATGCGTTGGAAGCTTATGAAAAATATGGATTCTTCAAGGGCACCTATTTAACAATTGGAAGGATTTTAAGATGCCATCCCTTTAACAAAGGAGGATATGATCCACTAAAATGATTGGGGGTAAATAAATGGGTTTTTTAAGCAACTTACTAGGAAGTCTGATGAAGTTCATTTTTGATTTAGTGTCTAAAGCCGGTACAGAAACAGAACTAATATCTTATTATGGAATTACAATTATAATAACTACTATTGTATTCAAGCTAATTTTATTGCCCATTAGTCTGCAGCAAAGTAAATCTACTAAAAAGATGAATGAATTACAACCAAAATTGCAAGAAATTCAAAGAAAGTATAAAAATGATCCACAGACCCAACAAGCAAAAATGATGCAACTTTATAAAGAAAACAATTACAATCCAATGTCTGGCTGTTTAATTTTACTTGTTCAATTGCCAATAATTATTGCAATGTTCAGTGTTTTAAGAAATCCTGTAGACTATGTGTTTAGAAGTCAAAGTATATTTGATGCCATCAATAAGGGATTTCTTTGGATTCCAGATTTAGGTCAACCAGATCCATATATTTGGGGGCTGCCCTTGCTGGCTGGATTAACTACTTACTTACAAAGTAAAATTATGATGGTAAAAACTGCACAAGCAAATCCTCAAGTAGAATCCAGTCAAAGAATGATGAATCTAATCCTTCCATTTTTTATATTTTGGGCTGCTAGATCATTTCCTGCAGGTTTAGCATTGTACTGGGTTATGAGTAATGTATTCCAGATAGTTCAACAGCTTATCATTAATAGGTCTTTAGGAGATATCAAGGAGGAGACTAAATAGTATGAGGTCCGTTGTGAAGATTTCAAAAACTATTGAGGGTGCTATTCAGGAGGCTTTGGAGGAGTTACAGGTAAGTAGGAGCGATGTAGAAATAGAAGTATTGGAAAAGCCTAGTAAGGGAATTTTTGGTTTAATTGGAACTAAGGATGCAGCTGTGAGAGTAACAGTAATAAATGACCCAGTTGAAATTGCAGAAAATTTTTTAACTAAAATGCTCTTATATATGAACATTAAGGCCAATGTCTCTATAAAAAGAGAAGGTTGTCAATTGTATGTTGACATAGTAGATATTAGTACTTCTGATATGGGTATTATAATAGGTAAAAGAGGGAATACTTTAAATGCTATTCAATATTTAGTAAGTCTTTCAGTGAATAAGAATAGGGAAGGTTTTATAAAGGTACTTGTAGATGTGAAAGGATATAGGAAGAAGAGGGAAGATACCCTAATTAAATTGGCCAACAAGATGGCACAAAAATCAAGAATTTACCGTAAGCCAATAAAGCTTGAACCAATGAACCCATATGAAAGAAGGATAATACATTCAACCCTGCAAAATGTAAGTGGGGTTACTACCTACAGTGAAGGAGAAGACCCTTACAGGAGGGTAGTAATACAAGCTAAATAATTTCTAGAAACCCAGTTATTACTGGGTTTCTTCTATCATATGAAAGGTATGGTGTATATTATGAGTGATACAATAGCAGCTATTTCTACTGCAGTAGGAGAAGCTGGAATTGGAATTGTTAGATTAAGCGGAAAGGACTCCATTGAAATTGCCAATAAAATATTCAAGGGCAGTAAAGTAGAGGAGCTGAAAAAGGCAGAAAACAGGAAGCTAACTTATGGCCATATTTTTGACCCTGAAAATAAAGAAATTATAGATGAAGTTCTAATAGCCTATATGAAGGAGCCTTATACCTATACTAGGGAAAATATGGTGGAAATATATTGTCATGGAGGAATAATATCTGTTAGAAAAATACTGGAAATAGTTTTAGAAAATGGTGCCAGATTAGCAGAGCCAGGTGAATTTACAAAAAGGGCCTTCTTAAATGGAAGGCTGGACTTGGCACAGTCAGAAGCGGTAATAGACTTAATTAGGGCAAAGACGGATAAATCTTTTCAAGTTTCTTTAAATCAACTGGAAGGAAATCTTTCAAAGAAGATAAGGGAAATAAGAGGTATTTTACTTGAAATGCTGGCCCATATAAATGCATCCATAGATTTTTCAGAGGAAGATGATATTGACGATATTGCTTATGGTCAGTTGGAAGAAAAGGCCAGGATAGTAAGGGATGAAATTGAAAGGCTTCTTAAAACTGCTGATAGGGGTAAGATATTAAGGGATGGTTTAAATACTGTAATATTAGGAAAACCTAATGTAGGAAAATCATCCTTGTTAAATTCTATTTTAAGGGAAAACAGAGCCATAGTTACAGATATACCTGGAACTACAAGGGATATTATAGAAGAATATGTAAACATTGACGGTATACCTCTTAAGATAATTGATACTGCAGGTATAAGAACTACAGATGATATAGTTGAAAAAATAGGCGTTGATAGGGCAATAGACATGGTGGAAAAGGCTGATTTGATAATAGTCGTATTTGATATTTCCAGTGAACTGACAGAAGAGGATTTTGAAATTATAGAAATAGTAAAGAACAAAAATGCAATAGTGCTCTTAAATAAATCTGATCTTCCCAGGAAATACGAAAGGGACTATTTTGAACAGTTACTGCCCGGCAAAAAAATAATTAATACTTCTATTTTAAAGGGTATAGGCATTGATGTACTGGAAGAAGAAATAAAAAATATATTTTATTCAGGCGGAGTTAATATTGAAAGTGATATTGTAGTAACAAATATGAGGCATAAAAATCAGTTAGTAAAGGCAAAGAAAAATATTGAGGATGGATTAGAAGGAATTCAAGCCTATGTTCCATTGGATTGTTTAGAAGTAGATATAAAAGCCTGTTGGGAAAACTTGGGAGAAATTTCTGGTGATACTGTAAGTGAAGATATATTAGATAAAATATTTTCTGACTTCTGTATAGGTAAATAGATAAAAGGAGGAACCAAATTTGATGAAGGAAGTTAAAAAATATGCTGCAGGAAATTATGATGTTGTAGTTGTAGGAGCAGGACATGCAGGATGTGAAGCAGCTTTGGCCTCTGCCAGATTGGGAATGAAAACACTTATGCTTACCATGAACCTAAATTCTGTTGCAGACATGCCTTGTAACCCAAATATAGGAGGAACGGGAAAGGGTCATTTAGTCAGAGAAATAGATGCCTTAGGTGGACAAATGGCTTTGATTATTGACAGAGCATGTATTCAAAGCAGGATGTTAAATACTTCAAAAGGACCAGCAGTTCATTCCTTAAGGGTTCAAGCAGATAAAAAGAAATATCATACAGAAATGAAAAAGGTACTAGAGGACGAACCAAATCTAGACCTAAGGCAAGGAGAGGTAGTGGATATATTAGTTGAAGATAGGGAAGTCAAGGGAGTTGAGACCAGAACTGGAGCTATTTACAGTTCAAAGGCTGTAATACTTGCTACTGGTACCTATTTAAAGGGAAGAATATTTATAGGTGAAGTAAATTATGAAAGTGGCCCAAGTGGATACTCACCATCAAACTTATTGTCAGAGGCCTTAAAAAAGTTAGGTATTGGATTGAGAAGATTTAAAACTGGTACCCCTGCAAGGGTCCATAGGGATACAATTGATTTTAGTAAAATGGAAATACAGCCTGGAGATGAGGAAGTGGTACCTTTTTCCTTTATGAATATGGATAAGGACTTTCACATAGACCAGGTTCCCTGTTATTTAACCTATACTACTGAAAAAACAAAGGAGATAATAAAAAATAATCTTGATAGATCCCCACTTTATGCAGGAGAAATGGAAGGAATAGGTCCAAGATATTGTCCTTCAATAGAAGATAAGATTGTAAGATTTCCAGATAGGGATATACATCAGGTATTTATTGAGCCTGAAGGCTTAGATACAAAGGAAATGTATGTGCAGGGTGTCAGCTCATCATTGCCAGAGGAAGTTCAAATTGAAATGTATAAGTCCATAATTGGACTGGAGAATGTAAAATTTATGAGATCAGCCTATGCCATTGAATATGACTGCATAGATCCTACTACCCTAAAGAGGACCCTGGAACATAAGACTATAAAAAATCTATTTTTTGCAGGACAAATAAATGGTTCTTCAGGTTATGAAGAAGCAGCAGCTCAGGGTCTTATTGCCGGTATAAATGCTGCTTTAAATATAAAGGGCAAGGAACCTTTTATATTAGATAGATCAGAGGCTTATATTGGTGTTTTGATAGATGATTTAGTAACTAAGGGTACTAATGAGCCCTACAGGATGATGACTGCAAGAGCAGAGTATAGATTAACCTTAAGGCAGGATAATGCAGATTTAAGATTGACACAAAAAGGTTATGACATTGGTCTAGTTACAGAAGAAAGGTACAAGAAAATGCTTAAAAAGAAAGAACTAATAGAAGGAGAACTTGAAAGGCTTAAAAATATAGTGATAAATCCAACAGAGGAAAATAACAGTATTTTAGAAAAGTTAGGTACCACAAAGATTAAAAACCCCTTCAGCCTATATGATTTAATTAAAAGACCGGAATTAACCTACGAAAAACTTGAAGTTTTAGATGAAAATAGGCCAGATCTTCCCAGGGAAATAAGGCTACAGGTTGAAACCCATATTAAGTATGAGGGATATATTAGAAAGCAAATGATTCAAATTGAACAGTTTAAAAAACTGGAGAATAAAAAACTTCCTATGGATTTGGATTATTCTAAAATAAAGGGTTTAAGTAATGAGGCTGTACAGAAGTTAAATCAAATGAAGCCAGATTCTGTTGGTCAGGCATCTAGAATCTCAGGAGTTTCTCCTGCTGATATTAATGTATTGTTAATATACCTTGAACAGAAAAGAAGGGAAAAAAAGGAGAATAGCCATGACTGATGTAAATACTTTAATAGAAGGTGCAAGGGAATTAGGCCTTAGTATTGGGCAGAATGAAATATATGAATTTACAACATATAAGGAGCTTTTAAAGGAATGGAATCAAAAATTTAATATTACCTCTATAACTGATGATATAGAAATTGATATAAAACATTTTATTGATAGCATAACTCCCCTAACCTTAAATATATTTAATGATAATATGAAATTAATTGATATAGGTACTGGTGGTGGCTTTCCTGGCCTTCCATTAAAAATAATGAACAAAAGTTTAGGTGTTGTTTTATTGGATAGTACAAAGAAAAAAATCAATTTTTTAAATATGGTTATAGAAAAATTAGCTTTAAATGATATTGAAGCAATCCATGGTAGAGCTGAAGAACTGGCTAGAGATAAAGATTATAGGGAAAAATTTGATATTGCTATTTCCAGAGCTGTAGCTTCTTTAAATACCTTATGTGAATATTGTTTGCCCTTTGTAAAGGTTGGAGGATACTTTATATCCATGAAGGGTTCAGATATAGAAGAAGAACTTAAGGAGGCAAAAAACAGTATAAAAATATTAGGTGGCAGGCTAAAGGATGTAAAAGTTTTGAATATTCCCTTAAGTGATATAAAGCATAGTTTGATAATAATAGAAAAAATAAAAGAAACACCGACAAAATATCCAAGAGGTGGAGGCAAACCAAAGAAAAAACCCTTGTAATTTCAATGAATTTGACGAGCGAAAGTTTGGGAAATTAGAAGGAAATAATTTATATACGTAGAATATATACTTATAAAAATGTATATTGGGAGTGAATTATCCAATGAAAAACATACAGTCAGAAATAAAGTATATCCCTATAGATTCTATAAAGCCTAATCCTTATCAACCACGTAAGGACTTTAATCAAAAAGCCCTGGAGGAATTGAGTCAATCCATCAAGTCTTTTGGCTTGATACAGCCAATAAGTGTTAGGAAATTACAGGATAACAGCTATGAACTTATTGCTGGTGAGAGGAGGCTAAGAGCATCAGAACTGGCCAACCTAAAAGAAATACCGGCAATTATAGTAGAATATAAGGATAAAGAGTCTGCTCTTATTGCCTTAATAGAAAACCTGCAGAGAGAGGATTTAAACTTCATAGAAGAAGCCGAAGGCTACAGGAATCTGATAGAGGATCATGGATTTACCCAGCAGCAACTAGCTGAAAAAATTGGTAAAAGCCAGTCTACTATAGCTAATAAGCTTAGAATTTTAAAGCTTCCAGATGATATTAAAAAGGATTTATTAGAGCATAATTTGACAGAAAGACATGGACGAGCCCTTTTAAAGCTACCTGATTATGAACTAAAAAGAAAGGTGCTGGATAGGGTAATCCGTGACAATTTAAATGTTAGTCAAACTGAAAAACTGGTTAATGATATTTTGGATGACTTAATAAAGGAAGATAAAAAAGAGAAGAAAAAGGTAAATATAAAGGGCTTAATTAGTACTAGAATATATATTAATACTATAAAAAATGCTTTTAAGGCAATAAAGGAAAGTGGTGTAAATGCCAAATATAAAGAAGTGGATAAAGGTGAATATTTGGAAGTAACTATACAAATACCCAAGTAAAATGTTCCACGTGGAACATTTTATTTTTTTATCTGTAACTACCCTTATAAATGTGATAAACTATATGGGTAGAATTAATTTTCAACAATTTTCCAACAAATAAAAATAGAAGGGAGGCAAAATCTTACGTAAAATTTTACGTAAGTATCTGTAATTTATATGGACACCTTGGAAACTGAAAGATTAGTTTTAAGAAAGTTTTATTTATGTGATGTAGATGATGTATATAAATATGCTTCAAATCCTAAAGTAGGGCCAAATGCAGGGTGGGAGCCCCATAGAAACAAGGAGGATACTTTGGCTATTATACTAGAATTTATAAGGAGTAAAGAAGTATGGGCAATAGTACATAAAGAAAGCAATAAAGTTATAGGCTCCATTGGATTACATAGGGATGGAAAAAGGGCATTAAAAAATGCAAAAATGATAGGCTATGTGTTAGCTGAAGAGTATTGGGGTTATGGTTATGCCACTGAAGCTGCCAGGAGGGTAATTAAATATGGATTTGAAGAATTGGGCTTAGATTTAATAACAGTTTATCACTACCCTCATAATGTAAGATCTAAGAGGGTAATAGAAAAATGTGGCTTTAAATATGAGGGAATATTAAGAAATGCTACTGTTTTATATAATGGTAAGGTATATGATGAATTATGCTATTCCTTAACTAAGGAGGAGTATTTTAAAGAAATAAGAGGAACAAATAGTATGAAAAGGTGATAATCAAATGTATGAGCAGGATTACATAATAAGATTGGTAAGAAATATGGTGAAGATCATTGCTAAGGCCTTTTTAGGAAAAGAAGGGGCTAAATATGAAATTACAGATGAACAAAACCTTACTCAGACAGATTTGTTACATAGAAGACTGCTGCATCTTTTAAAGGAAGGAAAGATTAACGAAGCAGAAAACATGCTTTTTGAAGAAGTGGATACCAATGATATAAAATACCTGGAGCTGGCCCTAGACTTTTACAATAGATTAAATGAAATGGATGATGAATTTTTGGAGAACAATAACTTTTCAAGAAAGGAAGTAGAGGAAGGGTTAAAAGACCTTTTAAAGGAATTTGGCATAAGTATATAAGGATTTTTACCTACCTATGCAGCATA
>JAAYHM010000104.1 GCA_012735405.1 Tissierellia bacterium | reverse complement strand
TGCCATACATAGTTCATGCCCTTTTCTTCATTTCCCACTCCCAGCCAGAAGAAAAAGCCTGGTATCTTCTCCATAAATATTGAAAAATCTTCTCCTCCCATAGTAGGAACAGGATCAACAATTCCCTCCCTGCCTACAATTTCTTCTGCCGCCTTATAGGCCAGTTCTGTCATTTCAGGGCTATTGTATACTGCTGGAAGGTCAAATTTTATGGCAATTTTCCCCCAGGGTATCTCTGGATTGTTATGAAGTCCAAATATCATATCTGCCTTTACCTTTGTAAACAATCCCTTTTCCACCATTAATTTTGCACCCTTGTTTATTTCCTCTGCCGGTTGAAATACAAACATGGCATTTCCCTTTAACTGATCCCTTATCTTAGAAAGTATTTTTGCAGCCCCCAGTACACATGTAGTGTGAATATCATGGCCACAGGCATGCATTACTCCATCAATTCTTGATTTATAGGGCACATGGTTTAACTCTTGAATTGGCAGTGCATCTATATCTCCCCTTAAGGCTATGGTGGGACCGTCTTCTTTTCCCCTTAGTAGGCCTACTGCTCCTGTTTCCATTCCCAGATCTATAATTTCAATGTCCAGTTTTTTTAGCTCCTCCTTAATCTTCTTCGTTGTCCTAAATTCCTTGAAGCTTAGCTCAGGATACATATGGAGGTCTCTTCTAAAATTTATCAGTTCCTCTTCAAATTCCTCCCTTAATTTGTTTATGTCCAGCATCCTAATCCTCCTTTATACTATGTCATAGTCCCCATTATATAATGGAAGCCTATTGCTTAAATTTATCACCCTTTCCCTTATGGAATCCAATTTGCCTTTATTTCCTATATTTTCCGATACCTCCTTAATAATATCTCCTATTTCTTCCATATCCTCTTCCATAGCCCCTCTAATGGTAACAGCTGTAGTACCAATTCTTATACCACTGGTAACTGTAGGCTTTTCAGTATCAAAGGGTACCATATTTTTATTTACAGTAATCCCTACATAATCCAGGGCCTCTTCCAAGGCCTTGCCTGTAATCCCTTTAGGCCTTAAATCCACCAGCAGCAGGTGGGAGTCTGTACCTTCTGATACCAGTCTAAATCCATATTCCTTCAGTACCTCCCCCAGTTTTTGGGCGTTTTTGACTACCTGTATCATTAAATTTTTAAACTCTTCAGTTCCTGCCCTTTTAAAGGTATAGGCCTTAGCAGCCATGATGTGCAGATGGGCTGAGCCTTGAGTGCCTGGGAAAACTCCTTTATCTATAGCTTTGGCATATTCCCTCCTGCATAATATAAATCCTCCCCTGGCACCGCATAGGGTCTTTGTTGTGGTAGAAGTTACAAAATCAGCATATTCAACAGGATTTGGATATATGCCTGCTGCCACCAGCCCTGCCACATGGGCCATATCCACCATAAAGTAGCCTCCTACCTCTTTTGCAATATCCGAAATCCTTTTAAAATCTATAATCCTGGGATAGGCACTGCCTCCTGTAACTATCATCCTTGGCCTATGTTTAAGGGCTAGTTTCTCTAATTCTTCATAATCTATCAGCTCCCTTTCCCTGCTTAAGCCATAGGATATAAACCTATATATTCTGCCGGAAAAATTAGCCCTGTTCCCATGGGTTAAATGGCCTCCCTGGTCCAGCCTTAGGCCCAGTACTGTATCATTAGGCTCCAATACTGCTGCATACACAGCCTGATTTGCCTGGGATCCTGAATGGGGCTGTATATTGGCATGTTCTGCCTTAAAAAGCTTTTTTGCCCTTTCAATGCCTAAAGTCTCCATCTTGTCTGCTGCATAGCAGCCTCCATGATATCGATTTCCAGGATAACCTTCTGTGGTCTTGTTGGTAAAGACACTTCCCTGAAGCTCCATAATTTCAATTGGTACATAGCTTTCTGCAGCAATCATTTCAATATAAGTTTTTTGCCTGTTAAATTCCTCTTTGACAATACTGTAAAGTATAGGATCTGAACCCTTAAGCTTATTCATCCTTACCCCTCCTGTTTTATATATGGTTATTAAAAGTTTTAAAACATTATTCCATTATATTAGGCAGATTAAATTTTTCCAAATTTTCAAACATAATGCAAAAAACAGAGGACGGTTCTTTGTCTTATAAAGAACCGTCCCCTGTTTCTTATCCCCTAAAACCTTCCCCCTGCTTAGCCACACCCAGTAAGCTGCCAATTATGCCCAGTATAGCACTGGTAACAAGGGTAAAGGTTACAATACTTCTTATTAAACTGTCTGCTGCTGGCAGGGGTATAAAGGGAATTGCCAGCTCCACCTGCCCATATCCATAGTTTAAGAGAACAAAGAGTAAAATTGAAGCAATAAGCCCTCCAATTAAGGTTAAAAAGAATCCTTCCAGTATAAAGGGAAAATCTATGAAGGGCTGTGGTGCACCTAAAAGCTTGAGGGTATTGATCTGATCCCTGTTATTATATATGCCCTGCCTTATAATATGGGATACTACCATTAAGGTAGATATTCCAACAGCCACCACTACTAAAATTCCAACAAATTCAATTACCGATACTATATCATTGAGCCTGTCCAGTACCCTCTTGTTATCCCTTATGTACTCGATATTTTCCACCTGCTTTAGTTTACTCAGGATTACATCAGATTCTGCTATGTTTATTTGTACCTCTATGAAGGGGGAGAAGGGATTTTCTTCAAATAGCTCCAATATGTGGGCTTCATCTCCCAGTATATCCTTCATCCTTAAGTAGGATTCTTCTTCATCCACTATTTTTACATCCCCCACCCCTTCCACAGACCTTATATCCTCTAACAGCTTTGAAATTTCTGTATCACTTAGACCTTCTTTATAATAAACATTTATTTCTGCTTCCCTTTCCACTGTCTCTACTATAAAGCTCATTATATCCCAGCCTGAAATAACCAGGGCCAGTATAAAAAAAATAAGGCCTATACTTAGGATAGATAGTATATTGGACGTCAAATCTATTTTAAATAGGGTTTTAGCCTCCTTTAAAAAGTACCCCATATTGTATACTATGCTTTTCATACCAGGGCCTCCCCCTTCCTCTCAATGCTCAAATTGCCATTGTCAATTCTTATAAAGGTTCCTTCCTCCCTGCCCTCTATAAGATGAGTAGCATGGGTAGTGATTATAACAGTTGTATTCTGGTCCCTAAAGGAAACCAACAAATCCATTATATTCATAGCATTGTCAATGTCTAAATTTCCTGTAGGCTCATCTGCAATAATTAAGGAAGGCCTTCTGGCAATGGCTCTGGCAATGGCAACCCTTTGACTTTCTCCCCAGGAAAGGTTGTCCACCAGGGATGAAATCTTATGCTCCAAGCCCACATTTTTTAGGGCTTCTACAGCATATTCATGCATCTTCTTAGGAGGAAAGCCTAAAAATCTCATTCCCAACATTACATTTTCCAGGGCTGTCCTGCCTCGAATTAGCTTAAACTCTTGAAATACAGGCCCTATATTTTGTCTCAGCCTTCTAATATTAGAGGCATTTATTTTTGACATGGTCTGCTTCATCACCTTTAGCCTGCCTGTAGTAGGATATTCAATTCCCATTAACAGCTTTAGGAAGCTTGTCTTTCCAGAGCCACTGGGCCCTGTAATATAGACAATTTCACCAGGCTCAATATGTAAATTTACATCCCTTAAGGCCACTGTGCCATTTTCATACACAAGGGAAACATTCTTTGCCTCTATCATACAATTACCTCCATAGCTTATAGATTTAATTCAATTAGCATTTGAACATATTCCTCTATAACTAACAACTTTTTAATCCTGTTCCTGCCCAGTATAGGCTTTAAATCCAGGCTTAAATTCCCTTCTTTAAAGAAATCATCTATAGTCTCCATTGTTAGAACCATATTATAAAATATGCCTTCCTCCACCTGAAACTCTATTAACTGGCCATCTATTACAAGAAAGTTACCTGCCAGGAATAGGTTCTTTTCAGGTATTTCCATCTCCACCCTGTCAGGATAAAAGCTAAATAGGGTTTCAGGTATATTTGGGTTCCTGCTTATTACCTCATTAAATACATCCTCATGTATCTTACCTATAACTCCTTCCCTTGAAATCAAGTATTCAATTGAATCCTCAGGCAAATCTTCCCTTTCAATGATATTTACAAACTCCTGGGATAGGAAGCTTAAAAACTCTCCCAGCTCATCTATCAAGGCCATCATAGCATTTAAGCGTTCCTGATAATATTCCCTGTCCTCTTCCAGGCTGGCAAGCCTTGCCTCCAACTGGGCCTTCTTTTCCTCCTCCTTTAAAATAGTCCTTTTTAGTTCCTCTTCCCTTTCATTTAGGGCAGCCAGTTTCTCATCAAGATTTTCCTTTTCAGCCACCAGCCTGTCCCTAATCTCTTCAATGGATTTAAGAAGCTGTCCTGAATTTTTAGCCAGATCCCTTAAAATGTTTATCCTGTCAAGTAAATTGGTTATACTGTCTGCACTAAGTATAATATCTATGAAGGAGCTGGGCCCCATTCTCTGGTATATGACAAGAAATTCTTCCAGTATATTAAGCTTTTCCTCATAGTTTAGGGTCTCCCTTTGGATTAGCTCCTCCAGCCTTTCAATTTCCCCCTTCAT
>JAAYHM010000103.1 GCA_012735405.1 Tissierellia bacterium | reverse complement strand
AGGAGATTAAAATGGATATAACAGTATACAATGTTTATTCAAAGTACTTAAAGGAAAGATTTGGAGGAAAGGTATATAAACTGCCCATAAGTCTACCCCTTACTTGTCCCAACAGGGATGGATGCCTGGGCAGAGGTGGCTGTATATTTTGTGGAGAAGAAGGAGGTTCCTTTGAGAACCTCCCCAATATACTTCCTGTCAGGGAACAGGTAAGAAGAAATATGGCTTATATTAAAAAAAGATACAAGGCTAAAAAGTTTATTTCCTATTTCCAAAGCTTTTCCAATACCTACATGCCCCTGGAGGATTTTAAAAAATACATTAAGGAATCCATAATGGAAGATATAGTAGGCATATCCATTTCCACAAGACCAGATTGTATAAATGATGACTATCTTAAGTATCTAGCTGAAATTAAAGAAAGGTACAGTTTAGAAATAACCATAGAACTAGGTTTACAAACTGTAAACTATCATACCTTAAGGCTAATAAACAGGGGACACACCTTAGCTGAATTTGTAGATGCTCTTCTAAGAAATAAAAAATTTGGATTAAGGACCTGTGCCCATCTTATACTAAATCTTCCTTGGGACAATATGGTAGACGTAGTAGAAAATGCAAAGATTCTTTCAGCCTTAGATGTGGAGGAGGTTAAATTACATGCCTTGTATGTAGTAGAAAATACGGTACTGGGAAGGATGTATAAGGAAGACAAAGTAAATATGATATCTAAAGAGGAGTATATAGAAAGGGTAATTGTCTTTTTAGAGTACTTAAAGGAAGATATAGTTGTACAAAGAATTATAGGAAGGGCACCAGAGGAAAATACCTTATTTGTAAACTGGAATGAGTCCTGGTGGAAAATAAGGGATGAAATAGTTGAAGAAATGATAAAAAGAAATACCAGACAGGGGGCTAAATGTGATTATCTTAATGGAAAAGCTTTAAAATGGATACAAAAAAATGAAGGAGAAAATGAAAGTATGTAGAATATTAACACTACCAATTAAGTGTAAAGGGGGAGATTCTCTTGGTTCATTTTGTTTTAGGTCCAAAGGGAAGTGGCAAAACTAAGTGGCTTATTGATAATGCAAATGAGGATATAAGAAAGGGAAATGAGCATATTGTATTTGTTGATGTTGATGACAAACATATATATAGCCTTGACCGTTCTGTAAGGCTTATTAATGCCATGGAGTTTCATATTGACAATATTGAAGCACTCTATGGCTTTTTGTGTGGAATTATAGCCAGCAACTATGATATAGAAAAAATATATGTAGATGGAATATATAAAATTTTATCCCTAAAGGCAGAAGAGCTGGAAAGACTTACTGAAAGATTAAAGACCATTGGCAGTGAATTTAATACAAAATTCTACATTGGCCTAGACCTGGAGTTTCATGAGGTACCTGAACATCTGCAGGACAATTGCCACCAATTGGCACTGAGCTAAAGGCAGGACTTCCTGCCTTTTTATTTTCTGTAATTAAAAAGAACTTATGCATATTTAGCAAAGAAAAAATACATATTTTATGGTATAATCTATTTAAAATTTATAATTAGATAGGGTGTTACAATTGGAACTTCATAAGAGTAAAAGCATTTTTAATACTTTTTTTGAGAATAGATCATCACTAATAATACAGTATGCCAATGGGGATATATCTAAAAAGGAATTTTTAGAATATAATTTTAACTTTCTTCAGGGAATGAACTTAAAGCCCTTTACCAAAATAGATAGCTATGAAAAGGGGATGTATAATTACCAGTATTACAATTCACTGGCCAAATACTATACTATGTTGGCCAAGGATATTAAAAGAGCAGGAAAACATGATAAATACTATACCTACTATAAAAAGCTGGGAAATGATTATTACCATCTAAAGGATAGAGCCACACTGCAATTATTAAGATTTTTAGAATTCAAAAATGTGGAGGCCTATTTCATACAGGTAGAATCCAAATACTTAAGGGATAAACTATATGAAATTGTCCTTTTAGATTATGAAGAAGCCATATTTCACTCCAAAAGTTTATGGTTATTAAATATATTAAGAGAAAAAGGAGTGTTTATAGAAGGAAAGAAAAAATCCCTCATAGATGAATATATAAATGAAAGGTATTAAGGTATAAAATCAGGTTACCTTGCAAGGAACCTGATTTTGCTATTGTAAGTATATGCAGGAAAAATCAAAAGAGGTGAGAAAGTGGACATAAAGAAGAAGGTGGAAAGCATCAGTGATGAAATAATAAGTATTAGAAGAGAATTTCATAAGTATCCTGAGCTTAGTGGTAAAGAATATAAAACCATGGAAAGAATATGTAAGTATTTAGATTTATGGGGAATCGAATATAAAAAGGGTATAGCCGAAACTGGGGTTGTTGCAATAGTAAGGGGAAGGGAAGATGGAAAAACCATAGGACTTAGGGCAGATATTGATGGCCTGCCTATTAGGGAGGAGAATGAAATAGACTATAAATCTACAAATGAAGGTGTAATGCATGCCTGTGGCCATGATGCCCATATTGCAATTTTATTAGGGGTTGCCAAAATTATAAAATCCATGGAAGAGGAATTAAAGGGAAATGTTAAATTCTTCTTTCAACCTGCAGAAGAAACAATAGGTGGAGCAGAAAGAATGATTAAGGAAGGGTGTCTTGAGGAGCCTTATGTAGATGTTGTGCTAGGTCTACATGTATCTCCCAATATAGATACTGGTGTGGTACAGTTGAAATATGGAAAGGTGAATGCTTCTTCAGATACTATTATAATCGTTGTAAAAGGTAAGTCTGCCCATGGTGCTAATCCAGAAATAGCCGTAGACCCAGTAGTTATTTCAGCCAATATAATTATGGCACTCCAAACAATTGTTAGCAGAAATATATCCCCTCAAGAGGCCACTGTATTTACTGTTGGCAGTATCCACGGAGGAACTAAGGGAAATATTATTCCTGAAGAGGTTACAATGGAATGTATTTTAAGGACCTTAGATGAAGATATTAGAAAGTATTTTAAAGAAAGGATCATAAGTATAGTAGAAGATATTAGCAGGGCCTATGGAGGATACGGTCAAGTTATTATTGAGGAAGGCTATCCTTCCTTAATAAATAATGATGAAATAGTAGATTCTGTAGTACAGGTATTGGAGGAAGTAGTAGGGAAGGAAAATGTTAAATTTTTTCCCCATGCAGCCCTTTTTGCAGAAGATTTTGCCTACTTTTCACAGGCCAGAAAGGCTTGTTATTTTAGTTTAGGATGTAGAAATGAAGGGAAGGGCATCCTACATCCGCTTCATAGCAGTAAATTTAATATAGATGAGGATTGTTTAAAAGTAGGTGTAGAAATACAAGTAAGAAATATACTAAAATTATTGAATTCATAAAAATTGAGCACAGGACCCTTAGGTTTGGGATAAAGGGTCCTGTTTTTAGATTATTTAGAATTTAACATTGACATAATTATCCATTAGAGTTATAATATTAACATAGATATCAATATAATAAAAAGATTTTTACCAGTATTAAATAATCAACCTTTTTAATAATATAAAAGCATTAATATTAACAAAAATCCTAGGGTGCTGCAAAATGGATATATAAGGAAGTTTAAAATAGGTCAAAGGAAAAGGTTTTCACCATCTATATGGTATTTTATTGAAATTTTTGACCTAATATACCAGAAATAAAATTTAATTTTTTATAAAAAAATGTTAATTAATTAACAAACAAGGGAGGGGTTTTTTATGCTACTAAGAAGTAAGGACATGAAGGTTTTAGTACATGAAAATTTCCTGGGGGGGAAGGGAACTTTAACAAACACTCACTTTTTAAACAATGAGGATGCATGTGGGGCTGGTAGATTGTTTGCTAAAAGTATGCTAACTCCAGGAAGTTCAATAGGCTATCATAAGCATGATGGAGATTTTGAAGTATATTACATCCTTTCAGGCAAAGCCTTAGTTAACCATAACGGAACTGAATACGTTTTGGAACCTGGAGATTCAATTTTATGCAGAAATGGTGAATCACATTCAATAGAAAACATTGGAGACACCAACCTGGAATATATTGCAATTATATTATACGACAAAGAAAACAAATAATTTAAAGCAGACCAGGCTTTGCCTGGGACATAGAATTATTTTAAATAAATTTTTTAGAAAGGTGGGTTCCATATGTTTCATCATAATTATTCCATACTAGCCGACAATATTTATCTAACGGCTATAGTGGCTGCAATTCCAGTAGTATTCCTATTCTGGGCATTAGCTGTTAAAAGAATGAAGGGATATATTGCTGGATGTTGTACCTTAGGTATAGCTATTATAGTAGCTGTTGTCCT
>JAAYHM010000102.1 GCA_012735405.1 Tissierellia bacterium | reverse complement strand
TATTAACCTGAATAGGGTCATCCTCATTATAATCTTGCTTTAGCTCCCAAAGTTCTTCCATAGTCAGGTCTTCTTCAAAAGTAATATAGGCAGACACATAGGATGCAGGGCTTAGCTTCCTTAAATGGTCCATGACTCTCCTTTTCTGTTCCCAATATTCCTCTGATATGAAGGAATCGGGTTCCCAAACTGTCATAAAGCCAGCATAGTGATAACTAGCATCAGTTGCATCATCTAATAGGGTGTATCTAATGTGGTTTCTTTCTAACTTGAAGGAAATAGGGATTTCCTGTCGGGTAAAAGTATCTTTCACCTTATAATTAACACTATAGCTGCCAAAACCTAATCTTTCTATATAGGAATGAATTGTTAGGACCCGGCTAGGATAATTGAGTTCAATAATGGCTGTTAGATCATAAAAAATATCATTGCTGTATTTACCACCTATTAATTTTTCTGTTGGATTATAATAAAAGCTGTCTATTATAGGGGATATAATAAAAAATATACCTAATATTATAGCTAGTACTATAGATACTGATGCTATAACAACCCTTCTTAAACGCCTGTTTACGCTTTTTTTAATACCTATAGTTTCTTCCTTTAACTTTTCATCTTCCTTTAAGGATATAAAGTCTAAATCCATTTTTTCCGCCAGATATTCTTCTATAGCCTCGTATTTTTCTATTTCTCTTTTTACCAACTTAATTTCTTCCTCTGTAGCAGTACCATTTTTATATCTATCCAGCAATTCTTTAAAGTTCACCCTTATTCACCTCCAATAATTTTTTGAGTTTCCTCCTTGCTCTATAAAGCATTACTTTTACAGCTCCTTCTGTTAATCCAGTTGTTTTTGCAATTTCCTTTAGGGTAAAATCACAGTAATAATAAAGGATTATAACTTCTCTATAGGAAGGATTTAATTTCATAACTTGCTGATAAACAATTTTCTTATTCTCATTGTCAACTATACTATCCACAGGAGTCTTTTCTGTGACCAGAATATCTTCCAGGTTATCAACAGCAGTATAATTTTTATCTTTCCTAACCTTGTCCAAGAAAAGATTCTTACAGACTTTAAAGAGCCAGTACTTTATATATGGTGTATTGTCATTCAGGGATAGCAAGGCCTTGAAAAAAGTATCACTTACTAAATCTTCAGCCTTATGATGGTTTCTGCAAAGGGACAAGGCATATATGTAAAGTTCTCTATGATATTTAATAAAAAGCACTTCCAGTTGATTATTGTTCACAGAAAAAACCCCTTTCACTTAATAAACGATATAGGAGGGCTAAAGGTTACACTTTATTTCATTATATCGAACATAGGCAGATAAATTGATATAAGGGGAAATTAATTTTTATTTATAATACAAAAAATACAGGGCAAGCTTGTCACAGTTTATAAATATGAAGAATATATTATTAATGTACAAGCAGTATAATAGCTTTAATAAAAGGTAGGTGATATGATGGATATAAAGGAAAAGTTGGAAAGGGAAATAGCCAGAAAAAGAAAGCTAATTGAAGATAGTGAAAATATTTTGGAACAGGTGCCAGACTATTTAAAGCCAAGGCAGGAATTTGCTCTAGAAATTTATAGGAAGCAATTGGAGGTCCTTGAAGAAGAATTAAATAAAATAGAAAGATCAAATCCTACTAACAGACTCATTTAAGTGTACAGAAATTAAAAACTAAAACAGTAGATTTTTTTAAATCTACTGTTTTAGTTTTTGATATTTACCCCAAATCTATCTAGGCCAATAATTTATAAAATTTACAGGAACATAGATTGACATTGTATAAATTTCATGATAAGCTTAAATAAAATAAAAATTTCTAGTATAAACTAGGGGAGTATAGGTGTGTAAAAAATTGTATAGATCCAGTACAGACAAGCAAATAGCAGGTGTTTGTGGAGGCATTGCTGAATATTTTAATATAGATCCTACCATTGTACGACTATTATGGGCCTTTATTTCACTGGCATATGGAACAGGTATAATAGCCTATATAGTTTGTGCTATTGTAATTCCTGAAAGACCAAAGGATTAAGATAATTATTATCATGATTAATAGAACATGAAAGACCAATATCTGCAGAATAAGTATCTAGCTGCAGATATTTTTATCATAATGGATAAAATATTTTTTAGATGAAAGAGTATATTTAGGAGGAATATATGATAAAACTTATAATCAAGCTATTTATTAAGGATTATGAAAATGTATACGATAAAAATGTAAGGGAAGCCTATGGAGTACTATCTGGAGCTTTAGGCATAGTATGTAATTTACTGTTATTTATACTTAAATTAGCCACTGGCATTATTATAAACAGTATTGCTATAGTTTCAGATGCTGTTAATAATCTTAGTGATTTAGGTTCATCCATTGTTACCATTTTTGGCGCTAAATTAAGCAAC
>JAAYHM010000019.1 GCA_012735405.1 Tissierellia bacterium | reverse complement strand
CCTGTAGCTGCAAAAAATATATCGTCACCCTTAGCCAAATCATCAATGGATAAGTAATGGTTTAATCTTTCATCAGTCCAGCCTAACTTCTTACACCTTTTAACTTCCTCCTTGCTCATGGGTGTAAGCTTGCCTTGAAAATCTCCTCCCAAGCATTTTATGGCTGCTGCTGCAATAACTCCCTCAGGGGCTCCTCCTATATTCATCATTATATCTACCCCAGTGTGTTCAAAACAGGTGGCTATGGCAGAAGCAACATCACCTTCTCCAAACAGCTTTATCCTTGCTCCTATCCTTCTCACTTCTTCTATAAGGCTTTTATGCCTTTCCCTATCCTGAATAGTCACTGTTAAATCTGAAATGTCCTTATTTAAAGCCCTGGCTACAGCCAGTAAATTTTCTTCTACAGAAGCATCTATATTTATGGCACCCTTAGCCTTTGGTCCAACGGCTATTTTCTTCATATAGGTATCTGGTGCCTTAAGTAGGCATCCTTTTGGAGCCATGGCTATTACTGACATGGCATTTGGTAAGCCCTTGGCCACCAGGGTTGTTCCATCCAAGGGATCCACTGCTATATCTGCCTCTACATCCATTCCCCTTCCTATTTCTTCACCAATATATAACATAGGAGCTTCATCCAGTTCCCCTTCTCCTATGACTACTTCTCCTTTTGTATCCACCAGGCTAAAAGCAGCTCTCATACCATCTACCGCTGCCTGATCTGCTCCTGTTTTATCTCCTCTACCCATGTATCTTGCTGATGCAATGGCTGCTATTTCTGTTACTCTGACTAAAGATAAGGCTAAATCCCTATCCATAACTACACCTCCTCTATGGTTTCTAACTTTATTATAGACAAAAAATTGAAAAAGTAAAGAAAGGAGTAAGCTTTCATAAAATAAATATAGGTTGCAAGCCCCTTTTTTTAGCTGCAACCTAAAGGATTTTTTCTTTAGTGGCGAGATTGATACAAATATTAGGGTGAAGGCTCCTTTTTTGTAAGTATGTTTATGGTACAAGATAGGATAATGAGAAATAAGCCAGGGAATCGTGCCTTGTCTTGTTGAGATTCTTCACTTCGTTCAGGATGACAGCCGAGGAAGTTCAGAATGACAGTAGAGAAAGTTCAGGATGGCAGAGCCCATTGTAATAGTTACTTATTCAGTCCTTCCCAGTCTTTTAGAAACCTTTCTATGCCAATATCTGTTAGAGGGTGGTTTACCATTTGGGTAAATACCTTATATGGTATGGTGGCTATATGGGCACCGGCCTTTGCAGCTTCTAATACATGTATTGGATGTCTTATACTTGCAGCTATTATTTCAGCATCTATTCCATGTATATCAAATATTTCCACAATGTCATATATAATGCCTATACCTTCATTGCTTATATCATCAAGCCTACCTATAAAGGGGCTTACATAGGTTGCTCCTGCCTTTGCAGCAAGTAGAGCCTGATTTGCAGAAAATATAAGTGTAACATTGGTTTTGATTCCCTCTTTAGACAATACCTTTACAGCCTTCAAGCCTTCCCTGGTCATTGGAATCTTAACCACTATATTTGGATGAATTTTGGCTAACTCCCTTGCCTCCTCAATCATTCCATCCTTATCTGTGGATATGACTTCTGCACTTACAGGCCCATCTACAATGGACACAATCTCATGAATTACCTCTTTAAAGTCTCTTCCTTCCTTGGCAATCAAAGAAGGATTGGTAGTTACTCCAGATATTACTCCCCATTCGTTTACTTCCCTTATTTCATCTATATTAGCTGTATCGATGAATAGTTTCATTATATATCTCCTTTCTAATCAATGGACAGGTGATAATTACCACAAACTATCAATTATCCACTATTAAATGTCCATTGTCAATTGGATTAAGCTTTTCCTGCTGAACCAAATAGGGCTATTTTTTCCTTTATAACTTCCTTCATAGCTGCTCTTGCTGGGCCTAATACCTTTCTTGGGTCTATATTGTCAGGATGCTCCTTATGATAATCCTTCATGGCCTGTGTAAAGGCGATTCTTAAATCTGTATCAATGTTTATCTTGTTAATTCCTAAGCTTACTGCCTTTTCAATTGCATCGGCAGGTACACCGCTGGAACCATGTAGCACTAAAGGAATTCCTAGCTTATCCTTTATGGCCTTGATTCTATCAAAATCAAGCTTTGGTTCTCCCTTATACACTCCGTGGGCTGTACCTACAGCTATTGCCAGTGAATCAACATTTGTTTCATCAACAAAAATCTTAGCTTCCTCCGGGTCTGTAAAGGTGGCTTCCCTTTCATCAACAGTTATGTCATCTTCTGTACCGCCAATTTTCCCTAATTCTGCCTCTACTGAAACCCCTACTGCATGGGCAACTTCCACTACCTTCCTTGTAATTTCAATATTCTTCTTAAGCTCATATTTTGAACCATCTATCATCACAGATGTAAATCCATGTCTTATACATAGCATTATTTGTTCAAAGTCTGTACCATGATCCAGATGAATTGCCACAGGTACCTTTACCTTGCTGGCTGCCACCTTAGCAAGGGCTGTTATGTATTCAATACCTGCGTATTTTATGGCACCCTGGCTGGCCTGAAGTATAACTGG
>JAAYHM010000101.1 GCA_012735405.1 Tissierellia bacterium | reverse complement strand
TCTTCTCCTAAGTCTTCAATTAGCTTATACACTACTCCCTCTGGATCGGTGTAGGATATGGTTAGAAGTAATTCTGCATAGTCATCGGTTTTTTCAAATAGTTCTGGTAAGTAATCATTTAAGGCATTGCACTGTTTTATAAACATAAACTGAAACATCTCATCCATGGCTTCCTTGCTGCCATCCAGTTTTAGTTCATCTAGTCTTTTAAATTCTTCCTCTGTTATTCCTATATCTGTATCTCTATAATAAGTAATAAATTCTGGTTCTCTAACTCCTTTTCTGCCTGATGATAATACCCTCATCCTGTCAGGCATATAGTTGTTTACTTCCATAAATCTTATAGCTGTTATTCTATTGAACCAGGTATAGGCTACTTCTTCTATTAGGGTTTTGTAGGCTGTTTTGTAGTCTGATTCCTTTTCCCTCTTTCTTAACTCTTTTACCAGTTTTTCATATTTTCTTACATCATCACCACTTATTTTATATGTATCCCTTTCACCTATATGGAATATTTTCAAATCATCAGTAGATTGAGGAAGAGGGTCTTTAATACCCTCTTCTGTTATTCCTATTAATCTAGCTTTGTCTTGTATATCTTTTATAAGTTTTTCCCTAGCATATATGGCAAAGTTCTTAAGTGCTGTCTTATCCATTTATTGCCCTCCTAAAACTCAATATTTAAAATGGTATTTTCTTCCATTTCCTTTTCCAATCTTTCTCTTAGCTCTTGTAAGTACCTATCTATGTCTTCTTTATTTTCTATACGCCACCAACTAAAGGGATTGATATCCTTTATACTTACATATTTACGCCTTTTGACTGGTCTAACTACAGGTGGAGTTTCTTCTTCTGTGCCATCTTCAGTAGGAGGTTGTGGGGGAATGTCTATTGCTTCAGATATTTCCTTAAGATATCTATTCTTTAGAGTATCTGCTTCAATTTTAAAGCCATTTACCCTTGCCACATTATTGCAAGCTTCAGCCCTTCTAATTAGGTCATCGAAGCCATTGCTATATTTATGTCCAAATCTATCTACTAATCCTGTCTTTACTAACTCTTCCATAACCCTTTCTTTTGCCTTTTCAATCTCCTTTACTACAGGCTCTAGTTCTTTATCTAAAATATCATTATATAGATCAAGGAATTTATCATTTAATTCAGGTAAATCCTTTATTCGTTTATAGGGGCTTGCCATGTCTAATATATATTTCATCTCTTCAACTATTTTTTCTATTTCTTCATTTAATATATAGGACTTACTTTCATCATAAATAGATATATAATGCTGGCTTTTTTCCCATATTTCTTTTTGACTACCTCCGAAGAAAGATTTAATTGGACTGTATCTTTCTGTAAAATCTAAATAAGTATCTTCATTCTTGTATAAATGTTTAAATACATCCATAGGCTTTGACATGCCCCTAGTATGGTTAATTATCTCAATTCCCTCATCAATCACTCTTTGGCCCGGATACTTACCCTCCTTGTAATTAGCCTTTATTTCCTCTAATTCTTCTATCATATCATTTGCAAGATCATTAAACTCCTTCACCATCATATCTGTATCTTCAATAGTTATTTCTTTATTGAACAGTGTAGAGGCTATGTTTTTTAGGCTTCTTATATATCTTTCATCTACTACTTCTTTTTCCTCTATTAATAATTTTTCTGCATATTGTTTCTTAGTTATATAGTTTATAATTTGGTCTTCATCTTCATTTAATAATGAAACAGTTTCCCCATTTAGAGTAAAGCTTATGTTTCCATCTACAAAAAGTTTTGCAATAATCCATTCCACATCAACATCTACAAACCCATAGGGGGCCCTTGTAAATTTGTCCTTTATTTCTTTTAAAGATATCTTATCGTAGGTCTTAGTCCTTAATTTAATATAATCCAATACTTCCCTAATGGCATTTGCATTAGGAGTCTCAGGTTCTCCTAATCGTATATTTCTATTATCTTTATTTTTAAACAAGTTCCTTATATCCAAAAGCTCAACTGGAGTGTCTATATAGTCTAATTTATGGTAGACAACTTCTACTAGCCTTCTTAAGCTTTCCTGGACATTAAATTTAAAATTCTTATTATTAAGCTCTAACTTCTCCCCATTTACATAAAACTTTGCTTCTTTTAAAGCCTCCTCTAAATACAATTTTCCCCTATCATAGTATTCTCTCATTTCTTCCCGCTTTATTTCTTTTATTTTTTCTATACTTTGGATTTTGCTGGTTGAGGAAGTCTGTAAATATTGTCCTATCTGCATGGATGTTCTTATTTCCTCTATAAAAGCTCCATCTGGTGGTAAATCTACATAGACTATATTCTCTCTTTGGCTATTCATTCTCAATGTGCTCTCTAGGCCATTTTTCTCTGAGCTAGGGGTTATGATATCAATTCCAATTTCAAAATTTGCCCTGCCTCCGTAGGCCTCCCCATCTACAAACCTGTTAAAGCCAAAATTATACCTGCTGCCAAATTTATTTGAAGATATTTTGTCTTCTGCTGCCAGGATATCAGTGTAAATGATCTCTGCTATCTTCCTAGTAATAAGTTGAGCTTCAATATGTTGTCTTTTTATCTCCCTATTTACTTCTTGCTCTTCATCAGTTAAGAAAATATAGAAGTCTCCATTCTTTTCTACCAAGTTTTGCTGAATTAATATATTTAAGGCAGTTTGCACCCTCTCTTTAAGTTCAATCCTATCCTCATTTATATGGGATACCATAAGGGTAGTGATATTTTCTAAGTTTGGTTCTATCTCCTTAGTCAAGTATTTAATTAAGAAAAGGGTTTTTAATACATTCACATTGAAATTATCTTCTTCTAGGGTTGGATTGATGTACCTATTTTCCGCTGCTCTAGAAATAACCCCAGCATGGTTATGGTCTAAGAACTTTTCCAGTCCATCGTAAAATACATGGAAGGGAACTAATGTCCCATCGTCTTCATTCATGAGCTTTTCTGCACTTTCCTTAAACAAAGCTAGCATGGAACGCTCCCCTTCTGAAAGGTGCTTGCCACTGGCTCCATGTTGGCGAATGGATGTAAGTACACCACCTAGCAGGTTGAATTGATAGGGTATGAAGGGATAAACTTGGCAGAAATCCTCCTTGTTTTCATATAGCTTTTTCTCTACCCCATCGTTGAATACTAGTAGATTTTTTATTATGGTTTCATTATTTTCATATAGAATGCCTAAAGTTTCCTTAGCCGTTTCTGTTTTTTCTAGTATACGAAGCTTGATTACTTCATCCACATTGGCTGATGTCAGATTAAGTCTAGTGTCGAATCTGCCCTGAATTTTTGAAAAGTCCAATTCTTTAATATTAGTTGCTATAGAATCCAGGTCCTGCTGGCTGGTTACAACTACCCAGGCCCTTCCCTGACAAATAGTCCCTAAATCCTCTGTTATGGTCTGCAAGTTAAGCATTAAATCAGAATTTTCCCCTATGTATTGCCCCATCTCATCTACTAAAAATACTATATGATGGTCTTCACCCTTACTGTCTAAATATTCTTTAACCATATGGGCAAATTCTTCTATACTTAGCTCATAGGCTTTGGTTGTACTCCTGCTCCAATCCCTGGCTGTTTCTTCACTCATAAATTCAATATCTACCAGAGTCTTTACCACCTTGTCCTTATGGAATTTAAACTTATGGCGATTCTCCTTCCAATTTAAGTTGTGCATCTCTTCATATCTGGTTTGAAATTCTTCATATTTACCCTCTTCCATAAGTTGTCTTTCCAAATCTGCTAGATGAGGATCTGTACTAAATCCTAGTTTCTCATTGAAAACCCTTAAAAAGACATTTAAAATTGAATCTTTTCCTTTAGTGCCTGCAGTCCTACTTTTAGAATCTATGTTAAAAAGTATTACATCTGTAGGAGTATTGCATGCAAGTTCCATAGCTGCAATAACTGCTGGATCGCCTATCTTTTCATCCTCTATAAAATAATCCAGGGGTCTTTTACCATCTACTTCTTCATTTTCCAATAAATACGCTAGTATTTTTAAGAAATGGGATTTACCACTACCAAAGAAACCTGATATCCAGACCCCTACCTTATCTGTTTTACCTACTATTCCTTTCTTATAGTTTGTAAAAAAATCCCTAAAATGCCTGCGTAATTCTCTAGTCACCACATATTCTACCAACTCTTGTTTTTTATTGACCTTATCATCCTGACCTACTTTAATTACCCCTTGAATATCCCTATCAATGGGCTTTACAAACATGTCTTTTATCTTCATAATCTCCCCTCCTATCTAATAAGCGGAAGTGCTCTGTAATAATGTTCATCATTAAATAAGGAAAATAGCATAAGATTTAAGCCATCATACTTTCCTGGATAAAAGAGTACTATGGGTACTTTATCAAATATCTCAAGAAGCTTATTTAGAACACCATGAGCCCTTAGAAATGGATAGATTTTTCCTACACCTGTTATAAATATTACTGAATTATCAGGAGTATTTTCTATTATATAGTTAGTGAAATAGTTGTCATTGCTATCCATATTAAGTAACTCATATACAGAATTAATTAGGTAATCCATACCATGATTTTCTTCCATTTCTATACAGTCATCCAATAAGCTTTCTTCTTCTATAAAGTCCACCATAATATCGTATAGATCATATATTTTTAACTCAAATTCTTGAGGTATTGTTTCAAATTTTTCCTCTAACTCTTTTAGATATTTTCTCACCTTTAATTCTTCCTCGGGTGGATAATCAAATATATAATAGGCAATTTCATTGCTAAGCCCTTTCATTTCCCTAAAGTCTTCGCTGGTTATAACTTTTTCAATCTCCCTTAATTTTTCATCAAGTGTTTTCCCCATACCTATTCCCCCAAAAATATTCTTAAATAAGGATATAGCTCTTTTGTTGTCATTTTTTTCTCTAAATTTATGTCTAAAACAGGTTTTTTAACATTAAATACCTTTCCATTTTCCTCAATCAAATTTGCTTCTTTTAAATATGTTTTGTAAGCTGTTACCAGCCTTTTTTTAGTTTGTAATGTAAAATTTGCTACCTTTTCACTTTGTCCAGCCTTGTTTTCAAAAAAAGCTCTTATGTCACTGTTGTCTAATTGCATATTACCTGTCATAATTTTTTCCCTATAAACCTCATACATAAATTCAAAAAATAATCTATCTGTCATCATAACACCTAGTATGTTTAATATTTTTTGGTCTGCAACTGTTAAACTGCTAAACATATTAACTATTTCCTTTGGCAATGCTCTAGTTCGTTTAGATACTTCATTTATCATCTTCTTTCCATAGGCTGCTGACGGTGCCAGGAGTATGTTTTCTTCCTCCTGCATCTTTTTTATTTCATCATCCTTGTATCCCTTATTTAACAATTCATTATACTTTTTAAACTGTTTAAACCAAAAGCCTTTACTTACCATTCCAGCACTATATGGTAGCTCGTTTACTACAACAATATTCACATTTTTCTCATTCACAACTATCATCAGCCCTTCTTAAAAAACAATTATAAATTTTATTAATTTATCTTAAAATTTTCATATATCAACCATATCCAAAATTCCATTCTTAAATAAATTAAATAATCGATAATATTAATTTGTACTATCACTTATATTGAAGTTGCCAATTAATATTTTGATTTTATAAATTTAATTCCTTGTCAATTATCAAATGTTGCTAAACACATAAATTAACTTGCCCACCTCATAGTATATACTATGTATATACCAGGAGCAATTTCTATTCTATATACTCTTGCCTTCAAGATATAACCAATATCTG
>JAAYHM010000018.1 GCA_012735405.1 Tissierellia bacterium | reverse complement strand
AATTATTATTACTACAATTACAAAGCATGCTAATAAAAATATTAAGCGCCAGATACTTATTAATCTGGCGTTTTTTAATTTTTGCTATTTTATTATAGTTATTCCTCTTATTATTACAAGAGTAAAATTTGTACATTAAACTGTAATATGGACAATAGATTATTTATATATTCTTATTAGACTTATTAGAAATTTTTAAGGAGGTTAGCATGAGGGTAATATGTATTAAGAGAAAAAGTTTATACTTAATTATATCTGTTTTGATAATTTTAATCATTCTATTGTCCATATTACATCTAAATTCCAAGGCTGTACCTACAATGAATATTTTAATAGCAGACAAAATAATAGGTATAGACCCAGGCCACGGAGGCATAGATTCTGGGGCCATAGGGCCAAGTGGTATTGAGGAAGCTGAAATAAACTTAAAAATAGCCTTAAAATTAAGGGATATAATTGTGAAAAATGGTGGTAAAGTAGTTCTAACAAGAGAAACGGAGGAAGGCTTATATACAGCAAAGTCTAAAAGTTTAAAGGAGATGAAAACAGAAGATTTACATAATAGGAAAGAAATAATAGAAAGAGGAAATTGTGATATATTAATATCTATTCATTTAAATAGCTTTGAACAGTCAAAGTATTATGGAGCCCAGACCTTTTATGGGAAGGATAATCTGGAAAGCCAAAAACTTGCTTTAAGCATACAAAATCAATTAAGAGAAGTATTAGATAAAGATAACAAAAGGGTACCACAGGAATTGGAGGATGTATTTTTAATTAACAATTTAGATATACCAGCAATAGTAGTAGAATGTGGTTTTCTGTCAAACCCTACTGAAGAGAAGCTATTAGCTGATGAGGACTATCAAAAAAAGATAGCTTTAGCTATATACAATGGTATAGTTAAATATTTTTTAGACAAGGAGAATACTAATATATAATGTGGATAAATCCTGTGAATAAAAGTTAAAAATGTGGGTAAAATTAACTTGTACTTTGTTTGCCGCCTATCAACTTGCTTTGAAAAAAAAGCTGGTTAACATAAGTTATCCACTGAGGCTTGTGGATAATGTTGATAAAGTGGAAAAGATTTACGAAAGCCTGGCAATATTGTTAATAATTAATTAACATTCTAGATATTGCAATAATCACAATTCTTATATATAATTAAATATACAGCATGTGGGAACCTTATGTAAATATTAACAGGTTTCAAAAATTTAAAAACATAAAAAAAACTTAAGTAAAAAGAGGAAGGAGTGATGAAGTGGTGGCAAAGAAGACCCCACTGTATGACGAGCATGTTAAGCTCGGAGGAAAAATAGTTGATTATGCAGGATGGTTCCTTCCAGTACAATATGAAGGCCTTATCCCAGAACATGAAGCTGTTAGAAATGCAGCAGGAATATTTGACGTATCCCATATGGGAGAGGTTATGGTAAAAGGTAAGGATGCATTAGCTTTCTTACAATACCTATTAACAAATGACATTTCCAAGTTAGTAGAAGATCAGGTTATGTATACAATCATGTGCTATCCTGATGGTGGTGCAGTAGATGACCTACTAGTTTATAAGTTTGGTGAAGAGGAGTACTTATTAGTAATTAATGCAGCTAATACTGACAAAGACATAAAATGGATGATTGACAACAAAAAAGATTTCAACATAATTATTGAAAACATATCAGACCAAGTTGGACTAATGGCTGTTCAAGGTCCAAATGCAGAAAAAATACTTCAAAAGCTTACAGACTTTGATTTATCCACAATTGGAAATTATCACTTTAAGAGAAATGTAAATTTTGCAGGCAAAGAATGCTTAATATCTAGAACAGGATATACAGGAGAAGACGGTTTTGAAGTATGTACTAAAGCTGAGGATACAGTAGAAGTTTGGAACAAGATATTAGAAGCAGGAGAAGAATTTGGTTTAAAACCTGCAGGACTTGGTGCTAGAGATACTTTAAGATTTGAAGCATCAATGCCTCTATATGGTAATGAAATATCAGAAGAGATTACACCTTTAGAAGCTGGACTAAAATTCTTTGTTAAACTAGATAAGGCTGAAGATTTTATTGGTAAAGAAGCATTGACTAAACAATGGAATGAAGGACTAAAAAGAAAAGTTGTTGGATTTGAACTATTAGGAAGAGGTATTCCAAGAGATGGCTATGAAGTACAAAAAGATGGTAAGAAGATAGGCCATGTAACAACTGGATACATGTCACCAACTCTAAAGAAGAGCATAGGAAATGCCCTAATAGATACAGAATATGCTCAATTAGGCAATGAAATAGATGTAATGATTAGAAATAAGCCAGTAAAGGCTAAAATCATAGACAGAAGATTTTTAAAGAACAGATAAGATATATGATAAACAAAAATTAAGAAAAATATTAAGGAGGTATAAAGTATGAAGGTTTTAAAAGATTTATATTACACAAAGGATCATGAGTGGTTAAAGGTTGAAGGAGATGAAGCTTATATAGGCTTGACAGATTTCGCACAGGATTCCTTAGGAGATATTGTATATGTAGAATTACCAGAAGTTGATGATGAATTTAGCAAGGAAGATGCATTTGCAGCTGTTGAATCTGTAAAGGCAGCATCAGATGTATTTATGCCAGTAGATGGTAAGATTGTTGAAGTAAATGAAGCTCTTCTAGATGAGCCTGGTCTAATAAATGAAGACCCATATGAAAACTGGATAGCTAAGATTGAAATTGCTGACAAATCACAACTTGATGAGTTGTTATCTGCTGACGAGTATGAAAAGCTCTTAGATGAGGAGGTTTAATCCATGTATCCTTACATCCAAAACACTAAAGAAGACATAAAAAGGATGTTGGAGACCATTGGCATAGATTCGGTTGACCATTTATTTAGCGACATTCCAGAAGATATAAGATTTGATCGAGAGCTGGATTTAAAACCATCCATGTCAGAGATGGAAGTAAGAAAATACCTGACAGACATGTCAAAGAAGAACTTAACCATTAATGATCTTACCTGTTTTTTAGGGGCAGGTGCCTACGATCACTATATACCTTCTGTAGTAAAGCATATAACTTCAAGGAGTGAATTCTACACTTCCTATACACCATATCAACCTGAAGTAAGCCAAGGTACATTACAATATATATTTGAATATCAAACCTTAATATGCAAACTAACAGGAATGGAAGTAGCAAATGCATCCCTTTATGATGGTGGAACTGCAATAGCAGAAGCTGCAATTATGGCAACAAATATAACAAGAAAGGATCAATTGGTAATATCTAAAACTGTTAATCCACAGTATAGAGAAGTATTAAAGACCTACGCACATCTACAAAATCTAGAAGTAATTGAAGTTGATGAAGCAGAAGGAGTTACAAATTTAGATGAATTAAAGAAAAATGTAACTGATAAGACTGCGGCAGTTATAGTACAAAGCCCTAACTTCTTTGGTATAGTAGAGGATTTAAAAGCAATTGAAGAAATAGCCCACAGTCAAAAGAAAACCCTATTTGTAACCTGCGTAGATCCAATATCCTTAGGAATACTTAAATCACCAGGTTCCCTTGGTGCAGATATAGTAGTTGGAGAAGGCCAATCCTTAGGAATTTCCCTACAATTCGGTGGACCTTACCTAGGATTTATAGCAGTTAATAAGGCCCATATGAGAAGATTACCAGGTAGACTTGTAGGTGAAACTGTAGATGCAAATGGTAAGAGAGCTTTTGTTCTTACATTGCAAGCAAGAGAGCAACATATAAGAAGAGAAAAAGCTACATCCAATATTTGTTCCAACCAAGGAATAAATACATTAGCAGCTGCTGTATATCTTGTTACTCTTGGTAAACAAGGTCTAAGGGAAGTAGCTGCAAGATCAACACAAATGGCTCACTATGCTTACAGTGAAATGATTAAATCAGGTAAGTTTAAACCACTATTTAACAAACCATTCTTCAAAGAATTTGCAGTAACCTCAGATATAGATGCAGATACTGTAAACAAGAAACTACTGGATGAAAAGATACTTGGAGGTTATGCATTAGAAAAAGATTATCCCCAATATAAAAATGGAATCCTCTATGCTGTCACTGAAAAGAGAACAAAAGAGGAAATTGATAAACTGATTTCTGTATTGGAGGGGATAGAATGAGAAAATATGATAAATTGATATTTGAACTATCAAAGCCAGGCAGAAGAGCCTTTAAATTACCAGAATCAAGCATAGAGGAGAAAAATCTGGAAGAACTTATTCCAGCAGAATTTCTAAGTGATGAAGAGTTAGACCTTCCAGAATTAAGTGAAGTAGATATAATAAGACACTATATTAACCTTTCTAACAAGAACTATGGTGTAGATACAGGATTTTATCCATTAGGCTCCTGTACTATGAAATACAATCCTAAAATAAATGAAGACATGGCAGGACTTGATGGATTCCAAAATATACATCCATTTCAGTCTGAGGATACAGTACAGGGTGCACTTCAGTTAATGTATGAATTGGATAAAGCCCTATGTGAAATATCTGGAATGGATAAAATGACGCTACAGCCTGCAGCCGGTGCCCATGGAGAGTTAACAGGTCTTGCACTAATTAAGGCCTATCATGAACATAGAGGAGATACAAAGAGAACAAAAATAATTGTACCAGACTCTGCCCATGGTACTAACCCTGCATCAGCAATGATGGCTGGTTTCCAAACTATAGAAATTAAGTCAACAGAAGAAGGACTAGTAGATATAGAGTCTTTAAAAGCAGCCTTAGATGATGAAGTTGCGGGACTAATGCTTACAAATCCAAATACATTAGGATTATTTGAAAGACATATAGTAGAAATTGCAAAACTAGTACATGACGCTGGCGGACTACTATACTATGATGGTGCTAATGCCAATGCTATATTAGGTAAAGTAAGACCAGGAGATATGGGATTTGACGTAGTACACTTCAATCTTCATAAGACCTTCTCAACACCACACGGTGGTGGAGGACCTGGTAGTGGACCTGTAGGAGTTAAGAAGATATTAATGGACTACCTACCAACTCCAACTGTAGAAAAAGATGGAGATAGATATTATCTAAACTATAATATACCACATTCTGTTGGCAGAATGAAAGATTTCTACGGCCATTTCTCAATACTTGTAAGAGCTTATTCTTACATTTTAGCAATGGGTAAAGACGGACTTAAGACAGTAAGCGAAATGGCAGTATTAAATGCTAACTATCTAGCACATAAGCTAAAGGATTACTACAATTTACCAGAAGGTACAATCTACAAACACGAATTTGTAATGGCAGGATTAAAGGGAGCCCTATCAGATGTAACAACCTTAGATGTAGCTAAGAGACTACTAGATTATGGATATCATCCACCAACAATATACTTCCCATTAATAGTTAATGAAGCCCTAATGACAGAACCAACAGAATCAGAAAGTATAGAAACATTAGATGAATTTGCAGAAGTAATGATCAAGATAGCAGAAGAAGCAAAAGAAAATCCAGAACTACTGAAAGAAGCACCTCACAACACACCTATAGGAAGGCCAGATGAAGCAAGGGCAGCTAGAAATCCTGTATTAAGATATGAAGGGTAGGTGTAATTAGTTGACAAAAAGCATAGCAGTTATTGGTGCCGGTCCCGGCGGATATGAAGCTGCTATAAGAGGTGCCCAACTAGGAGCAAATATATATCTAATTGAGAAGGATAAAATAGGGGGAACATGCCTCAATAGAGGCTGTATCCCCACTAAAACTTATTTTAGAAATGCAGAAGTAATGAATAGCCTAAAAAGAGCCAAAGAGTTTGGAATAACAGTTGATAATTATCAGCTAGACGGCAAGGCTATGAAAGAAAGAAAAGATAATGTAGTCAATAAACTGGTAAAGGGCATTGAGCAGCTTATATCATCTTATAAAAATATTGAATTAATAAAGGGTGTAGCAACATTAAAAGATAAGAATACTGTTTTGGTTGAATTAGAAGATGGTGGTACCCGAGAAATTAAGGTGGACCATATAGTAATTGCCACTGGCTCTAAAGTTACCATGACAGAAACAAAAGGTGTAGACCAGGAAGGAGTCCTAACTAGTGATGATATACTAGAGCTGGAAGAGATTCCTGAAAGCCTTATTGTCATAGGTGGCGGAGTTATAAGTCTTGAGTTTGCAAGTATATATCAGGAGCTAGGCTCAAAGGTAACCTTACTTGCATCCAGGATATTGAAAAATGTTGATATGGAAATAACTCGAAGGCTACCCTTATTTTTTAAAAAGCATGGCATGGAGGTTTATGTTGATGTAAGGGCTAAGGAGATAGTAAAAGAAGGGGACAAACTTAAAGTAATTGCCAGGTACAAGAACAAGGATAAGGAAATTGAAGTTATAGCAGATAAGGTTTTAATTGCATCAGGAAGGGGGCCAGTCACTGAAGGCTTAAATCTTGATAAGCTAGGAATAGAATACAGCGAAAAAGAAGGTATAAAGGTAGATGAAAACTTTGAAACAACAGTGGAAGGCATATATGCCATTGGGGATGTAAACAATTTAGGCTTACAACTTGCCCATGCAGCCTCAAATCAAGGTATATATGTTATGGAAAGAATAATGGGGCTTGAGCCCGATATTAACTTTGATATAATACCAAACTGTGTATTCTCATTCCCTGAAGTAGCTTATGTAGGTTTAACAGAGGAAGCATTAAAGGAAAAGGGAATAGAATATAATACAAGCAAGTTCTTGTTTGTAGCTAATGGGAAAGCCTTGTCATTAGGAGAAGAAGACGGCTTTGTAAAAGTATTTTCAACTAAGGACAACAAGAAAATACTTGGAATAACAATAGTTGGTCCTCATGCCAATGATTTAATACATGAAGGTGCCTTGGCCATGGCTAATGGTTTAGGTGTAGAGGCAATATCAAGGACAATCCATGCCCATCCAACTTTATCAGAAGCCTTTATGGAAGCAGTACATGGTTTGGAAGGAAAAGCAATACATATTGCACCTAGAAGAAGATAGCAGATGCTATCTTCTTTTTTT
>JAAYHM010000017.1 GCA_012735405.1 Tissierellia bacterium | reverse complement strand
GCACGCCGCCAGCGTTCGTCCTGAGCCAGGATCAAACTCTCATTTAAAAAGTTTGATTTAGCTCTTTTTACCTACTCAAAGTATCTCACACTGTTTAGTTCTCATGGTTCAGCTTGCTTTTTCGCAACTGACTATTATAATATAACATGTTTTATTTGCCTTGTCAACTATTTTTTTTGTTTTTCTTAAAAACTGTTAGTTTTCTTGGCTGGAAATACAATATACCATATTTTTTTATATTTTGCAAGAGATAATTTTATTTTATTGTAATTTTTTATTGCTTTTTATCTGATAATTTTTTAATGTTTTTTTGCTGTGTAAACCATGTTTCGATTATAGTATACCCCAAATATAAAATAACTAAAAATAAAATTTTAAATTTTCTTCCATTATATGTCTTTATATTATTTAGAATAGCTCTGTTTTTCTAAACAGATACTATAATACGAAGGGAGGTGTTTCTCAGGTGGAAGTTGGTGTAATAAATAATTTAAAATGTGAAATTAAGGACATTAAATATGATGGACTATTGGCCCAGGTTACCATGTGAGTAGGAGGATGAGGGCCTAGTTCCCAATTAATCTCGTCCGTGATGACGAGAGATAGTCTAGAAAATAGTGGATTCAGAGAAGGGGATTCAGTTAATGCCCTAATCAAAGAAGTTAATGTTGTAATGCTTAAGTAATTTTGTGTAAAAAGTATAAAATAAACCCTAGCTTTTTAGCTAGGGTTTATTATTGTATCATCTTTCTTTCCACTAAGCCTGCTATTAAGCCTGCTGTTCTTTTTCATTTCCTCATTGTCTAATAAACCTAATTCTCCTGCTATTTCATAGTTCATCGCTTTAAAGAAATTCTTATCTATTTTTCTTTCTTTGTTTTTTCTGCTCACATTATCACCTCGTATGTATTATCCACCATTATATCTAATTTCATACAAGGTAAAAAAAGAATATTAATTTAATTTGCTACATCAATTTCTTCTCGTTGCTCTTCTCTTCTTTTTATTATGATCCTTTATTACAATATCCATAAGAATGCATCCCACTATTCCTATTGCAATAATTAGCAATCCCTTAATAATAGAATCATAACTGGATTTATGATATATAACATAAGGTATGGGTACAGCCAAACAGGGAATTGCAGCAAATACTACTGCACTGAATACATCCTTTACTAAGTATAGTAATCTTTCAAAAAGTTCTCTTTCAAACATGAATATAAATCTAATTACAAATCCAATAGGTAAAATAAGTACAATTATGTCCAAAATATTTTTTAATTGAGGCCACATTTTAATTGGAAATAAAAAAGGACAAATTAATGCAGCCAATCCTAACCACATAAACCAATATCCTATTGTCTTTCCCAATGCTCCAATGAATCTTTTCAAATTTCTCCCCCTCACTGATTCCATCTCTATATATTATAACATTTCTATTCTACTAGTATAAATTAATTTTTGCAAATACATATTCTCTGATATAATTAAATAATAATCTATTGAGGGGGAAAGTATATGACTTTACAAGTTTTTAATGCTTTTTCTTTAAAAGTAATTATGACTATATTAATGGTTGTAGATCACATTGGTCAATTTTTCCCAAATACGCCAGAATACTTTCGTTGGATAGGAAGATTAGTAGCCCCTGTTTTTTTCTTTTTAGCAACAGAAAGTTATATTCATACAAGTAATAAAGTTAAATATATAAAAAGACTTTATGTTTCTTCCCTAATAATGTTTGTTGGCAGCATAATTCTATGGATTTTTTTTAGAGATGATTCCTTTATCCCAAATAATATATTTTTCACCTTAGCAGTTAATCTTTCTCTTATTTATATAAGAGAAGAAAAGGGTAATAATAGTAATAATATAATAATGTACATAGCTTTAATCCTTCTTGCATTTATTGCAGAAGGATCTTTCATAGCAACCATATTATTTATGTTATTTCATTACTTAAAACATGAAAAGAAAAATATGTCCATTGTTTTTATTATAGTCTCTCTGTTATTTTTCCCAAGTATACAATGGATGCAGGTATTCTCTCTCCCCTTTATACTCATGTATAACGGGAAAAGAGGACCTAATATAAAAAAATTTTTCTACATATTCTATCCTGCACATATATGGATTTTATTTTTGCTAAGCCAATTTATTACTACTTGAATATAGTATAATTTTAGTTGAAAGGAAATTAATATGAAAATAGAATTTAAATATCCAAAGAAAAATATTAAATTTAATTCAGGATATATATTTAAAGGGAAAAATTATAGGTGTAGCTATATCAGGTTTGACTCCCTTTATGAAAACTGTGCTCCTGGGACGGAAAAGGTGGAAGTGTACCTTTTTATTCCTAAGAAGGAAGTTAGGGCATCAAATTTAATACTACATGGTCTAGGCTCCAGAAATGTTAAATTTTTATTAAGGCTAGGGCCACAGCTTGCCAATGCTGGAGTTAGTAGTGCCATACTCATATTACCTGGTAATTACACCAGAGTAGAAGATGGGTCTGTTAGTGGAAGAAGCTACCTCTATCCTGATATGAATATCATGTATAGATTTTGGCAACATGGGGTTGTAGATACTTTAAGTACTATTGATTTGTTAGAACAAATAGGGGTTTGGAAGGAGAACAACATAATACTAGGCTATTGTCTAGGTGGCATGATATCATCAATAGCAGGTATTTTAGACAAAAGAATAAACCATTTATTATTTATGACAACTGGTGGACACATGCCTCAAATATTGCACCAATCTCCCGTAACCAGATTTGCAAGAAAACTATTTGAGCAGGGTTTGGTTACAGGCTATGATCTGGAAAATAAAGAAAAGCTATATAGAATATATGATGAGCAGTTTCCAAAGGTGAAACAAATGTCCTTTGAGGATATAGTAAATAGTGATTCAATACACCCTTTGTTTAAAATAGATCCTATATCCTATGCCCACCTTCTAGATATGAATAAAGTAACATTTATTGATGCTTTTTTCGATGCTACCTTACCCATAGAATCCAGGAAAGTACTATACAATGAAATGGAAGGGGCCAATAGAAAAATACTTCCCATAAGCCATGTAAACTGGCTGCCCTTTGGATACTTTATGGCAAGATATATGCTATATAAGCTAAATATAAATGAAAGGGAAGCGAAAAAAGCATTGCGCACAAGAGAAAAATTAGAAAACCCGCTGGAGAAATGAGCAGTATGGAAAAGATAAAGAGTAAGTTAAAAAAATCTTTCTTCATAGTAAATAAACTATACTATTTAATAATTTTTATTTTTTTAAGCATTGCAGATTTGAGTCTGGGCTTTTATTACTTTATACTGTCAGTAATAATATACCTATATAAGTTACTAAAATCAAAAATTCCCATAGAGGTAGATAGGGACATTGAACCCAAAACCTATGTTTACAAAGATATAGGAGAAAAAAGTCTTAAGCTGGATTTGTGGCTACCTTCCAATGATATGAAATACCCTGTAGTTTTTTTCTGCCATGGTGGCGGATGGATTTCAGGTTTTAGAAATCAGCCTAATAATGTATCCTGGTGCAAATATTTAGCATCAAAAAATCTGGCTGTTGTAAGCATTGACTACAGATATGGTTATAAAAATACTATGGAAGACATTCTTTCAGATTATTCCGATGCCTTGGAATATATTAAAAAAAATCATGAAGCTTTATCTATAGATAAGGATAAAATAGTCCTCATGGGGCTTTCTGCCGGAGGCCACCTGTCTCTCCTTTATTCCACCTACTATACCAAAACAGAAAACATGGAAAGGATGGAAGGCATTAAAGGAGTTGTAGCCTACTATGCCCCATCAGACTTAAGAGATATATTTAAAGCAGATAACAAATCTATTTTTTCCAGATTTGCAACTAAGAAGACCCTTAAGGCAGATCCTGAAGAAAAAGAGGATATATACAGGTATTATTCTCCCATAACCTATCTTAGTAAAAACATGATACCTTGTTTATTAGTCCATGGCAAGGAAGACCAGGTGGTGCCCTTTAGCTCCAGTGTAAAGTTTATTCAGAAACTTAAAGAATACAATGTAAAATATGACTTTTTAGTCCATAAAAAAGGAGAGCACTCTTTTGATACTCGAAGAAACGACATAACTACAGTTAATATACTTGAAAAAACTGCCAGATTCATAAGAAAACTTGTAGAATAAGGTGATAATGTGAAAATTACCAAAATAGAAGGACAAAAAAATATTGAAAGGGTAAATATCTATATAGACAGAGAATTTGCCTTTGGCCTTACAAAGGAAATCCAATTAAAATATGGACTATATGAGGGTATGGAAATTGATAAAAGATTTATAGAAGAAGTCCTATTGGAAGAAGAAAAGCTTAAAGCAAAAAATAAGGCCTTAAAGTTTTTGTCTTACCGCCAAAGATCTGAAAAGGAAGTTGTAGACAAGCTTAAAAAGGAAGGCTTTAGCCAAGAAATAATAGACAAAACTGTTGAATTCTTAAAAGGCTATAATCTTATAGATGACTTAAACTTTGCTAAAAATTTTGTAATGGATAAGTCCAATATAAATAAATATGGACCAGAAAGAATAAAATATGAATTATATATGAAAGGCATACCTGAAAGTATAATAAACAAAGTATTAAAAGATTATGATGATGAATACTCTGTAGCCTTAGAGTTAGCAAGGAAAAAAATTAATTCCTATAAAAATGATAACAAAAGTGCTATATATAGGAAGCTGGGAGGCTTCCTTCAAAGAAGGGGTTTTTCCTATGAGTGCATATTAAAAGTTCTAAGAGAATTAGTAAAATAGATTATTCTCCTCTTTCTATTACCCTTGGCAAAGGATGGTAAAAGCTTGTACCTAAATCCTTAACTTCATAGGTTCCATCCTGGTGCCTTACTATTACCCTTGACTTAACAGTAGCTCCCCTTATTCCTTTTATAACTACTCTTTCTTCTCCCTCTTCAAGATCTGGATTAGTCCTGTAAAGTATGGGGAATTCATGAAAATTTGATATTTCATGCACCCATTCCACCTCTGGAGCCTCCTCTTGGCCATATATGGCTATATAGAGCCTATGGCCTATTAATTCTGACCATATTAGAATTGGAAAATCCCTGTTGTTTTTAAATTTAAAGTCCTTATAGCCATAGGCCACAGTTGCATCCTGTCCATAGGGTACATAGTTAACAGGCATTGAATGGTTATGTCTTTCTACAATTTCAAAATCGCCTAGTATTGCAACATTGTACAGGGTAGTAGCAATTTTACATACCCCACCACCTTCAGTTTGAACTAAATTGGCTCCAGCAAAGGAAGTTCCCATCTTATATCCTCTCTCACCTGTGTATGGACCTATTAATTCATTTTGAGAAAATATCTCTCCTGGAGGAATTACTATTCCTTTAACAGATTTTGCAGCTAATTCTACATTGTGACTCTCTCCTGGTAATGGATCTATCAGCACTGAACAGAAAGCCGCCATCAGAGTATGAGCATTATTCTCTTTTTGAGCCTTTAGAAAATCTTCATCCCTTACCCAGGGTAAATTTGTAACAGGTGAGGAAATATCCGGTATATCTATTTTAATTCTATTGTCTTCCTTGTTTTCCATTTGGATTTCAACAGTTCCTTTTTTTGTATCAATATATTCCTTTCCATATATAGCATTAGAATATCCAAAAATAAAAAACACCACTACAATAAATACTGTAATTCTATTTTTATACATATTAGCCTCCAAAAATATATTGTTTAATATAGTTTCTATTTAATTGAACAAAATATTCATGGCTAATATTGCTGTATTTGAAATTTTTGGAAACAAAAAATCGCCACATAAGTGGCAAATTTTTGTTGTTCTAATCACAAATAGCCTTCTTAACTGCCTCCTTCCATCCTTTATATATATTTTCTCTTTTTTCAATTTCCATCTGTGGCTCGAAGGACTGGTTTACATTCCATTTTTCCCATATTTCTTCCCTGCAAGACCAAAAGCCTACAGCTAAACCTGCTAAATAAGCTGCACCTAAGGCTGTTGTTTCTATTATATTCGGCCTTTTTATCGGTACTCCTAGTATGTCTGACTGGAACTGCATAAGGAAATTATTAGCTGCTGCTCCACCATCCACCCTTAACTCTTTTAATTTTATACCAGAGTCTTCTTCCATTACCTCAAGTACATCCCTAGTCTGATATGCTATAGATTCTAAGGCAGCTCTTATTATGTGGTTTTTATTTGCTCCCCTTGTAAGGCCTACTATTACACCTCTGGCATCCATATCCCAGTAGGGTGCTCCTAATCCTGTAAAGGCTGGTACTAGATATACTCCATTACTATCCTCTACCTTTTTAGCAAAATACTCGCTATCCTTTGCATCATGTATAAGCTTAAGCTCATCTCTTAACCATTGTACCACTGCCCCTGCAACAAATATACTTCCTTCAAGAGCATACTCCACTTTCCCATCAATACCCCAGGCAATAGTTGTTATGAGCCCATTTTTAGATTTTACCATTTCATCCCCTGTATTCATAAGTAAGAAGCATCCAGTGCCATAGGTGTTCTTTGCCATTCCTGCTTTAAAACAGGCCTGTCCAAAGAGGGCTGCCTGCTGATCTCCTGCTACGCCTGCAATTGGTATCCTTAAGCCTCCAAATATATCTGGGTCTGTATATCCATATACATGGCTGGATGGCTTAACTTCCGGAAGCACTGACTTAGGAATATTTAATTCCTTAAGTAGCCTATCATCCCATTTAAGCTCCTTTATATTGTACAGCATGGTCCTAGAAGCATTAGAGTAATCTGTGACATGAACCTTTCCTCTAGTTAGATTCCAAATAAGCCAGGTATCTATATTGCCAAAAAGCAGTTCTCCCTTTTCTGCTTTTTCTCTAGCCCCCTCCACATTGTCTAAAATCCATTTAATCTTTGTGGCAGAAAAGTATGCATCTATTACAAGGCCAGTGTTATCTCTTATGTAGTCTTCTAATCCTCTCCTTTTTAATTCTTCACATATTGCAGCAGTCCTTCTACACTGCCAAACAATCGCATTGTATATAGGCCTGCCAGTATTTTTGTCCCATATTACCGTAGTTTCCCTTTGATTTGTAATTCCTATGGCTGCTATTTCCTCTGGCCTTATACCTGCAGTTTCTATAACTTCCCTTGCTACTCCTGATTGGGAGCCCCATATTTCCATTGGGTCATGCTCTACCCAACCTGGTTTTGGGTAGTATTGAGTAAATTCCTTTTGGGCAATTTTTACTATTTCTCCCTTATGATTAAATATAATTGCCCTTGAGCTAGTGGTACCCTGATCAAGGGCTAATATGTATTTCTTTTCCAAGCTCTCCTTCCCTCCTTCTTATGATTTAGCTGTACAACTTTCAATAATTATATCATACTGACATCTATCTTGTTACTATAATTCCATTAAAGCTAAGAGCCTAAAAATTAAAGGGACGGATAAGAATGTATCCTATCCATCCCTCCCATCAATATATTATGGTTCTATAATAAATGTTGGGGTGGAAAATAATTTACCCTAACATTTATTTTTTCTAAAAATAAAATGCACTCGTGAAATAAACCTGCTAAAATGTTAATTAGCTAAAAAAAACATACAAAGGAGGTTTATTCACAAGTGCAATCTAATTTTATCACACAATTATTAGATTTAAAAGGGGTTAAAGTAACTAAAATATCGCATGAGGATTCTTTCGTTAAAATCTACATTACT
>JAAYHM010000100.1 GCA_012735405.1 Tissierellia bacterium | reverse complement strand
GAAGCTTCCTAGAATCATTACTACTGCTAAAAGTAGTGAAAGTTTTCTTCTCATTTAAAAAAACCCTCCTTTTAAAATTTTTATTGTATTTTTTACCTTTATAGGTGCAAATATGTAATTTGCAATCTATAAGGTATTATAGCATCAACTTAATATTAGGTCAATAAGTTAAATGCTATTGTAATAGATTTGTAACAATACTTTAGGGAAAAATTCCCTTGGTGTTAATTATTATACTATAAATTCCAAGAAATAATATTACAATTCTATTACAAATTGGATTTATTATCCATGGACTTATCTTATGCCTAACCCCTTGAATTTAAAAACTCCATAGCCTTTTCAAGCTGCAAATCCTTTGTATCCTTGTTTTCTACCACTATGTCCGGTACTATGCCAGTCTTGTTTATATTTCTTTTCTTGGGGGTTAAATACTCTCCAACAGTTATTTTCATACCGTCTCCATAGGCTAGGGGAAGTATAACCTGTACTGTTCCCTTACCGAAGGATGTGGTGCCTATTACCTTCCCAACACCTGTATCCTGTACTGCCCCTGCAAATATTTCTGAAGCTGAAGCAGAGTTTTCATTTATAAGTACTGCTAGATTGTATTTGGGCTTCTTCAAGGTGGAGTAATGGGTTTCTACAATTCCACCCCTATATTTTACATGGACTATGGGCCCTTCAGGGACAAAAAACCTTAGGGCTTTAATTACTTCCATAAGTAATCCACCGGGATTGTTTCTTAAATCTACTATTATATTAGTAATAGATTTTTTATCTATTTCCTTTAAAGCCTTCTTTAAATTTTCAGTAGTATGTTCATTAAATTCCCTTATTTTTATATAGGCAATATGATCATCAATAAATTGGTATTTTATAGGGTTTATTTGCACCAGCTGCCTTTTTATTTTATAGCTTATGTTTTTGTTATTCCTTTTTACCTTAATGTTAACAGAGCTACCTTCTTTTCCCCTGATAAGCTGTACTACCTCTTCTACTGTAAGTCCCCCTACATCCTGTCCATCTATTTCTACTATTATATCCCCTGCCTGGATTCCCTTTTCGTAGGCTGGCCCTCCTTCCATCACTTCTACAATTTCTATATAGCCATCTTTTTCTGTGATATATACTCCAATACCTACAAAGTCACCTGATGTTTGTTCCTGCAATTTTTCAAATTCTTCCTGTGTATAATAGCCACTGTGGGGGTCCAAATTGTAAAAGAGCCCCTTTATTGCTCCTTCTATAAGTTCTTCCCTAGAAATATCATATACATAGTTTTCTTGAATTATGTCCATTATATCCATTAGGTAGGATATATCATAGGGGCTGTCTTCATCCTCTGCAAGTACAGGGGCTGGTATTGATAGCAGGGTGACGGATATGATTAGTAAAAGGATCAGCCTTTTATAGTTTTTCCTATTTGGCACAGTCATCCCTCCTTTTGTCCAGTGGACAATTGTCAATTGTTAAGCAGGTTTTCCCTATAGTCATGTCTTAAATCCTCCTGCATGTAGTTAATTAAATCTACTATGAGCTTGGCTACTTCTCCATTGGTTATATTTCTATTTGGATAGAAGTAGTCTCCCTCATCTGCTATGCCCAGTTGTTTGGCTACATATATATAGTCCTTTGCCCAGTTAGGTATACT
>JAAYHM010000016.1 GCA_012735405.1 Tissierellia bacterium | reverse complement strand
GCGTTCATTTTACCCTTGACAATCTCAAGGCGGACTTTTATAATCGTCAAGGCGAAATTGAAAGTAATTTAAAGCAATTCTATAAAACATTGTGCTATTTTTTCATGTTTAGTTTACAAAGCCAAATATTATTATCTACGTACAAACGTAATCCTTACGATAAACCAAAATTTACCTCTTTGTTTAATTATACAAAATTAGACAATTTTATGACATATTCAAATTTTTCTAAATGTATTGATTTTTTTTACTTTTTATTATTCTTGTATAAATTCATAAACAGTTCCCATATTTTGTTATAAAATATTGACTGTTTTTCTCTAAACACCTATTAAATAACTTATTGTCAATAAAGTAATCTACTAAATTTAACAATAATATGGTATAATTTCATTGTTGTAAAATGTGGCAAGAAGGAGTTTAAAATGAATAGTGGAAGGAAAATATTAGGAAAAATTATATACACAATTACTAATCTAATATCTAAATTTTTAGATGTGGCTATCAATATAATGGGTTTTTTTGTTGATTTGTTAAGCAGAATTGCACGTGGCTTTATTGCCCTTATTGGTGCAGGAGGATGCTTGCTTTTATTTATGCTTTTTGGTCCCTTTGGTATATATCTTTTGCTTAATCCTTTTGTGCTACTAATTATAACATTCTTGTTTATACTACCACTGCTTGGCAGTCAATTTATATCCTTTTTAAAATATATAAAATACATGATAGAAGAATACTTTTACGATCTTGCAAATAGTCTAATCTATGATAGACCGAGGGCATATACTTCATTTTCTGAATACGTAAACAATTACAAGAGACAGGAAGAAGAAAGGAAAAGAAAAGAAGAAAGGGAGAAATGGGAAAGGCAGCAAAGAGAGTGGGAGGAATGGTTTAGACAATGGTATGAATACCAGAATCAACAGAAAACTTATGACTCTTACTATGACTATACAGGACAATATAATAGGTCTGGAGGTTATCAATATACTAGTCCCACAAATGACTTTAAAAAGAAATACGAGGAAAGCTGTGATATACTGGGGGTCCCCTATGACGCTGATAAATATCAAATAAAACTAGCCTATAGAAAAAAGGCAAAAGAATACCATCCAGATTTAAACAAGGCTCCCAATGCAACAGAAATGTTCCAAAAAATAAACAATGCTTATGAATTTTTGAATGACGACAATATTAAAAGGTATAAAAACATGAATTAAATTAAATAAAGCTCTTTTTCCTGAAAGGAGAAAAGAGCTTTTATTTTTATCTTTTTTTGTATATTTTTAAAAGCTCATTAATAAATTCAAATGCTCCACTATTTTTATCTTCTTCTTTTTCTTTTTCATTACTAACTTTATCCATGGATTTGAATTCTATTTTTGCACTCATAACTTCCTGGGATTCTTCAACTTTAGCTTTTGTATGTTCTTTCATCTCTTCTTCCATTTTAGTTTCATTTTTTTTATTATCGTCATTAGATTCATGTATTTGTTCATGTAATTTTACTTCAGTCCCTTTAGTTTCCTTAATATCCTCCTTCTTCTCCATTTCCTCAATATTTGCATTTTCATTTTGATTAACAAGCTCTTCTTCAACTACTTGTTTGAAATTTTCTGTGATTTCTTCTATATTATGGTTAGCAGGCTTTTCTTTTTCGTCATTATCAATTTTATAATTTCTTCTACTTAAGTTAAATTCCATTTATTTCACCCCTCATTTATCCTTGTAATTTTTTTGAACAGCTTATAAATCGCTTCTTTATCAAATCCACATTCTTCTATCAGATGATATGTTATCTCTTCAGCAGTACTACTTGCATAAAAATCCTCATTCTTAGCTATATCCTCCAATACCTTATGATATAATTTCTTTTCTTCTGGTGTGAGCATATCTTCTATTTTCCTTTTTCTATTTTTCACTATATTAGGCCTCCTTTTTTTCTTCATAAATACCAAACACCCTAATTCCAGGCTCTATTTCTATCAACTTATAATTTTTATTATTTATTGAAATACTTCCATTTTCATTCATTCTTATATCTAAATCTAAATTTTCAAAATTTAACCTTTCAATATAATATGGATGTATAACTACAAAAACCGAATTAAACTGAACTGGAGAGACATTATGCTTATTGGCTAAATTAGCCTGGTTAGATGCATTTATCATGAAATTATATATTTTACTATCAGCATCTAAGATTTCTGAAAAAAATTCTTCTTTTTTTATGTTGTCCTCCATAATAAAAATCACTCCTTTAATAATTACTCATCACTTTTTGTCACATTTTTGTCTGTATAAACATATATATTTCCATCATAAATTATATTTTCATCAAGGCCATTTATGGAAAAATTCCAATCCTTATCTACATTAATTGAAATGGGAATTGGTTCAAAATTGTTTATCCTATTTAAATATTCAAGTCCTAATATGGTTACAACATTATACTGACTTAAGGTAATCCCCCTACACATAAATGTATTTGCTTGATTTGAAAGATTTAGCAGCAAAGAGTGCTTGACATTGTTCACTTAAATCACCTCAAATATTCTTCCATTATCTTCCTCACTTCTTGAGTTTTCTCTTCATCACTTAATTTAGTATTTTCTCTTAGTTTGTAAAATTTTTCTAATATTTCTGCAGGGTTTCTTAGCCTCCTGATTGTTAAATCCATTTCATAGTCCTTTGTTTCCAAGTGGATTTTATTTATCCGCTCCTTTGTTTCATTATTTTTCATAAAAAAACCCCCTTAAAATTTAACTGTGGTTAGCTCTTTTTTGTCAGGCCCTTCTTCATCCCTGATTATGACCATCTCTCCCTTTTTGGCTTTTTTACTCTCCTCTATAATCTTTAGGGTTTCCTCTCCAGAACTCATTCTACTATGGTGTTCTACTTCCACATTTAAGTTCTCATATTTGGACTCCTTTTCATCATACGGTTGTCCATCTATATATACATTGCCATTTATATCAATTCTTATTTCCTCTGGTATATCCTTAAATTTCCTTTTAAATCTCAGTCTAATCCAATCATTGTTTTGTACCTTCATATCTGACATATTTTCTCCTCCTTAAGCTAAACTAATATTAACTGTAGAGGAACTTTGGGTAACTACACTATATGCTGTAAGACACATATTTGATTGCTGATTTGTATTTACTTGATTGGCAATTTTAGCCCCCATATAGGTATTATCTCTTGTAGCTGGTAGAGATTTTACAGATGTTTTTGACATACTCATTTCCCCCTATTTTATTTTTCTAATATATCTTATGTAATAGAATAACAATGGTTCATATTTCAAAAAAAGAACTGCCTCAAAATTAAATATTTTGAGGCAGTTCTATCTATTAACCCATTTTCTCTAACATTCTTTTTAATATTTCTACTCCTTGTTCTCTAGAAGCATTTCTTATATTTGACACTTGAAATACTGATAGTACATCCTCAGCTTTGGGTGGTTCTGCTGGTATATCTGATTCTATGGTTACATTTTTTAAAGGCATATTTAAAGGATGGAACTTCTTGCCATTTATGCTCAATCCGTCTTTAGAAAATCCTACCTTCAAACTCATCTCTCCTTTCTATTAATTATATTGCCACTCAATCTATTGAAAGGGGGAGCAGGATTCCCCCTAGTCCCAAGCATTATAGATCTAGTAAGTCGCTATCAAATTGTGCTGCTAATCCTAATTGAGCT
>JAAYHM010000099.1 GCA_012735405.1 Tissierellia bacterium | reverse complement strand
CTGGCATAATGCTATTTTTAGAAGATTTGACACAGCTGCAGACAAGTATACAAGAAAAACAACTTCTACTGGTTACAAGATTTGGGTTGATGACTTTAATGAAGCCATTGAAAATTTATATAATGATTCTGGTACCAGGGCTACTGTGGAGAGTATTAAGTCCAATCAGGAGTTGGTTGATAGTCTAATGAGGGAATTACAAAATCCACCGGAAGGATTAGAAAAATGCCACGACCTTGCTTGTACTGGACCTGTATTCAGCTTATAGCGGATTAACAAGCTTAGCCATAAGTCCTAGTGGTAATTACAATACTTTTACAGAAGCCATAAGTACCAAAGCTAATGAAGTAATAGAATTATACGACAAACTGGATAGCCAGATACCTGAAATATTTGAATTGGAAAATGAATCAATATAAAAGTATACTAAGGGGAAAATAGCCCATATGTTTTGATGGATCCTGGGACTTCCATCAAAACATATGGGCTATTCTAATTTGTCTCATGTTGCCTAATAAGTTATAATATTATAGTATGTATTATGTATGACAAACCTTAAAGATTAAATATGATATTAGGGAGCGATAAGATGAGAAGGAGTCTATTCAGCAAAAAAAGTGCAAGAATTCTAGGATTAATGGCTTTTATTGCAACAGGAGGAGGATTGATAATATCGACAGCAATTAATGAGGAAAACTTTTATAAAACAGAAATATTAGTAATATTTGGCTGCTTCTTTGCTGTAAGCTTAGTGGATCATTACAGAAGGCTGATAGAGAGGAATAATAGTAAGAAGATTAATAGAAGATTTTTGTATATTTTATTATGTTCCTTCATAGGGGCAACCCTAACCTGGTTTATAAATCACCAGATGGGTTATGGAGCAGTTATTGCCAATGGATTAGTAGGTGTAATGGCTGCCACATTTTTGCCAAATGATTTGGCAGGTATAACCTATACCTCATCTTTAATTGGAATGAGCTCCTTGGAAGTAATACCCTCCATGGGAGTAGCTGCACTGGTAAGTTTAGTAGTAGCCTTAATCTTTGTAAATACTGCAGAAATTTATGAGGGTATAGGTGGAAAGGCTGGAACTACAGCAGCATTGGCAGTAATAATTACTAGAACAATAATCAAAATTTTTAGCTAGGAGGTAGGTCATGGAAGAAGCTATTATTTTGGCAACAACAGTAGTTGCAGGTATGACAAGCTATCTGGTATCTAATATTTTAAAGAGGGGTTCTGTAATTGGGTCAGCCATTGTAACCTTGGTATCAGGCCTTATGCTTCCTTATTTTTTTCCTAATATGGGTGGTCTATTGGCAACGGCTGCAGCCTGTGCATCCTATGCAGGAATGATTTCTGTTGAAAATGCCCTAAACCTTTTGGAAATGGCTGTAATATCTTTAATGACAGGGATATTGTTTGTAGCTGCCAACAGTGCCTATATAGGCATTGGTGGAAGACTTGGTACAATAGCAGCTATAGCATGTTTTGCATGGCTTGGATTTAAAAAGGTATTTGTAGGTATAGATGAAAAGTAAGGGGCCTAAATCTAGTTAAATAATAAAGAAATAAATGACAAAATGGAGGAGGCAATCTATGAAGATAAGTAAGACAAAGTTAATAGCATACTGTGGAATGGTGTCCTTATTAGCCAGTTTAATTTTAGGTTTAATGGGATATTCACACAGCACCAAGGATATAGAAAATATCAAAAATCAATTGTTAAGAAGACATGTTGAAAATAACATAAATCTGACAATGAAATACATAGAAAGTTTTTACGGTACATTAACTTTAGGGAATGGAACCTTGCTTGACAGCAAGGGCAATAGTATAGAGGGCAGAAATGAAGTTGTAGATTCTATATTGGAGGATTTAGGGGACAAATCCACCATATTTGTTAGAGTTAAAGATGACTTTAAGAGGATTTCAACAAACATTACGGATGATAATAACCAAAGGGCCATAGGTACATATTTGGGTACTGACCACAATGCCTATGAAACAGTAATAAAAGGTGATCTATACATAGGAGAGGCAGAAATACTAGGTGATAACTATTATACTGCCTATAAGCCTATAAAGGATCAAAATGAAAATGTAATAGGGCTTTTGTTTGTGGGTATACCAACAGAAACCCTGGACAATATTATTAATGCCCATGATGTAAAGATGAGCAAAATCAATATACTAATTATTATATTAAGGGCTATTTCACTAGGCTCATTAATTGCATTGGTTGGTGCATCTGTTTCTGACAAAAAAATACCTGCAGCAGATAAAAGGGGGTAGAAAATCTATCCCCTTAATCTATTTTAATCCCTTGTATTTAAAACTTATATCTGCTTCCAGAAATCTATTTATTTCACGATATCTATTGATTGGTTCAAGGGTGTCAATAAATAATAGGTGTATAGTTTCCCAAGCAAAAACCCACCCTCCAATTAACAAGCTTTCACGAAAAACATTTGAAATGATGGTGCCTTCTCCAGCCTTGCTTAAGGTTGCGTAGGTGGCTAATAGTACAAAGGATATTAAAAGTAAAATTGTTGAAAATCTAATATACCTTTCCAGTCTTTTCTTCTCAAAACGTTTTAAAGAATTATAATAGTTTCTATAGCTTATACGAATCAGTTCTTCCTTTTTCTCATCAACTTCATCAGCCTCCAAGGTAAAGGCAATTTCCAGTTTCCTTCTTAAGGGTATCTCCTCAGAACATAAATCAAGGAATTCTGCCAGATCCGGGTGCATATCCCGTTTTTTAAAGGCAGAACTATCCCATTCATGGAAGAAATCAAGATAATTATCAAGGGCAACATCTATAATTATACGGCCTGTTTTAGGATTTTTTCTGTATAGGGTTTCATAATCACTTGTTCTTTTCATAGTATCACCTTCATAAGTCAATGAATAGCTCATAATATATTTTTCCATAAAAACGCTATATCAAACTATTTTTACCAATCAATATAGGGTTTTGAAGCCAGTACCTTGTGTATTACCAGGGTCTTAACTGGATTATTTTCTACAAATTTTATAAGGTCTTCAGCATCAGCATAGACTAGTACACCGAAGGTTTTTATACCATTTTCTTCAATATAGTTTAGGGCAGCTTTGTAGTATTCATATTTTTTTTCAAATTCAAGTACCTTTACAGCTTCTTCCCTATCTACTAGATACTTTAGTAGGCTTTTATAGTGGGTTTCATAGGCTGTTGGGAATAATGATTTTGCTCTGATTACCCTGTTATTTTCTTCATGGTACAAGTCTCCTAGTTGAAAGAGTGGATACTTTTCTTTATCTGGTACATAATTAGTCCTTACCCCAGCATTGAGGTCAGTTTTAAATCCTGTTATATATTCAGCTTTTACACCTTTAGCTGATGTCCTTACGGCAACCCAAACAATATTAACCTGAATAGGGTCATCCTCATTATAATCTTGCTTTAGCTCCCAAAGTTCTTCCATAGTCAGGTCTTCTTCAAAAGTAATATAGGCAGACACATAG
>JAAYHM010000098.1 GCA_012735405.1 Tissierellia bacterium | reverse complement strand
TTTGGGCAGGAAACTTTTATGCTAATGTCCTTTTCATTTATTAAGGACATGGCTGAATTAAGGGAAGAAAGAATTGTATCATATATGGGTAGAACTCTGGTGTTGAATTTCATTACACCTGTTTCCAACAGGGACATGGTAATCATAGACTGCATAAGGAAATTGAGCTTGTCTACTTCCTTGTCCAAGGAGATAACAAATTTCCTTAATTGTTCTTCGTCTAAATTCCTAGAAAGGAGTATTTCATTTATCATCTTTATATTGGAAATAGGGGTTTTTACTTGATGAGATATATCTGAAATTATAGACTGTAGACTTAATTTATCTTCAATAATTGTGTTTTTTTCTTCATGGATGTACTTTTCAAGGCTTTTTACATGGTTTTCCATTCTATGAAGCCTATCATCCTTAAAAAAGGGGTAGTCCTTATTTTTATTGCCAGAGATAATAGTTTCAGTAGCTTTTTTATGAAAATCAACAAAGCGATTTAATTCCTTTTCTCCAATATATAGTTTTATACCTAAAATGAAAAGTAATAATACAAGTAAGCCAAAAAGGATTTTCACACTTTCACCCCTAAGCCTCATTATCTACCTATCCATTGATAGCCTACACCATATATGGTTTTTATGTATTTGTGATTGTCATCTTCTATTTTAGACCTTAATCTATTTATCTGAACAGAAAGGGCATGGTCATTGACAAATTTTAAATTTTGGTCCCACAAGGTTTCCAATAGAAAGTTCCTTGTAAGTATGGTACCCTTACTTTCTATGAAAATCTTTAGAAGGTTGAATTCTGTTGATGTAAGATTTTTTTCCTTATCCAAAATGGATACCTTAAATGTATCAAAGTCTACTGACAAAAAACCATCATCATAATTAACAAGCTTGCTATGTAGTCCAACCCTTTTTAATATGGCATTTATTCTTTTCTTTAACAGCTTCAAGCTAAAGGGTTTTGTAATATAATCATCAGCCCCTAGGTCAAAACCTCTTATTTCATCTTCTTCTAGGTCCCTGGCTGTAAGGAATACTATGGGTACATCAGAAATAGATTTAATTTCCTTACATAAATTAAATCCATCTCCATCTGGTAAGTTTATGTCAAGTATTACTAAATCATATATATGGTTTTTAGCCTTAGCCATCCCATCTTTATAGGAGGTGGCAGGAATTATTTCAAAGCCTTCAGCTTCCAAATCAAATTTTAGGGTATTTAACAAAAGCTCATCATCTTCAACAACAAGCATCCTTACCATAAACTCATCTCCTAATAATGCTAATTTCATAATAGCAGATAAATTAACTATTTTCAAATTTCAAAAATATTAATTATTAATGCCATGAGAGAATGTTGAGAGAATTTTTTGATAATATATTTACAAGAAACACAGGAAGTAACTTCTGATTAGAGGTGATAAAAATGTCAAATGAATATGTATTGGAAGTAAAAGGTTTAAATAAAACCTACGGAAAGAAAAGGGTTTTAAACAATGTATCTTTATATGTAAAGCACAATGAAATAGTTGGTTTTATAGGGCCAAATGGTGC
>JAAYHM010000097.1 GCA_012735405.1 Tissierellia bacterium | reverse complement strand
GTACTTGTCAGCTCCAAATCTGGAACAGCAGGATAATTTTCCCCTACATACATCTTGGAAGTACCATCTTCCCTGACAGCTCCAGTTGATATGACCAATTCCCCAATCCTTATATAGGGCTGCACTGCCCCTCCACTGCCTATTCTTATGAAGTATTTGCCTCCACAGGCTATTAGCTCCTCCATGGCTATGGCAGCAGAAGGAGCCCCTATGCCAGTAGATACAGCAGTTACATCCACTCCCTTATAGCTTCCCCTAATGCTTCTATACTCCCTATTATAAGCCAGCTCCTCATAGGAATCCAAAAATTTAGCCAATCTTAAAATCCTTGCAGGATCCCCTGCCAGTATTACATACCTGGATACATCTCCAGGCCTTAGCAGTATATGGGGTTGTTTCACTATACCACCCTCCTTCTTAGATACTTAATAAGGCTTCTAAAATTCCTTCTGTTAAAGTAGGATGGATGATTAAATTGCTTTTAATATCCTCCACTGTAAACCTTCCATTAAAAAGGGGACTGAGTAGGCCTATATATTCTGACACTAAATTACCTACCATCCATATGCCCAGTATATTTTCCTCTTCATCTACCAGTACCTTAACAAAGCCTTCCTCCATGTCCCTGGCCCAGCCCCTGAAGGTATCCTTTAATTTACAGTATCCAACCTTATACTTAATTCCTTTTAAATCCTCCTCCTGTCTGCCTATGCCTGCTATTTCAGGCAAGGTAAAGACTGCCCTGGGCAGGGAGTTATAGTGCATTTTTACCTTCCTTTTATTCAGTATATGGTCAGCCACCTGCAGACCTTGGTTTATAGCCACATTTCCCAGGCCCATGATGCCATTTATGTCCCCAATGGCAAATATATTTTCCTCCCCAGTCCTCAGGTTTTCATCTACAAGTATTTTGTTCCCATCTGTATCTATATTTAACCTATCCAGACCCTTGGGGAAATTAGGCCTCCTCAAGAGGGTAACCAGGGCCTTGTCCCCTTGAACCTGGCTTCCATCCTCCAAAAGTACCCTTACTTTATCATCTTCCACACAGGCCTTCCTGGCTGCCTTTCCCTTTATTATCTCCACCCCTTTATCCACCAGCCTCTTTTCTACAGGATAAACCAGATCCTCATCATAGCCTAATAAGAGATTGTCTTCCATTTCCACAATGGTTACCTCAACACCCAATTCTGCATACAGGGAGGCAAACTCCACACCTTCCACATTTCCACCAAGAATTACCATGCTTTTAGGAAGATCCCTTAGCCTTATGGCCTCCCTATGGGTAATTATCCTTTCCCTGTCAACAGGTATCCCTTCTATACTGGTGGCCTCTGTACCTGTAGCAATAATTATATATTGCCCCTTAAGTAGTTTATCTCCTACCTTTACAGTATGGGCATCAATAAGCTCCCCTTCCCCGTAGTAGAGGTCTATGCCCAGGTCAAGTATTTCATTTTCAAGCCTTCCATCCAGCTTCTTTAAATCCTCTTCCCAGCTCTTAAATAGCTCCTCTTTACTTCCTTTACCTTCCTTAAAGAAATCTAGAGCTCTTTTAACAGGCAAGGCTCCCCATCTGAGGGCAGCCCCTCCTAGGGAATCCCTTTCTATTAAAGCCACAGCCTTGCCACCCTGCCTTAAGGCCTTGGCAGAGTAGTAGCCTGCCACTCCTCCCCCCAGTATAATGGCATCTACATCCCTATTCATTATGGGCCTCCCCTTCTATAGCCCTTTTCTTCCTTGCCAGCTGGCTTTTAGCCACTACAAACAATACTACTATAGTTCCTAAATAGGGTATCATCTGGGTAAACTGGGAGGGTATGCCTACTACCTGCAGCCTTATGCCCAGGGCGTCAAAGAAGCCAAACATAAAGGCTGCAATTAAGGTCTTTATGGGATGGGCCCTTCCAAATATTATAGCTGCCAGGGTTATAAAGCCCCTGTTGGCACTCATGTTTTCTGTAAATAGGGTTAAATATCCTAAGGACAGATGGACTCCTGCCAAGCCACAGAAGATTCCACAGAGTATGGAGCTTATATACTGCATTTTTCTTGGACTTACCCCGGCTGTCTCCAGGGCCTCTGGAAATTCTCCTGCTGCCCTTAGCCATATACCGTGGGGGGTTTTATATAAATACACATATACCAGTACAACCAGTATCCAGCTTACATATACAAAAACAGTATGATTGTTTAATAGGGTATCCAAAATTGGTATACCTTCCAAAAATCCCATATTAAACCTGGGTAGGGGAACTATATCCGGTGAGGAAAAGGCTCCCTTAACCCCAAAAATACTTCTCAGCAAAAATATTGTTAAGCCTCCAGCCAGCATATTTATGGCAATACCTATTATAAATTCATCAGATTTTAAGTCTATGACAAAATAGGCAAACAAAAGTCCTACCAGAATTCCAATGGCTACTGCCAAAAGGGTTCCAGCTAAGGAGGAAGAAAAGAAATAACTGCCTACAATTCCAAAAAAGGCTCCCAATAAGATCATGCCCTCCATACCAATATTAAGTATGCCGGCATGTTGGGTTAACAAGCCTCCCAAGGCTGCCAGTATCAAAGGTGTAGCCGTCCTTATGGTATGCTGAAGCAGGGTTAGATTTATAACCTCCCTAAGCATTTTTCTCACCTGCCTTTTTGCTTAGCCTCTTCCTTGCAAAATATCCCTTTATCTTGTCCTTAAATCCAGCTTCTCCTGCTATAAAGAGTATGATAATGGATTGTATAACAGATATAAGCTCTGAAGGAATGCCTGTAGCATTTTCCATAGAAATGGATCCTGTTTTTAAGGCTCCAAAGAAAAGGGCCATTAAAACCACACCAAGGGGGTTGTTCTTAACTATAAGTGCAATTAGCATTCCATCCCAGGCATATCCTGGTGATATATGCTGTAGGAACCTATAGTGTACCCCTAATACCTCAAAGGCACCTGCTATTCCACACAAGATACCGGATACTATCATGGCAAATATCATTCTTCTCTTTACATTGATTCCGCCATATCTTGAAAAGTTCATATTCTGCCCTACCATTTTTATTTCATAGCCAATAGATGTTCTTTCCAAAAGATAGTACATAATAATAGTAATTACAATAACATGGAAGATACTGGTATTTAGGGTTGAAAGCCTAACTAATCTTGATAGATGGTAGCCTTCCCCTATAATTTCAGTAGCCCCTAATTTACCAACATCAGCAGCAAAGGGATAGTTTACCAGATAACCAGTTAGTAAAACTGCCACTGTGTTAAGCATGATAGTCACAATTACCTCATCTATATTGTACTTAACCCTTAATATGGCAGGAAGTAGTGCATACAGGCCTCCTGCTATGGCACTTACCAGCAGAGCCAGTGGTATACCTATAAGGCCTGG
>JAAYHM010000096.1 GCA_012735405.1 Tissierellia bacterium | reverse complement strand
TATACTAACGACTCTTTCTTTTAAGTCCAGTTCATTAGGATTTATATATGAACGCTCCATTTATTTCCCTCCTTTTCTAAAATTTAAGTCCTGCTTCACGAGCTCCTTCAGCAAGTTCTTTTACCCTACCATGATAAATATAGCCTGCTCTATCAAATACCACTTTTTCTATTCCTTTTTCAATAGCTCTTTTGCCAATTAGCTCTCCTACAAGCCTTGCTGCCTCTTTATTTGATGTAGAATTTAGTTTGCCTCTAAGTTCCTTATCTAAAGTTGATGCTGCAACTAAAGTATGACCATCTACATCATTAATTATTTGTGCGTATATGTGGCTATTGCTCTTATAAATATTTAATCTTGGTCTTTCAGGAGTTCCATTTACTTTTTTTCTTACTCTTCTATGTCTTTTTTTCCTCAATTCATTTCTACTTAATTTCTTTATCATCCCTATTCACTCCTTTCTAGCTACCAGCCTTACCAACTTTTCTTCTTATTACTTCATCAGCATATCTGATTCCTTTGCCTTTATAAGGTTCTGGTTTTCTTAAATCTCTAATTTTAGCAGCATAATTTCCAACCAATTGTTTGTCAATTCCTTTTACTATAATCTGTGTTTGGCTAGGAACTTCTACTTCTATTCCTTCTGGGTCTTCCATTTCAATTGGATGTGAATAACCTAGGTTTAATACCAGCTTCTTTCCTTGTTTTTGTGCCCTATACCCTGTTCCAACTATTTCCAATGTTTTTGAATAACCTTCAGTCACTCCTACAATCATATTTTGAATCAGTGTTCTTGTTAATCCATGTAATGATCTGTATTTTTTAGTTTCATCTGGACGATTAACTGTTATTATATTGTCCTCTATTTTAATATCCAATTTTGGATCAAATTTCTCTTTTAATGAACCTTTTGGTCCTTTAACTTCTACTAGATTGTTTTCATCTATTTTAACTTCAACTCCACTTGGAATTTCAATTGGCTTTAATCCTATCCTTGACATGAGTGCACCTCCTGTTCCTTTAAATTAGCAAGCTTACCATACATAGCAGAGTACTTCTCCACCTACACCTTCTTTTCTTGCTTTTTTGTCTGTCATAATGCCTTTTGATGTTGAAAGGATTGCTATCCCAAGCCCACCTAAAACTCTTGGAATTTCATCGCTTTTAACATAAACCCTTAATCCTGGCTTAGATATTCTTTTAATTCCGCTTATTACTTTTTCGCCATTTTTACCATATTTCAATTCTATTCTTATTATCCCTTGCTTTCCATCATCTATTACATCATAGCTTTTTATAAAACCTTCATCTAAAAGAATTTGAGCTATTTCCTTCTTTATATTTGAAGCAGGGATATCAACAGTTTCGTGTTTTACACTATTTCCATTTCTTATCCTTGTTAACATATCTGCAATTGGGTCTGTCATCATAATTGGCTACCTCCTTTCAAAACCTTAATCTTACCAACTTGCTTTCTTAACTCCAGGTATTTGGCCTTTATATGCTAATTCTCTAAAACAAATACGACATACTCCGAACTTTCTTAAATATCCACGAGGCCTTCCACAAATTTGGCACCTATTATATGCTCTAGTGCTAAACTTAGGCTTTCTTTTTTGCTTTGCTATCATTGATTTTTTAGCCAAAATTTTTACCTCCCTTATTCTTATTTTCTAAAAGGCATACCCATAAGTTCTAAAAATACTTTGGCTTCTTCATCAGTTTCTGCTGTTGTAACTATTACTATATCCATTCCTCTTATGCTGTCTACCTTATCATAATCAATTTCTGGGAAAATTAATTGTTCTTTTATTCCTAAAGCGTAATTTCCTCTACCATCAAAGCTTGATGGATTTACTCCTCTAAAGTCCCTTACCCTTGGTAGGGAAATATTCATCAACTTATCTAAGAAATCATACATCTTTTCGCCTCTTAAAGTAACCTTTACTCCAACATTCATTCCTTGACGAATTTTAAAATTGGAAACGGATTTTTTAGCCTTTGTAACTATTGGTTTTTGTCCTGTAATTAAACTTAATTCATTTACTGCACTTTCCAATGCCTTTGGATTGTCTTTAGCTTCTCCCAAACCTATGTTTATTACTATTTTTTCAAGCTTTGGTACTTCCATAACATTTTTATATTGAAATCTTTCCATTAAAGCTGGTATAACTTCATTTATATATTTTTCCTTTAATCTGGAAGCCATTTTATTACCTCCTTTCAGCTACATGTTTTAATCCAGTACTTCCCCACATTTTTTGCATACTCTAACCTTTTTGCCATTCTCAAGTATTTTACGTCCTACTCTCACGCCTTTTTTATCCTTTTCACAGTAATACATTACTTTTGATGCATATAATGGTGCCTCTCTAGTAATTCTTCCACCAGGTTGATTTGGTCCCTGTGGCTTCACGTGTCTTGTAACCATATTTATACCTTCAACGACTACCTTGTTTTCCTTAGGTAATACACTTAAGACTTTACCAGTTTTGCCTTTGTCCTTGCCGGAAATAACTATCACAGTATCGCCTTTTTTAACATGCATATTCTACACCTCCTCTTACAGTACTTCTGGTGCTAAGGATATTATTTTCATGAAATTTTCTCTTCTTAACTCCCTGGTTACAGGTCCAAATATACGAGTACCAACTGGGTTTTTGTCTTCTTTTATTATAACTGCTGCATTATCATCAAATTTAATATAAGTGCCGTCCTCTCTTCTAAGGCCTTTTTTTGTCCTCACTATAACAGCCTTTACAACATCTCCTTTTTTAACAACTCCACCAGGTGTTGCACTTTTAACAGAACAAACCACTATATCTCCAATATTTGCATACTTTTTATTAGTACCTCCTAGTACCCTTATAACTAGTAGCTCTCTAGCTCCTGAATTGTCAGCAACTTTTAATCTACTTTCTTGTTGTATCATTTAATACCCTCCTTTCCAGGTATAAGGATTATTTTGCCCTTTCTATTATTTCAACTAATCTCCAACGCTTTTCTTTGCTCAATGGTCTGGTTTCCATTATACGTACTACATCGCCAACTTTGCATTCGTTGTTTTCATCATGAGCTTTAAACTTTGTTGTTCTTTTGATTTGCTTTTTATATAAAGGGTGTGTTACAAATGTTTCAACTGCAACAACTATTGTTTTATCCATTTTGTCACTTACAACTGTACCTACCCTTACTTTACGATTATTCCTTTCCATATAGGGCTAGCCCTCCTTTCTTATACCTAATTCACGTTCTCTCATAATTGTTTTTATACGAGCAATATCTTTTCTTACAGCTTTTATTCTCATAGGATTATCCAATTGACCTGTAGCCAACTGAAAACGTAAGTTAAATAACTCGTTTTTTAAATCTATTAACTTTGAATTCAGCTCTTGATCCGACATTTGGCGAATTTCTTTAGCCTTCATTAGCTTCACCACCCTTTTCTTGCGCATCGTCACGAGTCACGAATTTAGTTTTAATAGGTAATTTATGTGCTGCCAACCTCATTGCTTCTCTAGCAACTTCTTCAGATACTCCTCCCATTTCAAATAGAATTCTGCCAGGTTTAACTACTGCTACCCAATACTCTGGTGAACCTTTACCGGCACCCATTCTTGTTTCTGCAGGTTTTTCAGTAACAGGCTTATCTGGGAATACCTTAATCCATATGTTTCCACCTCTTCTAACTGCCCTTGTCATAGCACGTCTTGCTGCTTCTATCTGGTTAGATGTTATCCATGCTGGTTCAAGAGCTTGAAGACCAAATTCACCATATGCAAGCTTGGTTCCTCTAGTTGCTTTTCCTTTCATTCTTCCTCTATGAACTCTACGATACTTTACTCTTTTAGGCATTAACATTTTTACCTTCCTCCTTCCTACAGCTATCTATTAGCTACTTTTTGAATCATTTTCACCTTTTTTCTCTTCTTCTACTTTTTTAGTAGGAAGAACTTCTCCCTTATATATCCAAACCTTTACTCCTAGTTTTCCATAGGTTGTGTCTGCTTCAGCAAATCCGTAATCAATATCAGCTCTTAAAGTTTGAAGAGGTATTGTTCCTTCACTATAGCCTTCTGTTCTTGCCATGTCTGCTCCACCAAGTCTGCCAGATACAGCAGTTTTAATACCTTGAGCTCCTGATCTCATTGTTCTTTGAATTGCTTGTTTCATAGCTCTTCTAAAGGATATTCTTCTTTCTAGCTGTGCCGCAATATTTTCTGCAACTAATTGTGCATCCAGCTCTGGTACCTTTACTTCTTCTACATTTACAATTATATTTTTCTTAGTAAGCTTTTCAAGTTCGCTTCTTAATTGTTCTACACCAGAACCACCTTTACCTATAACCATTCCTGGTTTTGCTGTGTGTATTGATACCTTAACTCTATTAGCCGCTCTTTCTATTTCAATCTTTGAAATACCAGCTATAAATAGCTTTTTCTTAATATACTCACGGATATTATAGTCTTCAATTAATAGTTCACCAAATTTTTCCTTATCCGCATACCATCTTGAATCCCAATCTTTTATTATCCCGACTCTTAATCCATGTGGGTTTACTTTTTGACCCATTTTATCCCTCCTTTTCTACTCTTTTTCCTCTACTACTACTCCTATATGGCTAGTTCTCTTTAATATTGGATAAGCCATTCCTCTTGCCTTTGGTCTCCATCTTTTAAAAGTAGGTCCGTCATTTGCAAAAGCATCTTTTACATATAAATTGTCTCTATTTAAATTAAAATTATTTTCCGCATTAGCAATAGCTGAATTTAATACCTTTTCTAAAATTCTTGCGCCTTTTTTTGGTGTAAATCTTAATATGGTTAATGCTTCATCTACATGCTTACCTCTTATTTCTTTGCATATATAGTTCACCTTTAATGGTGAAATGCGCACATACTTAGCTATGGCTCTGGCTTCCATGTAAATTCCCTCCTTTATCATCTATTTAAATTACCTTATCTTACCCCCGATGACCTTTCAGTCTTATCAGCGTGTCCTCTAAATGTTCTAGTGGGAACAAATTCACCAAGCTTATGGCCTACCATATCTTCTGTTATATATACAGGCACATGCTTTCTACCATCATGAACTGCTATGGTGTGCCCAACCATTTGTGGAAATATGGTAGAACGGCGTGACCATGTCTTTATTACTCTTTTTTCATTCTTCTTATTCAACTCTTCTATTTTCTTTAGAAGGTGTTCGTCACAAAATGGCCCTTTTTTCAAGGATCTACCCATTGATATTCCTCCTTTCAGCTAATAAGATAAGCTATTTCTTTCTCCTTCTTATAATGTATTTATCTGTTTCTTTGTTTTTCTTTCTAGTCTTATATCCCAATGTAGGTTTACCCCATGGAGTTACAGGTGATGGTCTACCAATAGGTGCCCTTCCTTCTCCACCACCGTGTGGATGGTCTACAGGGTTCATGGCACTACCTCTTACTGAAGGTCTTCTACCTAAATGTCTAGATTTACCTGCTTTTCCTAGTGTTACATTTTCATGATCTAGGTTTCCTACTTGACCTATGGTTGCACGGCATTCTAATAGTACCAATCTAAATTCTCCAGATGGTAATCTTATTTGGGCATATTTACCTTCCTTACCCATAAGCTGTGCTTCAGCTCCAGCAGACCTTACAAGTTGGCCTCCCTTTCCTGGGATAAGTTCAATATTGTGTATTGTTGTACCTACTGGAATTTTCCTTAGTGGAAGAGCATTTCCTACTTTAATGTCAGCATTTTCTCCTGATTCAATTATATCTCCAACTTTTAATTTGTTTGGAGCAAGTATATATCTCTTTTCACCATCTGCATAGTGAATAAGGGCTATGTTTGCCGTTCTGTTTGGATCATATTCTATAGCTGCAACTTTTCCTGGTACTCCATCTTTATCTCTTTTAAAGTCTATAATTCTATATTTTCTTTTAGCTCCGCCACCTCTGAAGCGTGCTGTTATTCTACCTTGTGAGTTCCTTCCTCCAGTTTTCTTTAAGGTAACTACTAATGATTTTTCAGGTTCTTTTTTAGTGATTTCATCAAATCTTAAAACAGACATTTGACGAATACCTGGGGAAGTTGGTTTATATTTTCTAATACCCACTTATTATTCCCTCCTTATTCATAAAATTTTACTACATACCTTCAAAGAATTCTATTTCTTTGGAATCTTCAGTTAGAGTTACAATTGCTTTTTTCCAATCTGGTCTTTTACCTTCATATATTCCCATTCTCTTCTTTTTGCCTTTCATATTTATGGTATTAACCTTTTTAACCTTTACTCCAAATATTTTTTCTACTGCCTTTTTTATCTCAGACTTGTTAGCTCTTTTATCTACTTTAAATGTGTACTTGCGTTCAGCCATTGCATTCATACTTTCTTCAGTAATGACTGGCTCTATAATTATATCGTATGGAGTACTCATTATGCGAACACCTCCTCCACTTTCTTAACAGCCTCCTTAGTTATGACAAAGGAATCATATTTTAAAATATCATAAACATTTAGTGTATTTACCAATGTTGTTTCAACATTTGGAATGTTTCTTGCTGATTTAATTACATTTATGTCCTTTTCATCCATAACTATAAGGGCCTTTTTGTCTGCCTTAATATTTGACAATACATTTACCATTTCCTTAGTCTTTGGTTCATTAAATTTTAATTCATCTAATACTATCATTTGATTATTTTGTACCTTTGAAGTAAGTGCAGATTTCATTGCAAGTCTTTTAACCTTCTTAGGCACCTTTAAGCTATAATCCCTTGGCTTTGGTGCAAATGTAATTCCACCACCAGTCCATATAGGTGACCTTATGCTACCATGACGAGCCCTTCCTGTTCCTTTTTGTCTCCAAGGCTTTCTTCCTCCACCTCTTACCTCAGCTCTTGTTTTAGCTGAATGGGTTCCTTGTCTTCTATTAGCAAGGTGGCTTTTTACTACTGCATGGATAGCATCGTGGTTTATTTCAACACCAAATACATTTTCACTTAATTCTAACTCTCCAACTTGTTCACCTAACATATTATAAACATTAACCTTAGGCATACCGTATCCTCCTTTCCTTGAGCTTTACTATTTGTTGTATATAGATTCTCTTATTATCAATAATCCACCTTTTGGTCCTGGCACTGCACCTTTTATTAACAATAGGTTTCTATCTGCATCTACCTTTACTATTTCAAGGTTTTGAACAGTAACCCTTTCATTACCCATTCTTCCTGGACCTTTTCTTCCTTTAAATACTCTTCCTGGATAGGCAGCTGCTGATCTGGCTCCTCCACCTCTATGATATTTTGAACCGTGGGATTCAGGTCCTCTTCCAAAGTTGTGTCTCTTAATTACACCTTGAGTTCCCTTACCTTTTGATCTACCAGTAACATCTACCTTATCTCCATCTTCAAACACATCAACTTTTATCTCTTGGCCTATTTCATAATCCTCTACATTGTCTACTCTAAATTCTCTAAGGAATCTCTTGTATTCAACCTCTGCCTTATCAAAATGTCCCTTTAAAGGTTTGTTTAGTTTTCTTTCACTAACATCCCCAAATCCAACTTGGATTGCATTGTATCCATCTTTTTCAACAGTTTTCTTTTGTACTACTGTTACTGGCCCTGCCTCTACAACTGTAACTGGTATAACAGTTCCATCATCAGTAAAAACTTGAGTCATTCCTATTTTTCTACCTAAAATATTTTTCATTCCTCTTACACCTCCTATGTTCTTACAGCGGATTGCATTATGCAATCATACTAAGAAATTATAGCTTAATCTCAATATCAACACCAGCTGGCAAATTTAGTTTCATAAGAGCATCTACTGTTTTTTGATTTGGATTAAGTATATCTATTAATCTCTTATGTGTTCTTTGTTCAAACTGCTCTCTTGAATCCTTATACATATGAACAGCCCTTAAAATTGTAATTATTTCCTTTTCTGTTGGTAGTGGTACTGGACCTGAAACATCAGCTCCTGTCCTCTTTGCAGTATCCACTATTTTTTGAGCTGAAGAATCCAACAATTTGTGGTCATAAGCCTTCAATCTAATTCTAATTTTTTGTTTATTTTTGTTTGCCATTTAATTCCCTCCTTCTATCGCATGTTATTTTTTTTTACATGCGACATGGAATTGCCGATACACACTTCCTGGTGTGTTGTATGTTTTTTTATATAAATGGTCCAACCATAATAGACAATTCCTGTCGCCCGATTTGTAACCGGACATTCTCAACAAAAATTCCCCTTGACCCAACTATTAATAAATTTGAAATTCAAATATTATTATTTATTTATAAAGTTGAGTACAAGGCAACCTTTTGTATCATCGCAATGTCTTAAAAAATCACACTTATATAGTGTATATGAAATTTGTAAAAAACTCAAGTATTTTTTTAGTTTATTTCCCATTTTTTAAAGGAATAAACACTAAAGAAGGGGGCTGGTTAAGTCCCCTCCCAGTTGTTTTATCCAAGTATTTTACTTACAACTCCAGCACCAACAGTTCTTCCACCTTCACGAATAGCAAATCTTAGTCCTTCTTCCATAGCTATTGGTGTGATTAACTCTATTGTGAATTTAGCATTGTCTCCT
>JAAYHM010000095.1 GCA_012735405.1 Tissierellia bacterium | reverse complement strand
ATATCCTATTTCTACATATTTTAGGCAAAAATTCATTACATTAATGTATTAAATAAATAAATTTCTTAACAAAATTAGGATAAGGCGGGTAATGAGATGGGTAAATATATTGCTAAAAGAATATTATATATGTTATTTGTATTTGCTGTAATGACAGTGGTATTATTCTTGCTATTTAATATGATACCAGGTGACCCAGCTAGGGCTGAAGTAGAAGCAATGAAGCACATGCTAAAGCCAGAAGAATATCAATATAGATATGAGCAAGCCAGAAAAAGGCTGGGCTTAGATGATCCTATGGTTATTAGATATGCAAAATGGGCAGCCAATCTACTCCGTGGAGATTTAGGCATGTCCAAAGTATACAATAAGCCAGTAGTAGATGTTCTAAAACCTCCTCTAAAGGTTACTGTTACTGTAAATCTATTTGTAACATTTTTTGTCTTAGCTATTACCATACCTTTAGGTATTACCTGTGCAGTACGGAAAAATTCAAAATTTGACAGAACTGTGCAGGTGTTGACTATAGTAGGCTATAGTCTTCCAGTTTTTATTATTGCCCTTTTATTTATATACTTATTTGCAGTTAAGCTTAGATGGTTCCCAGTAAGCGGTATGAAAACACCAAACTTCTCTGGTACTCCTTGGCAAGAGTTCAAGAATATGATGTGGCACTTAACCTTACCACTTACAGTTTTAACCATAGGTTCCTTAGCTGGAATGACAAGATATGTACGTGCAGCCATGATTGATGCACTAAGTATGGACTATGTAAAAACTGCAAGAGCAAAAGGTCTTAGAGAAAGGGTAGTTATTTATTCTCATGCATGGAGAAATGCCCTTCTTCCCGTAATTACATTGATTATTGGTTGGTTTATGAGTATATTTAGTGGATCCATAGTTACTGAAAGTATGTTCGTATTAGAAGGTATGGGAAAAATATATATAAGTTCCTTAAACAACCAGGACTACAACGTAGCTATAGCAATACAGCTATTCTATATAGTAATGGCAGTTCTTGGAAACTTAATTGCAGATATAAGCTACGGAATAGTAGATCCTCGTGTTAGGGTGAATAAGTAATGGAGGAGGTAAAATATGAGCACAAATCAAGATACTAAAGTAAAAGAAAACAAAAAAGATAAAAAAAGTTTTGGACGCCTTCTCTTTGGAAAACTATTTGGAGGGAAGAAGGAAGAATTATCCATATTTGAAGAGGAGCAGGTACAAAGTCCTTTTCGTACCGTTATAAGAGAATTTAGAGATAATAAGGTGGCAATGACAGCCTTTTATATATTCCTTTTAATATTTTTAATTGTAACCCTTGGACCCTTTGTAAAGCCAATTGACTTATCCTTTTCAGAGATCAGCCAGCAGAATGTGGCTCCTGGATTTAACTTTATGAAGTATCCCAAGGAATTAGATGGAAAGGTACAGGATATAGATGTTGGTCCTACTTTTTCCGTAGGTGTAGATACAGATGGCAAGGTGTATGTATGGGGTAAAACCCGTGTTTCAAGGACAATAGACGTAAAAAAGGAAATACCAAAGGATATGGGAAAAGTAGTGAAGGTAGCTGCTGGTTTTGACCATGTGTTGGCTTTAAATGAAGAGGGAAAGCTATTTGCTTGGGGTAGCGACAGGCAAATGCAGACAAGCATTCCTGATTATATTTATATGTCAAGCCCCATTAAGGATATATATGCAGGTTACCAAAACTCCGTAGTACTGACAGAAGACGGTTATGTACACTATTTTGGTAATGCTATGAACAACGACTATTATGAATTCCATCCATATCAAGGCCAGATCAAGCAGATTGCTCTTACAGCTGATGCTGTAATAGGCCTTACCTTTGATGGAGAAGTAGTATATCTTGGTCTGATGGATAACAGCTATACTAAGATGCCTGAAAATATGGGTAATGTTATAGATATAGCTGCCACATCTACCACTGTAGCTGCCCTTAACGATGAAGGAAAGGTATTTGTATGGGGTAACATATCCACTGCTACAGATGATGGAAATGAAGCTCAAGTAGTGGAAACTGATAGCAAGATTATTGATATAGAAGGTGGTAGGACCCATTACACAGCCTTAACTGAATCAGGTGAAGTTGTAGCTTGGGGTAGAAACTATTATAATCAGGCTTCAGTGCCCTCATCAGTTAAGGGGGCTAAAATTGAAAAGATATTCACAGACTTCTACCAAAACTATGCAGTTGATGAAAAAGGCAATATTCACACTTGGGGCTTGAAGGGATATTTATTTGGTACTGATGATCTTGGTAGAGATATATTTACAAGGCTATTAAATGGTGGACGATTAACCATCACCATTGGTGCTGTTGCTGTAATCATATCAACAATAATAGGAGTTGTTATAGGCAGTTTATCAGGTTACTTTGGTGGAAGATTGGATATGGTGCTTCAGAGAATATCAGAAATGGTTGCATCTTTGCCCTTCTTACCCTTTGCCATGATTCTATCTTCCCTAATTGGTAATGCCTTAAATCCTAAACAAAGGGTTTATTTTATAATGGTTGTATTAGGTCTTTTATCATGGCCAGGATTACAAAGGCTTGTTCGTGCACAGGTTCTTTCTGTTAGGGAGCAAGAGTACGTAACTGCTGCCAGAGCCTTAGGTATTAAGAAATATAAGATTGTATTTAGGCATATATTACCAAATGTTATATCGGTAATACTTGTAAATGCAACCTTAAGCTTTGCATCCAGTATGCTTATAGAATCCACACTATCCTTCTTAGGTTTTGGTGTTCAACCTCCACATCCTACTTGGGGCAATATGTTATATGGTGCAAACAACAGTATCGTAATACAAAACTACTGGTGGAGATGGGTATTTGCATCTATAGCATTAGGAACCTGTGTTATCTGTATTAACTTAATAGGTGATGGATTACGTGATGCAATAGATCCAAAATCACAAGAACGTTAGGGGGAAAATTGAATGGCACTATTAGAAGTTAAACACCTGCATACTTACTTTACAACGAAGAGGGGCACCGTCAAGGCTGTAAATGATGTATCATATTCAGTAGAAGCTGGAAAAACCCTTGGCGTTGTAGGTGAGAGTGGTAGTGGAAAAAGTGTTTCAGCAATGAGTATAATAAAACTATTAGATGGCAATGGATATATACACAGTGGTGAAATATTGTTTAATGGAAGAAATCTAGTAGATGTTCCCATGCATGAAATGAGAGATATTAGAGGAAATGAAATTTCCGTTATATTTCAAGAGCCAATGACTTCTCTAAATCCAGTATTTACAATTGAAAGACAGGTATCTGAACCATTTATTATACACCAAGGATTAGATAAAAAGGAAGCAGCAGAAAAAGTAGTAGAAATGCTATCCCTTGTTAAGATACCAAATCCAGAGTCTGTTGCTAAACAGTATCCACACCAACTTTCAGGAGGTATGCGTCAACGTGTTATGATAGCTATGGCCTTAGCTTGTAGGCCAAAGCTTTT
>JAAYHM010000094.1 GCA_012735405.1 Tissierellia bacterium | reverse complement strand
TGGGCATCCCTATGGACAGCAAGAGCCATTTATTATAGACAAAATCAAAACTTTAATCACTTTGAAGTTTCCTTAAGCGTTGTTGTACAGAAGATGGTTAATAGTGAAAAGTCAGGTGTAATGTTTACTGCAAACCCTATAACTAATGATACTAATGAGATTATGATAAATTCCAGCTGGGGATTAGGAGAAGCAGTAGTATCAGGAGCAGTTACTCCTGATGAGTTTATTGTGAACAAGACCACAAAAGAGATAATAGAAAAGCATATTGCTGAAAAAACTGTAATGGTTGTGAAAAAGGATGAAGGAGTAGGAACTGTAGAAATTGATGTTAAGGATTATCTTGGATATGAATATGTAAATAAAGAAAGCTTAAGGGAAGATGAGGTACTTAAATTAGCTGAATATGGAATGAAGATTGAAAAAGTATATGGCAGCCCACAGGATATAGAATGGGGATTTGATAAGGATACTAAGGAGTTGTATATATTACAGTCTAGACCAATCACTACCATGGAAGGAGAGAAGGAAGTGGAAAAGAAGGTTGAAGTTAAAGAGCTGAAGGCTTTAGTTAGAGGATTGGCTGCTTCACCTGGTATAGGAACAGGTAGGGTTAAAATTATAAATGACATTTCAGAAATAGCAAGGGTAGAAGAGGGAGATATACTGGTAACTGTTATGACAAACCCAGATATGGTTCCTGCCATGAGAAGGGCCAATGCAGTAGTAACTGATGAAGGTGGAAGAACCTGCCATGCTGCAATAGTATCCAGGGAGCTGGGAATACCATGTATTGTGGGTGCAAAAGAAGCAACTGCTGTACTTAAGGAAGGGATGGAAGTTACAGTTGATGCTAAAAGAGGGGTAGTTTATGAAGGTATAGTTTTACAGGAAGAAGAGGAGGCAAGAGCTGCAGGAAGTAGTATTTCTGTACAACAAGGCCTTTTAAGTGAAGATCTGGTACATCAATTGGCACCAATCACTGCAACTAAAATATATATGAATTTAGGGGAACCAAATATAATTGGCAGATATAAAAATCTTCCCTTTGAAGGAATTGGGCTAATGAGAACAGAGTTCATATTTACTAACATGATTGGTGCTCATCCAATGTATCTGGTAAAAACAGGTCAGGGGAAATTAATGGTAGATAAATTAGCGGAAGGTATAACAATTGTAGCCCAAGAAATTTATCCAAGACCAGTAGTAGTTAGAATGTCAGACTTTAGAACCAACGAGTTTAGAGGCTTAAAAGGCGGAGATGAAGTAGAGCCAATAGAAGCAAACCCAATGATTGGTTGGAGAGGTGTTTCAAGATATATTTCACCTGAATATGAAGAAGGATTTAGACTAGAATGTAAAGCCATGAGAAAGGTAAGGGAAGAATATGGCCTAGACAATGTTTGGGCAATGCTACCCTTTGTAAGGACTACCTGGGAGCTTGAAAAGGTTAAGGAAATAATGGCAGAAGAAGGCTTAGTGCAAGATAAAGGATTTAAGATTTGGATCATGGCAGAAGTACCAGCAGTAGTATTCCAGGCAGAAGAATTTGCCAAATTAGTAGATGGATTTAGTATTGGAAGCAATGACTTGACACAACTTATAATGGGAGCAGACAGGGATTCTGGAATATTAAACAATATGGGATATTTTGATGAAAGAAATGAAGCAGTTAAAAGGGCTATATCTACTCTAATTAAGGCTGCACATAAACATGGAAAGACGGTATCCATATGTGGTCAAGGGCCATCCCAATATCCAGAATTTGCTGAATTCCTGGTACAAGAAGGAATAGATAGTATTAGTGTAAATCCAGACACTGTAGCATATACTAGAAGGTTAGTTGCGTCAGTAGAGCAAAGAATGATTTTAAATAAGATAAGGGGTATATAGGATTATATATAGTGTAAAAATATAGCATTGAGTTTTCTCAATGCTATATTTTTTAGGCCTAACAATATTCAAAATATTGAAATAATTGAATTGTCATGATATTATCAATATAATAGATGTATAGGGCTTTGAACATAAATTGTAATTAGTTAAGAAAGGAAGTGATTAAGCTTGAAGAGAGATTTATTTGTGTCCTTCCTATGCCTGGTAATTATATTTGCAATTATCCTTGTTCAGTCACCTTTAATGCCATCTATAGGGGCAAAAAGTGATGTAAAATATAAGGCAGGTACATATAGGGCAAAGGGAATTGGAAGGGATGGAGAAGTTATAGTTGAAGTTACATTTACATCTGATAGGATTAAAGAAGTAAAGATAATTGAACATCACGATTTATTAGGTATTGCTGATATAGCAATAGAGGAGATTCCTAAAAAGATTGTAGAAGAGCAAAGCATAGGAGTAGATGTTGTAAGTGGTGCTACCTTTACAAGTAATGCCATATTAAGGGCAGTAGAAGATTGTGTAAGGCAGGCAGGAGGAGATGTAGATGCCTTGTTGAAGAGAAAAACAGATGATACTCCCCCAAAGGTTGAAGTATTAGAATATGATATAGTTGTTGTAGGTGCTGGTGCAGCTGGTACTGCTGCAGCACTGGCTGCCAGTGAAGAGGATGTAAGTGTACTACTGCTTGAAAAGACTGCAGCACCTATGGGAGCCAGTGTCTTTGCAGGTGGTTTATTTGCAGCAGATAGCTCCTTACAAAAAGCTGCTGGTAAGGTAGTGGACAAGGAATGGCTATTTGATAGGTACATGGAGGCTTCATATGGTTATATGAATTCTATACTGGTTCGTACTATAATTGAAGAATCAGGCAGAACAGTAGATTGGCTAATAGAAAATGGATGTAAATTGAATCTAGTGGATGCAGGCACTGGGGGAAGTTTTGCTCACGTAGGCATGCCGGCAACCCTTCATGGCTATGCAGAAGGAGGCAAGGTAGCAATAAATAAATTAATTGAATCCTTCAAAAACAATGGTGGACAAGTTATGTTTTCAACTCCTGCCACAGAGCTTATAAAGGACAGTGAAGGCAATGTTAAGGGGGTAGTAGCTAAAAAAGAAGATGGAACCACACTGGAGATATATGCCAAGGCTGTCATTTTAGCTACTGGAGGATTTGGTGGCAATGAGGAAATGATGAGACAGGTTTTTGGGGATAAATTTACCCTAGGTGAAATTACTCAAAATGTTGGAGACGGTATTAGGATGGCTTGGGATGCTGGAGCAGATGAGTATGGAACCGATGTAGCTCATTATTTCTGGCAAACATTTACCCATGATGAGATTGAAACATTAGCTGGTATTCTAGGTTATGATTATTTTGCACTTACAGATTTCACCTTCTATCCCCATTTAAGGGTTAATACACTGGGACAGCGTTTTTCAGATGAAACTATGGCCTCTAATTTTGCTATCCATGGTGCACAGCTTCATATGCAGCCTCATCAGACAGAATATTTAATTTTAGATACAAGTGTACTAAAGCAAATTGCCGAAAAGGGATATGTTTCCGTAGAGGAACACTATGGACAGTGGAAGGGCAACCGTCAATTCTTCATGGAATTTAATATGCCAACAGATACAGATGAATTAATTAAAAGGGAAAATACACCAATTGACTATACTCCAATGTTAGAAGCAGTCTTGGGAACAGGTGTTGTATTTAAGGGAGAAACATTGGAGGAATTGGCTAAAAATATGGATGTAGATGTCAATAACTTTATAGAAAGTGTAAAGCAGTATAATGAAGCTGCTGAAACAGGTGTAGACAATATGTTCTTTGCAGAGGCAGATCGTCTAATTCCAATTAAGGAAGGTCCATACTATGCAGTAAAATATGTTGCACGTAATTTAGGTACCCTTGGCGGAGTAAGAATCAATGAGAAAATAGAAGCCGTTGATAAAGATGGACATCCTATACCTGGTCTGTATGTGGCAGGAGCAGATGCAGGGGGTATGTATGGAAAATCCTATGTAGATTTTGAAGGTGGCACACTAGGATTTGCCTATACATCAGGTAGGCTAGCAGGTGAAAATGCTGCAAAATATGTTAAGGAAAAATACAAGTAAATTCTAAGATAAGAGGGCCTTTAATGGCCCTTTTTATTTTTTGGGACAGTCCACAACAGATATATACAATATAAGTAATTAATTTTACTTATTTTTTAATACTGTTCATAATGTTAATTATGGATTCATAGTATTAATAAGTAGATTTCATAGCCTATATTGATAAAGGTTTATAGGTTAGTTATTTAATATAGCTGTAATTTACAAAAAGTATGAGGTGGAACAATGAAGCATTTTGTCTATATAAAGGACTTACTTGGGGTAAAGACAAATGCAGATAAATTTGGCTGGATTTATGGGTCTGTAGCACCGAGGGTAAGTGAATCTGAATTTGAAAAATGCAAGATTAAAATTAATCTGCATATAAGCAAAACAGCAGATGTTTTTGATAAATGGCTTAGAATTGAAGAATATGATAGGTATAATTATTTCTTTGCCAAGGCAAATGAGAAGAAGATTTATTATGATAGAAAGTTTATTTTCAATTCAAGGATTAGGTATTCTATAGAAATAAGGGGTAATGACATTACTGTAATTGTAAACAAAAATTATTTCAAATATATAAAATACAGGTTTATGAATTTGCACTCATTAGGTTATATTTTATCTGATTTAACATCTGGCCTATTGCTGGAAAACGGATATGCTACACTACATTGTTCTGCAGTTAATATAGGTGAAAGATCACTGGCCATTTTTGCACCTCCTGGTACAGGCAAAACATTGACAGCAATAAAATTATGTGAAAATGCAGATGCCAAGTTTATCAGTGAAGATATAGGAGTAACAGACGGAGAATATATCCATTCTGTACCATGGACCAGTAC
>JAAYHM010000093.1 GCA_012735405.1 Tissierellia bacterium | reverse complement strand
TGATTTAGTATTCTAATAAGCTCTTTATTGTTACACTTATTTATATAAACATCGTGGAATTCAATTTGAAGCTTATAATACCTGTCATACTCTTCTTTTTTTATGGCTTCATCCATTTCTTCCTTTAAGCTTTCCATTTGATTTATATCTTCTTCACTTAAATTATATAGAGCTAGGTTGGCTGCCAGGGAATCCAGGTTGCCTATGATTATATACAGTTCTGTAACCTCCTTTAATGAAAGGGGCTTTACTCTAAATCCACGATGGGGAATAGACTCCAGCAGGCCATCTGCGGCTAACTGTATTAAGGCTTCCCTGATGGGGGTCCTGCTTATACCAAGCTTATCACTAATTTCCTGCTCATTTAGTTTATCATTAGGTTTGAGGGTACCCTCCTGTATTCCCTTTGAAATATATTCATAAACATAGTCCTTCAGGGTTTTAATTTTCATTTAATCACCTTCTAATATTTACTTAACTATATTGTATATTGTATACGATAATAGCAGATAAAAAAAGTGAAATTATTTGGAGAAAACATATTGAACAATCTAAAAATTAGTGTTATTATATAAAACAATATTATATTGTATACAATATATTTTATACTTTATACATTATATTTTATACCAAAGGAGGTTATGTCATTGAAATACGGATGTCAATCAATGGTGGGAAAATTAGAAACAGTCATCATTAAACACGCAAGGGATGCCTTTGTTAGCCAGGAGTATTTAAATGAGAACTGGGAGAAATTTAAATACACAAGTTGTCCTGATTATGAAAAGGCGGTAAAGGAATATGAGACCTTTGAAAAGATACTTAAGGAACATGTAGCCAATGTATACTATTTGCCCTGTGATGAAGATGCAGGGTTGGATTCAATTTATGCCTTTGATTCCTGCAAGATAACATCAAAAGGGGCCATAATGTTAAACTTTGGGAAAAAGGAAAGAAGGGGAGAGGTTCAGGCCACCAAAAAGTTTTTACAGGAGCTTGGAATACCAATTCTGGGAGAAATAACAGGCAATGGTACCATTGAAGGAGGAGAGGTAGCCTGGCTTGATGAAAGGACCCTGGCAGTTGGCAGAAGCTATAGGACCAATGATGAAGGAATCAGGCAGTTTAGGGAATTAACCAAGGATCTTGTAGATGAGTTTATTGTAGTAGATCTTCCTCATGCAAATGGGCCAGATGAGTGCCTGCACCTGACCTCCATTATTAGCCCGGTAGATAAGGATTTGGCAGTGGTCTACTCAAAGCTGATGCCTGTAACCTTCAGGCAATTATTAATTAAAAGGGGTATTCAACTGATAGAAGTACCAGACGATGAATACGAAACCTTAGGCTGCAATGTACTGGCCCTGGCACCAAGAAAATGCTTAATGCTGGCAGGCAATCCCAAGACAAAGGCAATGCTGGAGGAGGCAGGGGCTACTGTGTATGAATATGAAGGAGAGGAAATATCATTAAAAGGTACTGGGGGAGCTACCTGTATGACCTTAACTGTTACAAGAATTTAAAGTTAATATATAAAGGGACCAGGGGGTAAGAGGCTTCTGTATTTTACAGAAGCTGTTTTTGTTGTTTTAAATTCATGGACTGCCAAAGGATTAATGTAACTGAATTTTTACTTGTCTTTCATTGACTAATTGTAAATAATAATATAAAATTTTATAGATGATATCTATAATCATAAGGAGAGAGAAAACAGATGGAAAATGTTTTTTTGCCTTTTATAGTGGCAGTTTTTATATCACTTATTTTAACCCCTTTGGTAAGAAAGTTAGCCATAAGGATTGGGGCTGTTGATATACCTAAGGATAACAGAAGGGTACATAAAAAGCCTATCCCCCTTATTGGAGGATTGGCAATCTACTTGTCTATTATTATTACATCTTTAATTTTTCTTAATATAGACAAAACCTTAGTTTCCATCCTTATAGGTGGAAGCCTTATACTTATTTCCGGCCTTATTGATGATATAAAGGAATTAAGCCCCAAGGGCAAGTTAATATTTCAAATAGCCAGTGCCCTTGTTTTAATAGTTGCTGATGTAAAAATAGATGCCATTACCAATCCCTTTGGCAGGGCAGGTACGGTGATTCCATTAAATGGGCTTTCCATACCCTTAACCATATTTTGGGTAGTGGGAATAACAAATACCCTAAACCTGATTGATGGCCTGGATGGTTTAGCAGCAGGGGTAACCCTAATTGCCAGCCTATCTTTTTTTGCTGTGGCAGGCAAATTCAACTATATTTCTATAATGCTTATGTCTGCCATATTGGCTGGTGCCTGTTTAGGCTTTTTACCCTACAATTTCAACCCGGCTAAAATATTTATGGGAGATACGGGAGCTCTCTTTTTAGGTTTTATGCTGGCAGCCATCTCCATAGAAGGGGTAATGAAGTCTGTAGCAACAATAGCCGTAGTAGTACCCATTATTATACTGGGAGTTCCCATCTTTGATACTACCTTTGCCATATTCAGAAGGCTCTTGAATGGCAAGTCTATTGCAGAGGCAGATAAGGGTCATCTTCACCACAGACTGCTGGATAGGGGATATTCCCAAAGGAAAACTGTATTAATACTTTATGCCATAAGTGCAGCCTTTGGTATAAGTGCCATTTTAATATCTGAGGCCAATACTAAAAGGGCAGTTATATTTTCATTGATTATGCTGGTTGTAGTATTTATATTGGCTTTAAAGATGGGACTACTTTTTGGAACAAAGAAGGAGGAATAAGATGAAGATAAAGGTTATGACAGTATTTGGAACAAGGCCAGAAGGGATAAAGATGGCTCCTATAATAAAGGTTATGGAAAAGGTAGATGAAATTGAAAATGTTATATGTGTTACTGCCCAACACAGGGAAATGCTGGATCAGGTTTTAAACCTGTTTAAAATAGAACCCCACTATGATTTAAACATATTCAAGCCTGGACAAACCCTAACGGAAATAACTGTTAGAGCCCTACAGGGCTTGGAAGCTGTAATCGAAAAGGAAAGACCGGATATACTCTTGGTCCAAGGGGATACCACTACAGTTTTTTCAGGAGCCCTGGCAGCTTTTTACCAAAGGGTAAAAATAGGCCATGTGGAGGCAGGCTTAAGGTCCGGGAATCTGTATTCCCCTTACCCTGAAGAGGCCAATAGAAAGCTTACAGGTATACTGGCAGATTTCCATTTTGCACCTACTCAAACCAACAAGGACAACCTGCTTAAGGAAGGGTATCCGGAGGAAAAAATATTCATTACAGGAAATACTGTAATTGACGCCCTTAAGTATGCAGTCAAGGAGGATTTTATGTTTAATGATCCTCTTTTGAACAGTATTGATTATGGCAGGGAAAGAGTAATACTCCTTACTTCCCATAGAAGGGAAAATATAGGCAGGCCCATGGAAAACATATTTGCTGCTGTAGGGGACATAGCAAAAAAATATGATAATGTATCTGTTGTATTTCCAATCCATTTAAATCCAAAGGTAAGGGAAATTGCCCGCCGGGTATTTGAGAACAATAGGAAGGTTCATCTAATAGAGCCCCTGGATTATGAGCCCTTTACCAATTTAATGGCCAAGTGCCATCTGGTGGTTACAGATTCAGGCGGTCTGCAGGAGGAGGCACCAAGCCTTGGAAAGCCAGTACTGGTAGTAAGGGAAGAAACAGAAAGGCCGGAAGGAATAGAGGCTGGAACGGCAAGGCTGGTAGGGACCAGGTATGAAGATATATATAGTTCTTTGGACCTGCTATTATCTAATGATGAAGAATACAACAAAATGGCCAATGCAGTAAATCCCTATGGAGACGGAAGGGCCTCTGAAAGGATAGTGGATATTATTCTTAAGCATGTTAGATAATAAATAAAGACTATAGGAAAAATCCCTTAGCTTTTCAAAATTAATGGAAAATCAAAAGGCAAGGGATTTTTTTGTATAAATAGAATTCAAATTTGAAAGAATAAGAGACTAAAAGAAGACAATTATTAAGGTTATAAATTGTAAATTTTTTAAAAAATTACAATGAAAAAATTAACCAAAAAGGTATAAAAAATACCCTTTCCTGGCAATACTTTTACCATAGGAAAGGGTATTTTTTATGATGAAAGTGTTTTGTCCCCCTTTACATTTTCATTATAATACCCTTTCCATTAATAATATTATGGAGGTCAGGGTATGAAAAATTTTAAAAAATTTATATTAATTGGAATCATACTTGTTTTATTAACTCCTGTTTTCGGCTTAAGCAAAAAAGAAAATGAAATGGATTTAATGGCTGGAATTTTAGAGGATATGGGAGCCAGCTTTGTAGAAAGCAATATTACCTTAGGCGGGGTGCTGTTAGACAAATTTTTAGGTGAAGAGGAACTATACCAATTGGGGAATTTACTGAAAGAGGAGATGGGAGTAGGTCAACAAATAGGACAACAGGATTGTCATGAAGATATGGTTAAGGAGGAGGGCTTAAATCAACTTACAATACAAGGGATTGATAACTTGGGCAATTTTGTTACAATAAATATTTCTTCCTATGAATTAGAGGGCTATCCAGGCGAAACCTCCCTTTTTATTAATTTAATAAATAATGAACAAATTCTTCAAAATAATGATATAATATTAAAAGTGGAAAAAATATTTGACCAATATGATAAAATGATGAATGTCACCACTTGCATAATTGGGAAGGTAGAAGGTAGGATTGATATTGCTAGGAATGAGAAAGAATTTTTAAAAGTTGTTAAGGAATTAAGGGGAAAGGTAGTGGAAGATTATAAGGAAGAAAATATATTGAGTATTTCTGCCTTCACACCCTTGATTGAAGAATATATTTACACTGGCAACAAGAAGATGAATTTAAATATAGCAGCCAGATACAATGAGTATGAAAACAATACTTATATTCTAATTGGGACACCTATAATAACAGTTGGATATTAAGAGGGAGGGATACAATGAGCAAATTTTTAGTAGAAAAGAGTCCTCCTCTAAGAGGAACAGTAAGGATTAGTGGAGCGAAAAATTCGGCACTGCCCATTTTGGCAGCGTCTTTATTAGGTACAGAAGATATAATTTTGGAAGATGTTCCTAAATTAAAAGATGTTGAAGTGATGTGTGAGGTATTAACCTGCCTGGGAGCAAAAGTGGAAATTTTAGATAAGGGAATTATAAAAATTAATTCTAAGGATATTAATAATTATGAAACGCCCTATGAATTAATGAGTAAAATGAGGGCATCTTTTTTAGTGATGGGACCTTTATTGACCCGCTTAGGCAAAACAAGAACTTCTATGCCGGGAGGCTGTGCCATTGGAACCAGGCCTATTGACTTACATTTAAAAGGTTTTAGGGCCCTAGGTGCCAAAATAGATGTAAACCATGGAAATATTGGCGCCTATGCGGATAAATTAGTTGGAGACAGAATATACCTGGACTTTCCCAGTGTTGGAGCCACTGAAAATATAATGATGGCAGCTGTAATGGCAGAAGGAGAAACCATCATAGACAATGCGGCTATGGAGCCTGAAATAGTGGATCTGGCCAACTTTTTAAATAAACTGGGTGCAGATATTAAAGGAGCTGGTACCAGCAGTATTAGAATAAAGGGTGTAGATAAGCTTGGAGGAGCTACCCATTCAGTTATTCCAGACAGGATAGAAGCAGGCACCTTTATGGTAGCTGCTGCTATTACAGGTGGAGATGTAGTTGTTGAAAATGTAATTACCAGCCATATAAAGCCTATTATTGCAAAGCTTAGGGAAGCTGGCTGCCAGGTAATTGAAAATGAAAGTAAGGATAAGATAAGGGTAATTGGAAATGGTGCTCCTAAGGCAGTGGATATAAAGACCTTGCCCTATCCTGGCTTTCCAACAGATATGCAGGCTCAGTTTATGGCACTTATGAGCGTTGCTAAGGGGACAAGTATTATAATTGAAACAGTTTTTGAAAATAGATTTATGCATGTAGATGAACTAAAAAGAATGGGAGCTGATATTAAGATTGATGGAAGATCTGCCATAATACAGGGTGTAGATCAGCTTATGGCTGCACCAGTCAAGGCAACAGACTTAAGGGCAGGTGCTGCCTTAGTGTTGGCAGGCTTAGTTTCTGATGGTGTAACAGAAATTAGCGATATATACCATATTGACAGAGGATATGAAAATATGGAGGAAAAATTTGCCCAACTGGGAGCTAAAATAAGACGAATATAAAGCACGAGACTAGCCTTTAGGCTAGTCCATTCTATAGATAGGGTGGCTTAAATGCCACCCTTTTTACTTGTTATAATTTTTCTCCCTTTAGCATACTATATTGATGTAAACAAAAGGTAAGAGGGGGAAAAGATGAAAAAAATTGTCATATATACAAGTATTATTTTAATTATTGTTATATTTATCCCGGCCATAATAGTTAAGACCTTTAATTTTGTCCCTAAGGAGGACAAAAGACAAATAAACAGGACTGATCCTAAAAGAGAAGAAGCACCTGAGTTTCATGGAAAGGTTAAGGTCTATAATATAAAAACTGAAGAAGTAATGGAATTGGATTTAGAGGAATATGTAAAAGGGGTTGTAGCAGCAGAAATGCCGGCTGAATTCCATATAGAAGCCTTAAAGGCCCAGGCTGTAGCCAGCAGAACCTATGCCATAAATAGGATGTTAAAGCATGACAGGGGGCACCCGGACCATCCTGAGGCCCCACTTTGTACAGGCATCCATTGTCAGGTATATTTAAGCCTGGAAGAATTAAACTCTATTCATGCCAGGGGCTGGGAAGAAAAATATTGGGGTAAAATTGAAGAGGCTGTAGAGTCTACCAAGGGGCAGGTCCTTTATTATGAAGGGGAGCTAATAGAAGCCCTGTACCATTCCACCAGTGGAGGTATGACAGAGGATGCTATAGATGTATTTGCAGTGGATCTACCTTATTTAAAGGCTGTTGAAAGCCAGTATGAAGAGGAGGCCCCCAGGTACAAGGCTACTGTTACCATGACAGGGGATGAGTTTGTTGATAAGATAAATAAAAAGTTTCCTGGAGCCAATGTCACTAGGGAAAATATAGCAGATAAGATAAAGTTGGTGGAGAAGACTGAAAGTGGAAGGGTAAAGAAGATATCTATTGATGGCAATATTGTAGATGGAAGGGAGATAAGGGAATTATTTGGGCTCAATTCAACAAACTTTAAAATATATTACAATCCAAAGACCAATATAGTGGAAATAGAAACCATGGGATATGGCCATGGGGTAGGCATGAGCCAGTGGGGTGCCAATGGAATGGCTAAAAATGGCAAGACATATGAGGAAATACTAAGGCACTACTATACCGGGGTGGAATTAGGCTTGTGGATTGATGATATTTAACGGGTTATATACCCGTTTTTTTATTTAAAAAATTTGGACTAACATGTATTAAATAGGTAAATTTGGCAATACTACTTAGTGGAGGTGGGGGAATGAAGGAAAAGTTATATAAATTTTTCGAAAGAGATGGTTTTTATTTTATATTATTTATCTGTGTATGTATTGTGGCTGTAGCAGCTGTAATGGTATCCAAAGGCAGTTTAAACATTGGAAGGGAAGAAGCAGAAAATGAAGGAGAGGACTTCATAATAGTAGAGGAAGATTTAGAAAGAGAGGCTAGGGAAATTGCAAAGCTGGAAGAAAGGAAAGAAGAAATTGAAAGGACAGAAAAAGTAGTACAAGAAGTAGA
>JAAYHM010000092.1 GCA_012735405.1 Tissierellia bacterium | reverse complement strand
TTGTTTGATGAATAGAGGAGTGATAGGTTGTTTGCCATTGTGGGATTAGGAAATCCTGGAAGGCCTTATGATGGGACCAGGCATAATGTAGGCTTTGATACAATAGATCTATTAGCCCACAGGAATAATATCAGGCTAAATAAAATAAAATTTAAATCTGTCTATGGAGAAGGTATTATAGGAAGTGAAAAGGTCATACTGTTAAAACCCCAAACATATATGAATAATAGTGGTATGGCAGTGCTTGATCTATATAACTTCTATAAGATGCCAATTGAGAATATATTAATAATAGTTGATGACATAGATATAGATTTTGCAACCATAAGGATAAAAAGAAAGGGAAGTGCAGGTTCCCATAATGGTCTTAAATCCATTATATATCATCTTCAATCTGAGAACTTCCCCAGGGTAAAGATTGGCATAGGAAAGAAAAGGGAAAATCAGGATTTGGCAGATTTTGTTTTAAGTAGATTTGATAAGGAAGAAAGAGAAAAAATAGATGAAGCTATTGAAAAGGCAGCTTTGGCAGTTGAAACCATAATTGCTGATGGCATTGACAAAGCTATGAATGAATTCAATTAAAAACAGCCCAGGAAGATTCCTGGGCTTAAGGCCTATGTTTAAGGAGAGTAGATAAGATGCAAAATATGTTAATAGACCCGCTGAAAAATTGGAAGTCCTATAATCAGTTAATTGAGAAAATAAATTCTAATAATGGTCCTATAGCTACCTACGGCATTGTAGATGAAAGTATAGGGCATATTAATTATGCCATAAATGAGCATGTTAAAAAACCGGTATTGATTGTAACCTATGATGAAATGAAGGCCAAAAAAATATATGAAGATATTAAAAAATTTAATGAAGAAAATGTTGAGCTGTTTGAAAATAGAGAAGTAATATTCTATAAGGTGGATGCCATTAGCTCTGAAAGGCTGGTTAACAGGTTAAAAGTTCTTTCAAGGGTTATAAAAGGTGAACCAATAATAGTTGTAGCCCATATAGAAGCCTTGTTAAACAAGATTATGAATCCTGATATATATGGAAGCCATTTTATATGCATAGATAAGGAAGATACAATAGATGTGGATGACTTAACCAACAAGTTCATCCAGTGTGGCTATGAAAGGGAACATATGGTGGAAGCAGTAGGTCAGTTTAGTATCAGGGGAGGAATAATTGATTTTTTCCCACCTAGCAGCCAAAATCCATATAGAATTGAGCTCTTTGGAGATGAAATAGATTCAATAAGAATTTTTGATATAGAAAGCCAAAGATCTTTGGAATTAGTAGATCAAGCCTATATTTCACCTGTAAAGGAAGTTTTAATATTAGATGAATACAGGGAAGCTATAATAGAAAATCTAAACCTGGACTTAAAAAATGCAACAAAAAAATTAAATAAAGGCTCCAGGGTGAAGGAAAGATTAGAAGAAAAATTTCTGGAATATATTGAAGAAATTAGGGAAAGGGTATCTATTTCCAACTTAGATATGATAATACCCTATATACCTGATAAATATCTGGGAAGCCTGTTAGATTATTTTAGCAATGATACTATAGTATTTATAGATGAACCTAAGAGGATTGAAGAAAGGATAAGAAATACAAAGGAACAGTTTTTACTTAAATATTCAGAGCTTCTTCAAATAGGAGAAGTACTTTCTGGACATGAAAAGATAAGATATGAATATGATCAAATAAGGGAGAAAATTGAAGAGAAGATAGCTATTGTAAATTCGGCTATATTAAGTATAGGTAATGACTTAAAACCAGCAGAGATTGTTAAATTTCCAACAAAAACTATGCAGTCCTTCCATAACAATATGGAATTATTAAATGAGGAATTAAACCACTATAAGTATAGAGGCTATAAGGTTATTATATTTGCTGGTTCAGAAGAAAGGGCTAAAGGTCTTCAAGCTGCATTAATGGATCTGGGTTTGGTCACAAGCTATGTAGAGGATTATGAGCATGAAATTAAATCAAGTCAAATATTTATAAGCCCCGGAAGTATTAATAGAGGATTTGAATATCCGGATATAAAATTTGCAGCCATAAGCCATAAGGAGATATTTAAAAGCACCAAGGACAGCCGCAGGGTAAAGAAAAAATCTAAAGGGGAAGTTCTTAGCTTTTCTGATTTAAAGATAGGGGACTATGTTGTTCATGAAAATCATGGTATAGGTCAATATGGCGGTATAGAGAAATTAAATATACAAGGGGTTATAAAGGATTATTTAACTATTAATTATAGGGGAAATGATAAATTATACGTGCCCATAGACCAAATGAATTTAATTCAAAAATATGTAGGTGGGGAAGGTACCAGGCCTAAAGTTAATAAATTATCAAGTTCTGAATGGGCAAAGGCTAAGCAGAGGGCAAAGAAGGCCGTTGAAGATATGGCAAAGGACCTGTTGGAATTGTATGCTAAAAGGGAAACCCAAAAGGGTTATGCCTTTTCAGAAGATACTGTCTGGCAGAAACAGTTTGAGGATTCATTCCCCTATCAGGAAACAGATGCCCAGCTTAGGAGTATTGAAGAAATCAAAAAAGATATGGAAAAACCCAAGCCTATGGATAGGCTTCTTTGTGGTGATGTGGGATATGGTAAGACAGAGGTAGCCTTAAGGGCTGCATTTAAAGCTATAATGGACGGAAAACAGGTAGCCTTTTTAGTACCAACAACCATACTAGCCCAGCAGCACTACAATACAATGAAGGAAAGGTTTTGCGATTTTCCTGTAAATATTGGTATGTTGAGTAGATTTAGGACGCCAAAGGAGCAGAAAGCTACTATTGAGGGATTAAAAAAGGGCTTGGTGGATATAGTAGTAGGTACCCACAGGCTCCTGTCAAAGGATATTGAATTTAAGGATTTAGGGCTTCTGATTGTAGATGAGGAACAGAGATTTGGTGTAAAGCATAAGGAGGCCTTAAAGAAGTTAAAGGAAAATGTTGATGTTCTTACACTTTCGGCTACCCCAATTCCCAGAACCCTTCATATGTCCCTTATTGGTATTAGGGATATGAGTTTAATAGATGAACCTCCTGGAGAAAGATATCCAATAGAAACCTATGTAGTAGAATTTAATGAGCTTATGATTAGAGAGGCTATCCTTAAGGAAATAGAAAGGGGGGGACAGGTTTACTTTGTCTACAATAGGGTTGAAAATATAGATAAAATAGCAGCCATGCTTAAAAAATTAGTTCCTGAGGCAAATATAGCTATTGGCCATGGGCAGATGAGCGAAAAGGAATTGGAAAATGTTATGATGGATTTTATAAATAATAAATATAATGTATTAGTTTGTACCACCATAATTGAAACTGGCCTTGATATACCAAATGTAAATACCATAATAGTATATGATGCAGATAAAATGGGTCTAAGCCAACTGTACCAGCTAAGGGGTAGAGTAGGGAGAACCAACAAGGTTGCCTATGCATATTTTACCTATGAAAAGGATAAGGTTTTAACAGAAGTGGCAGAAAAAAGGCTTAGGGCAATAAAGGATTTTACAGAGTTCGGCTCAGGATTTAAAATAGCAATGAGGGATTTAGAAATAAGAGGGGCAGGAAATCTATTGGGTGTAGAACAGCATGGTCATATTGAAGCTATAGGATATGACCTATATGTTAAATTTTTAAATGAAACTATCAAAAGGCTAAGGGGTGAAAAAGTAGAAGAGACCATAGATACAAGTATAGAGCTTTCAGTAGATGGATATATACCTTTGAACTATATTGAAGATGAAGAACAAAAAATAGAAGTTTATAAAAAAATTGCTGTCATAAAAAATATGGAGGACTATAGGGAGCTGGTAGATGAGCTAATTGACAGATTTGGAGATATCCCTAAGGAAGTGGAAAATCTGTTGGATATTTCCTACATTAAAAATACAGCAAGCAGGTTAAATATAAAAAGCATTAGCCAGTCTGGTAATAAGATTATATTGGAATTCAATACATTAGAATCTATTTCCCCCAATTTAGTACATTTTATGGCTAGTGAATATGGCAAAAGGATTGGATTTGATTTGTCCAAAAACCCATCTTTTACTTATATTTATAAAAAGAACCTATTAAGTGAACTAAAGGTTGTGGTTGAGAAAATAAATAGTTTTTACCAGGAAGAAAAAAATATAAATTAAAGATACTAGAAGGAAGGATGTTTTATATTGAAATATAAAAAAAGAGCACTAATTATATGTATTTTGTTAATTATGCTTTTATGTGCTGCATGTGGAAACAATTCTAAAGAAGGAGTACTTGCTGAAGTAGATGGCCATTTAATACTGGAGGAGGATTTTGACAGGGAATTTGAAATAAAAAGAAAAATATATGTGAGCCAATATGGGGAAGATTTTCTAAAGCAGGAGTTGGAAGAAGGTTTAACCATTGAAGAATTTTTAAAGGAAGAATTGCTGTTTGAGATTATTCATGAGCACATACTAAGTAAGGAATTGGACAAATTAAATATGGCAGTTACCCAAGAAGATATAGATGAATATATACAGAATAATTATATAAACAGGCTTGGTGGAGAAGAAAACTATGATGATTATTTGGATTCTTTAGGTGTTAGCAGTGGGGATTTCAGAAAAATCATAGCTAGAGAATTAATGTATGAAAGGCATAGCCAGCATTTTTATGAACAAATAGATTTATCAGAGGATGAGGTAAGGGACTATTATGAAAAGAACAAGGATGTTTTTATAAAGGTTAGGGCAAGCCATATACTGGTAAAGACTGAAGAAGAGGGCAGGGAGGTTTTGAGGAGGCTTCAAGCAGGGGAGGATTTTGCAAGCCTTGCTGCAATTATGTCCATAGATACTAATTCTGCTGTTAAGGGTGGAGATTTAGGGTACTTTACTAAGGGTTCCATGGCAGAACAATATAAGGAAATTGAAGAGGCAGCCTTTAGCTTAAAAGAAGGTGAGGTAAGCAATTTAATTAAAACAGATTTTGGATACCATATAGTCTTAATAGAAGATAGGGTTGATTCCTTTGAGGATTTAAAGGAGGAAGCAGAAAAGGCTTTAAAAAATAAGAAATATTATGAGGAATTAAATAGGCTTATGGAAAAAGCAAATGTAAAGGTATATATGGATTTACGTGAAAACAAAAGTAACCTTCCATAAAAGAAGGTTACTTATATTTTATGTCAAATTAATGTAAATACTTTAAGTTAAGATTACCATAAATGTATAAAAAATTCCTATTAGTAAAATAATAATGACACAATAACTTTTGAGGAGGGAAATGATGAAAGCTACTGGAATAGTTAGACGTATAGATGATTTAGGAAGGGTTGTAATACCTAAAGAAATAAGAAGAACATTAAGGATTAGAGAAGGAGATCCTTTAGAAATTTTTACAGATAGAGAAGGGGAAGTAATACTTAAGAAATATTCTCCCATTGGAGAGCTAAATGAATTTGCTAATGAATACTGTGAATCATTACATGAAAATACAAAGTTCATAGCAATGATAACAGATAGGGATAATATAATTGCCATTTCAGGAGGATCCAGAAAGGAATATCTTGAAAAAAGGGTAAGCCCAGAGCTAGAAAAGGTAATGGAATCAAGAACAGTATTTTCTACAAAGGACGGAGATAAGCCAATAAAGATTTCCTATGAAGATGAAAGTGCCGATGAATACACTGCACAGGTAATAGCTCCTATTATAATGCAAGGAGATCCTATTGGAAGTGTTATGTTGGTTTCAAAGAATCCAGAAGATAAAATTGGTGAATTGGAGATAAAATTAGTTGAAACAGCAGCAGGATTTTTATCCAAGCAAATGGAAAGCTAGCCTACCAAGCCGGTAGGCTATATTGTTGTGCAAAAATGCATATAACTTAATGAATAGCATAGTCTTTTCTTTAATTATATGTCTAATTTATGTTATAATGGCTTTCTATGTTAAATATATTTTTGATATAATAAGTTTGGTTTTTAATAAAATTTAGGGGGAAAAGACATGGCAAGAAATAGTTTTCTAAAAGGTGCAGCTATTTTAGGTGCTGCTGGAGTAATAGTCAAGATACTAGGTGCATTTTATAGAATACCCTTAAGCAATATAATAAAAACTGAAGGTATGGGTTACTATCAGACAGCCTATCCACTGTATGTTTTGCTGTTAACTGTATCTACTTCCGGTTTTCCAGTGGCAATTGCAAAACTAGTGTCAGAAAAAAGAGCCCTAGGTAATTTCAAAGGTGCCCATAAGGTATTCAAAGTGGCCTTTGTTGGACTTTTTATTACGGGAGTTATTACATCCATGTTTGTCTTCTTTAATGGAAGATTTATAGTAAGGGCCTTAGGCAATGAAAATGCTTATTACTCCCTTATAGCTTTAGTTCCAGCCTTATTTTTTGTGCCAATAATGGCTGCCTTTAGGGGTTTTTTCCAAGGAAGGCAGTACATGGTGCCTACAGCCCTATCCCAAATATTTGAGCAGTTCTTTAGGGTAGTTTTGGGATTAGCATTAACTATGGCTTTACTAAATAGAGGAATACCAGTAGCAGCAGGTGGAGCTTCCTTTGGAGGCTCAATCGGTGCAATAGCTGGAAGTATAGTTATGGTTATAATATATTTAAGGAAGAGAAGGGAAATTACTGCTGAAATTAAAAGTACCAGCATACATAAGGAAGAGTCTGTAGGAAAGATAGTAAAGGATCTGCTGGCTATAGCAATTCCCATTACTATAGGTGCGGCCATTGTGCCTATAATGAATTCCATAGATACATTTTTGGTTTTAAAAAGATTACAAAGCATTGGCTATACTGAATTAGAGGCCAATAGCCTATATGGACAGCTAACGGGCCTTGCTCAAACCTTGGTAAATTTACCTCAGGTTTTTTCTCAAGCCTTAGCTGTAAGTTTGGTGCCTGCTATATCAGAGGCAAATGCCAAGGGTAGGTATAGGGAAATAAAAAATATTACAAATTCGGGTATTAGGGTTACCCTTTTAATAGGTTTACCCTGTGGATTTGGTTTATTTATATTATCAACACCTATTATAAATCTCTTATATTATAAAAATCCTTTAGAAATAATAATAAGTACAGGAGGGATACTTAGCATATTATCCTTTAGCGTAATATTTTTAACCTTAGTTCAGTCCCTTACTGCAATACTGCAAGGATTAGGAAAGCCCTTTATATCTGTTAGAAACCTGCTGTTTGGTGCAGTGGCTAAAGTAGTCCTAACCTACTTATTAACTGGCATACCAAGTATAAATATCAAGGGTGCAGCCATCGGTACGGTGGTAGCCTACTTTATAGCAGCAGCATTGGACCTGATAAGTGTAAGAAAATATACAAGGACAAGGTTTAATATAAAGGATATATTTTTAAAACCCCTCCTATCAACCATAGGAATGGCTATAGTGGCAAAAATCATATATATAGTTGCTGAACCCATATTAGGAAGTAGATTATCTACCATTGCAGCAATTTCAATTGCAGCTTTGGCCTATGGTATACTATTGCTATTAACAAGAACTTTAACTTATGATGATTTCAACCTATTACCAAAGGGTAATAAAATAGCAGATTTATTTCTTAAGCTTGGCATTATCAAAAGATGAAATAATTAGTAAAGGAGAATCAAAATGGGTAAGATTAACATACTAGGTCTAGGCCCAGGGGATGTTGATTGTTTAACCTTAGGAGTGATTAAAAAACTTAAAAGCGGCATAAAAAATTATTTAAGAACAGAGAAGCATCCTACAGTAAGCTTTTTAAAGGAAAATAATATTCCTTATAAATCCTATGACTATGTATATGAAAAGGAAGATGAATTTGACAATGTTTATGAATATATAGTGGAGGATCTTATAAATAATTCAAAGGAATATAATGAAATTAACTATCTAGTCCCAGGAAGCCCTATGGTGGCGGAAAGGACTGTAGAAATGTTACTTGAAAGAGATATGGAAGATGTAAATATAGAGCTTGTAGGCGGTATGAGCTTTATAGAGCCAATATTGCAATTAGTAAAAAGGGACCCTATAAATGGCCTTAAAATAGTGGATGGAACTAGATTTTCCATAAGGGATATAGATATAAATATTGACTGTATCATTACCCAAGTATATAATAATAGAGTTGTTTCTGATATAAAGCTATTGCTTTCAGAGGTTTATGGGGATGAATATGAGGTATACTTAATAAACAACGCTTCTGTCAAGGGTAAAGAAAAGATATACAGAATTCCTCTTTATGAACTGGATAGAAATAGGGAAATTAGCTATCTTACTAGTATATATGTACCAAAAATGGACAAAATAATTAAAAAAGTCTATGATGTTGCCGATAGTATTGACATAACTGAAGTTTTAAGAAGCGAAGAAGGCTGTCCCTGGGACAGGGAACAGACCCATGAATCTATAAGGGCCAATGTAATAGAAGAAGCCTATGAAGTTGTTGATGCCATTGATAATAAGGATATTGACAGTCTAATTGAAGAGCTGGGAGATTTGTTGTTTCAGGTACTCTTCCACTGTCAAATAGGTAGGGAAGAAGGTCAATTTAATATATATGATGTTACTACTGCCCTTAATAAAAAATTAATTTATAGACATCCTCATGTTTTTGGTAATAAACATCTAGAAAAATCTGATGAAGTAGTATATAATTGGAATAAGTTAAAGTTTAAAGATAGGAATATTAATACCTTTACAGATATACTAAAAGATATGCCCAAACTTCCTTCCTTAATGAGAAGCTATAAGGTTCAAGAAAGGGCAGCAGATATTGGATTTGATTGGGATAATATTACTGGAGCGCTGGAAAAGGTAAAGGAAGAGTACTATGAAGTTATTGAGTCTATTAATGATAAGGGTGGTGATAGCCGAAAGATAGAAGAGGAATTAGGTGATTTACTATTTGCTGTTGTTAATGTATGTAGGTTTTTAAAGGTAAATCCTGAAGTAGCATTGAATAAGACAGTTAATAAATTCATAAATAGATTTGAGATTATGGAAGAGTTGAGCAAAAAAATGGGTAAAAAGTTAGAAGATATGACCTTGGAAGAAATGGATGAGTTGTGGGAGAAGTCAAAGCTACATAAAGATTAAAATATTGACAAAATTATTGTATAAATAGAAGGATTTTTCTAATTTATATAGAATAAACAAATTAGAGAAAACTAACAATAAGCTAAAGGAGGAATTTAATATGAATAAAGCTGAATTAGTTGCTAGCATGGCAGAGAAAGCTAATATGACCAAGAAGGATGCAGAAAATGCTTTGAATGCCTTTATGGAATCTGTACAAGAAGCACTAGTTAAAGGGGAAAAGGTACAGTTAGTAGGATTTGGAACATTTGAAGTAAGAGATAGAAAAGCCAGGGAAGGTAGAAATCCAAGGAATCCAGAAGAAGTGATCCAAATACCAGCATCAAAAGCGCCTGTATTTAAAGCAGGTAAAGGACTAAAAGACGCTGTTAACAAGTAAAAAATCAGGTCATTGACCTGATTTTTTTATGGAGGATGATAGGTTGAGAATAGATAAATTTTTAAAAAATTCAAGGATTATAAAAAGAAGGACTGTTGCCAAGGAGGCCTGTGAACAAGGGAGGGTATTTATAAATGACAGCTTGGCCAAACCTGGTGATGTGGTTAAGGTAGGAGATATAGTTAAAGTAAATTTTGCTGCAAATACTATCAAAATTAGGGTATTAAGTGTTGATGATAATGTTAAAAAAGAGGATGCAACAAAATTATATGAATACATTGATTAAAGGCTTTGTTCTAAAAGCCTTTTTTTGTTCATAAATATTTAGTATATAGGGGGTGTATGAAGGTGGCAGATCAAAATTTAAAATTTAGAAATCAGAATATATTAATTGAAGATAGAAATAGGGCTTCTATTACAGGAGTAGAGCAGGTGGAAAGCTTTAATGACAATACCATTATATTAAAAACCATAAAGGGAGGAATGGTCATAAAAGGAGAAAATCTTAATGTAGATAAATTAAACTTAGATGATGGTAATGTAAAAATTTCTGGAGTTATAAACGGAATAAATTATGTGGAAAAAATCTCAGGACAAAAAGGAAACATAATTGGCAAGATATTTAAATAGTACAGGGTGTTTATGATGGATGCAAATATAAGGGTTCAACTATATATATTTATAACCTCCATCTATGCTGGATTATTAATAGGCCTAATATATGATTTATACAGGGTTATCAGGTATTTTTCAAGATTTAAGAAGCTTGTTACGGATATTGGAGATATTTTTTTCTGGTTGATAATTGCCCTATTATTTTTTTATATAATGAATAAAAGTAACTGGGCAGAATTAAGGGGATATATATTCTTTGGCACCTTTATGGGAGGCCTTATTTATTTAAAAATATTGAGCAAGCTTTTATATCCCATAATGATAAGCATATTTAAAAGTATAATACTTACATTAAGATGGCTTATAAGGATTGTAAAGTTTCCCTTCATTAAGGTAAATAAAATGATAAAACCTAAAATGAGACGCATAAAAAAAATCAAAGCTGTGCCATGGGAAGCTCTTAGAGAAATTAAAAGATATAGGAAATTAATTTCTAAAAAAAAATAGAGGAATTTTAAAACCTTTGTAGAATAAATTTAATAGGGTGATAATATGCGAAGGAAAAGAAGAAAAAGAAAATTTAGATTCGGTCATTTTATTTTATTGCTGCTTATATTTTGGTTGGGTAAGACTCTTATTAGCCAGAGCTTAATGATGAAGGAGCTAAATAGCACAAAAGAACAATATGAAGAAGAAATAACCCAACTAGAGGAAGATATAGAGGAGCTTCAAAATGAAATTAAAAATAAGGATTCCCTTGAATTTGTAGAAAAGGTAGCCAGGGATGAGCTTAAATTGGTAAAACCCAGAGAGATTATATACATAGACAAAAATAAAGAAAAAAATATATTTAATAAGCCTACCAACTAGTATAATTTATTGACATCAAGGCTATTCTAATATATACTTAAGGTATAGTATTATTATATTAGGGAGGAGTATTTAATTCATGCCCGTAACTGTTGGAAAAGTAGTTGAGGGCACAATCACAGGTATTACAGACTTTGGGGCATTTGTTAAGTTGCCTGAAGGGCAAAGCGGACTTGTCCACATCTCTGAAATATCTGATGATTATGTTAAAAAGGTAGCCGACTACTTGAAAAAAGACCAAAAAGTCAAAGTAAAAATCCTATCTATTTCTCAAGATGGAAAGATAAGCCTTTCCATTAGACAAGCTAAACCAAAATCAAATAAACCAATAGAAATTGATTGGAGCAGGAATGACGAAAAACAAAGATACATGTCCTTCGAGGATAAGTTGTCTAAATTCTTGAAGGAAAGCAGTGAGAAACAAGACGCCTTAAAGATGCGAGAAAACAGACGTGGTTTTGGACATAGGCATAGGGGGCGAAATATGGACTTATAGAATTTTAAAACCGGTTCTACCGGTTTTTTTATTTTTTAAGTTATTTTACCCTTAAATTAAAGGAAAGACTTAAGTTAAGGCTAAAAACTTGGGAATAAGGAATACAGGTGGCTTTATACAAAAAAATACATTAAAAGGGAAAATATTTTTTGAAGGCTGGAAGCTCATTTTCTTATGCAAATGAAATTAAAGTAAGGCTACTTTAGATAAAGGAAAAAAGGGATTTTTATTTGATTTATGTCATAAAATTCTTATATTTATACAAGAAGGATTGACAAATTATTTTATTCTGTTTTGCTATTATGTTTCAAAAGAGAATTGAGGAGGATTGGAAATGTTAAATACAGAATATATATCTTCCAAAGAGAAAAAGCAAAACAGGGTACTTGCTTTTAACTGGAGATATCTACTTCCCGTTGTTTTAGCCTTTTTAATAAGCAGAGCCAGTTTGGTGGACAAACTAACACCCTTTGGTATAGCCTTTATAACAGCCCATATACTTGCAGGAAAATTTAATATGTACATGCTGGCATCATCTATATTAGGTATACTTTCAATTCATGGACTAGCTGGTATGGATTATATAATAACACTTGTTATTCTAGCTATTATTTACAGATTTGTAGAAAAGCTGAGACAATACTCTTTAATAGTTTCTGCAATTATTACATCTTGTATATTTGCAGCTTTTATGTCCTTATATGGAATGCTGTTTAAGGAATTTCTATTTTATGATTTTTTAATTATTGGCTTTGAAGCACTAATAGTATTTACATTGACCTATATATTTTCCTATACTATAGATGCAAAATTTCAAAGACTAGGTGCCAATGAAAGGCTTATAAGCATATTCATAACTTTAGCCCTGGTATTATCTGGCTTCAATGAATTAAATATTTATGGAATAAGCATAAAAAATTTAATAGGCATTGTCATAATTCTATATACTGCATACAAAAAAGGTGCCTTTGTTGGAAGTGCTGTAGGAATAACCTTAGGAATAATATCATATGTATCCCAACCACAAATGCCCTTTATACTATCCATATATGGATTGGCAGGTCTTTTGGCAGGAATATTTAAGGAACAGGGCAAAATTGGATCCATACTGGGTTTTGTATTGGGAAATGGAATAATTAGCTTTTATATAAATGGATATGGAATAAGCTTTATTAATTTAAGAGAACTGATTTTATCCATATTGATATTTACATTATCATATAAGGCTATGGATAAGCTTCTATCCGGTTATATAGAAGACATTGCAGTAAATAGAAAGGAAAAGGCCTATTCTCTAAAGAAGGATGAAATGATAGTAAATAAGCTAAATGAAATATCGGAAGTATTTAATGAGATAGGAGAAACATTTAGAAAGTCGGTAGAGGAAAATAATATTAATGTGAAAGAAGTATATGGAATGATTGATATTGCTGCAAACAATGTATGCGCAAATTGTGCCATGAGGAATTTTTGCTGGGGTAAAAGATTTTATACTACCTATAATTCCATGTTTAAAATAACCAGCCTCCTGGAAGAAAAGGCTCCTATTACTAAGGATACATTGCCTAAGGCTATTCAGGATTATTGTATAAAAAAGGAAGATGTGGTGAAGGAGTTAAAAGTTCAATATGAAATGCTGAAATTAAATAATATGTGGAAGGATAGAATTATTCAAAATAGACTACTTGTATCTGAGCAGCTTGAGGGAGTATCCAATATTATTAAGGATATGGTTAAGGATATATATATTAATCCTGTCTTTAAAGAGGATGTGGAAGAAATACTATACAATGATTTAAGGAAAAATAAAATTGATGTAGTAGATGTAATAGTGGCAGAACTTTACAAGGATAATATAGAAGTATACCTGGAAGTGGAAAATGTGTATGCTGATAGGAATAGGGAAAAAGATATGGTAAAAATTGTATCAGAATCCTTAGGAATGCCAATGAAGCTGGAAAAGAATATAGATAGGGAAAAGAAAGAAAAGCATATATTTAAATTGATTAAAAGCAATAGGTACAGTGCCTTAACAGAAGTGGCTTCCAAAGCCAACAGTAAAAATAATATTTCAGGAGATAGCTTTACCTTTGGAGAAGGCCATAATATACATTTTGCAGCCATTAGTGATGGAATGGGCATAGGCAAAAAAGCTTCTAAAGAAAGCAACATGGCTATTAACTTATTGGAAAAATTCTTAGAAGCCAAATTTGATAAGGAACTGGCCTTAAAGACTATTAATTCAATACTCATGCTCAAATCAAACGATGAGATGTGTACAACACTTGATATATCAATGATAGATCTTTATTCTGGCAAATTACAGCTTATAAAAACTGGAGCACCAGCCACCTTTATAAAGAAAAAGGACAGGGTGGAGGTGATAAACTCCCAATCACTGCCTGTAGGCATACTTGAGGATGTGGACTTTAACATATATGAAGAATACTTAGAAGATGGAGATATTATTATAATGATGTCTGATGGGGTCTTAGAAGCCAATGCCAAGGTTGACAATACGGAAAGGTGGATAAAGGATTTAATAGCAGGTATTGGGTCCCTAAATCCTAAAATTATAGCAGAAGAAATTATAAAGGTAGCTTCAGAATTAACTGCTGATGAAAATAGGGATGATATGACAGTACTGGTTACTAAGGTATGGAAAACTGTGTAGGTTGACTATATGCTTTTGCATATAGTCTATTTTCTTTTTAACGAATTTAATGTAAAAATACTAGATATTGTGTATAATATATACAGGTGATACCATGAAAGAAAAGGTTCTTAAAGCTATTAAAGAACACAATTTAATTGAAGAAGGGGACAATATACTTGTAGGGGTTTCAGGCGGAGCAGATTCTATGGCTCTACTTTACGTACTATTGGAAATAAAGAAAGAAATAGATTTTAATATATTTATTGCCCACCTAAACCATGGAGTAAGGGGCAAAGAAGCCTTGGAAGATGAAAAATATGTAGAAGCCACTGCAAAAAAACTGGGCATACCCTATTTTTCCAGGCATGTTAATATGGATGAATATGCAAGGGAAAAGAAAATCTCTTCTGAAGAAGCTGGAAGGGAGTTAAGATATAAATTTTTTAGAGAAATACTGTCTAAAATCGGGGGAGGGAAAATAGCTGTAGCCCACAATAAAAATGACCAGGCAGAAACCCTCCTGTTAAGACTTTTTAGGGGAACAGGTATAGAAGGTTTAAAGGGCATGGATTATAAGAATAAAGATATAATTAGGCCTATTTTGGGTATAGAAAGAGAGGAAATAGAAAAATACCTGCAGGATAGAAATATAGAGTTTAAGATAGATAGGACCAATTTAGAGCCTATATATAATAGAAATAGGGTAAGGCTTGAAATAATCCCCTATATACAAAAATACTATAACCCAAATATAGTAGATACCTTATGGAGAACATCCCAGCTTATGGCTGTTGATAATGATTTTCTTGAAGCATACTCTAAAGAAGCCTTTTATAAAATACTTAAGAAGAGGGATAAGGATAGCATAGTATTAGATGGTAATGCTTTCAGGAAGGAGCATATAAGCATACAAACAAGGATAATAAGAAATAGTATACTTATGCTAAATGAAAGTCTACAAGGCATTACAATGAAGCATATAGAGGATGTTGTTACACTATTTTTAGAAAGGGGGACGGGTAAAAGTATAAGGCTAATAAATAATTTAGTAGCTAAGACAAGCTATGATGATTTTATAATTGAAAAATTTAATCAAGAAGAATCTAAGGATTATATACAAAAGATAAATATAAATAGTATTAATTACATAGATGAGCTTGGATGTAAGTTTAAAGTGGAAATTAAAGCTATTGATGAAATAGACATAGCTAGTCATAATAGATACAAAAAGTACTTTGATTATGATAAGGTCCAAGGAAATTTATATATTAGAAATAGAAGAGATGGAGATAGGTTTATACCCTTCGGTATGAAGGGTAGCAAAAAAGTAAAGGATTATTTTATAGATGAAAAAATACCAAAGGATGAAAGGAATAGGATTCCTATCATAACAGATGAAAAAAATATTATTTGGATAGTAGGCTACAGGATAAGTGAATTATATAAATTAACAAAAGATACTAAAAGGGTACTTGTAATTCAATTTGAAAGATAAGGAGGATTAAAATATGCATGAGGCAGTAAAGGAAGTATTGGTAACAGAAGAGGAAATAAGGGAGAAAGTAAAGGAATTAGGTGAAAGGATAACCAATGATTACAAGGGAAAAAATTTAATGTTAGTTGGAATATTAAAAGGAGCAGTAATGTTTTTGTCTGATTTAGCCAGACATATTAAAATACCAGTTTTAATAGATTTTATGGCTGTCTCCAGCTATGGGACTTCATCAGAATCTACTGGAGTAGTTAGGATAATTAAGGATTTGGAAACCAGCATAGAAGATTATGATGTTTTAATTGTAGAGGATATAATAGATACAGGATTAACCCTTTCCTATTTAACAGATAATCTTAGGAAAAGAAATGCAAAAAGTGTAAAAATAGTGACCCTTTTAGATAAACCAGAAAGAAGGAGGGTAGATGTTCCAGTGGATTATGTAGGATTTACGATACCAGATGAATTTGTAATTGGGTATGGTATAGATTATGCAGAAAAATACAGAAATTTACCCTTTGTTGCTTCCCTTAAAGAAGAAGTGTATAAAAAGTAAAAGGTCAAATATGGGAAACTTGTTTTTTTTCCATATATATGGTATAATCTAGAGATAGCTTGTGCTTGACGGAAAGGAGGACTAGGATTGAGGAAATTTTTTCGGGGAACAAGTCTCTACTTACTTTTGCTAATAGTTATAATATTTATAGTGACTTTAATTAGCCAAGATGTAGAGCAAGTTTCAGAAATAGATGTGACAGAATTGATTAGACGACTGAAAAATGACGAAGTAGAGGTCATTGTAGAGTCTGGAAATACATTGTATGGGACCTTCAGAGATGGCAGTGAATTTTCGGTTGTTTTGCCTAGACATATGCAAAATACCTTTTTCCAGGATTATTTAAAGGAAAAAGTTGATAATGAAGAAATAAGAATTGATGGAGAATTGCCACCTTCAGAGCCCTGGTTTATTTCAGCTTTACCAACTATATTTCTAATTTTAATAATAGTAGTATTTTGGTTTACCTTCATGCAGCAATCCCAAGGTGGAGGAAGTAGGGTCATGTCCTTTGGCAAGAGCAGGGCTCAACTTCATAAAGGAGATGACAGACCAAGGGTTACCTTTGCTGATGTAGCAGGCTTGAAGGAAGAAAAGGAAGAGTTAATGGAAATAGTAGATTTCTTGAAAAATCCAAGAAAGTTTACAGAATTGGGAGCCAGAATTCCAAAAGGAGTTCTTTTAGTTGGTCCTCCGGGAACAGGGAAAACCTATTTAAGTAAAGCAGTTGCTGGAGAAGCTGGAGTGCCATTTTTCAGCATATCTGGTTCTGATTTTGTGGAAATGTTTGTTGGTGTTGGAGCAAGTAGAGTAAGAGATTTATTTGAACAAGCTAAAAAGAATGCACCTTGTATAGTTTTTATAGATGAGATAGATGCCGTTGGTAGAAGAAGGGGTGCTGGCCTTGGTGGAGGACATGATGAAAGGGAGCAAACCTTAAACCAACTATTAGTTGAAATGGATGGCTTTGGCACCAATGAAGGTATTATAGTGATGGCTGCAACAAATAGGCCGGATATTCTTGACCCTGCCTTGTTAAGGCCTGGTAGATTTGATAGACGTATTACTGTAGGTCTACCAGATATTAAGGCTAGGGAAGAAATCCTTGAGGTTCATACTAGAAATAAGCCCTTAGATGATGATGTTGATCTAAAGGTTATAGCAAAGAGGACTCCAGGATTTTCACCTGCAGATTTGGAGAACCTGACTAATGAAGCAGCTCTTTTAGCTGCAAGAAATAATCTAAAGAAAATACCAATGCATATTATAGAAGAAGCATCTCTAAAAGTAATTGCTGGTCCTGAAAAGAAAAGCAGGGTAATAAGCGAAGAAGAAAAAAGGCTTACTGCATATCATGAAGCAGGTCATGCTATTACTTCAAGGCTTTTACCAAATTCAGACCCAATCCATATGATAACTATAATTCCAAGGGGTGGAGCAGGAGGATTTACTGCATATCTGCCTGAGGAAGATAGGTACTATATGACAAAGAGTAAGATGGAAGACCATCTTGTAAGCTTATTGGGAGGTAGGGCTGCTGAAGCATTGGTACTGAAGGATATAAGCACTGGAGCCCAAAATGATATAGAAAGGGCTACTAAGCTGGCAAGAAGAATGGTTACCCATTATGGAATGAGTGAAAAACTTGGACCAATGACCTATGGTACAGATGAAGATGAAGTATTTATAGGAAGGGATTTTGGAAGAACTAGAAACTATAGTGAAGAAGTGGCAGCAGCAATAGATAGAGAAACAAGAAGTCTCATTGATAAGGCCTATAGTAAGGCTGAACAGCTTCTAAAGGAAAATATAAATAAGCTTCATAAGGTTGCAGAAGCCCTTCTAGAAAAAGAAACCCTTGATGCACAAGAATTTGAAGAAATATTTGTAAATGCTTAAGGTGACTTTAATAGTCACCTTTTTTTA
>JAAYHM010000091.1 GCA_012735405.1 Tissierellia bacterium | reverse complement strand
CAAAAAATTTAATTTTTTAGTATAAGTCCAACAATAAAAGAAAAAATATAAGGGAAGGAGGTCAGAAAATGTTAAAACTTATAGGTATTTTAATTGTAGTAATAGGCTTTGTCTTGAAGTTAGATACCATTGCCGTTGTAGTTGTAGCTGGTATTGTTACAGGACTGGTGGGAGGCTTATCCTTTAATGAAATACTGACAATACTGGGAGATTCCTTTGTGGCAAATAGGTATATGTCTGTATTTTTAGTTTCCCTACCAGTTATTGCAGTCCTGGAAAACAACGGTTTAAGGGAAAGGGCTGCAAGCCTTATAGGCCAGGTAAAGGCTGCTACAACAGGAAAAATATTAGCCATATACATGGCCATAAGAACTGTGGCTTCAGCCCTGTCCCTTCGTCTGGGAGGCCATGTCCAGTTTATCAGGCCCCTAATCAATCCAATGGCTGTAGGTGCTGCAGAAGCTAAATACAATAAAATAGATGAGAAAGATGAAGAGAGAATAAAGGGGCTATCGGCGGCTGTGGAAAACTATGGGAACTTCTATGGCCAAAATGTATTTATAGCTTCAGGAGGAGTACTGCTAATAGTTGGTACCTTGCAGGAACTTGGCTATGATGTAACTCCCCTTGAAGTATCAAAGGGTGCATTACCCATAGCAATCATAGCAGTTATTGTAGCTGCTATTCAGTTTTTCTTATTTGACAGAAGTATGAACAGAAAGGGTTAGCTTATAGAAAGGAAGGTTATGATGGGAGAAATTTTATTGGAAGTCTTATTTATACTTTGTGGCTTAGTAGCCCTGTCAGCATCCATATATTCCTTTAAGGATAGAAATCATCCAACCAGGTTGGGTAGTACCTTGTTTTGGGGACTCCTGGCCCTCATATTTATATTTGGACCCTATATTCCTAAAAATATAGTAGGTATTATAATAATAGTAATGGCAATTCTTACAGCAACAAGACAGGTTAGGGTAGGTAATATAAGGGGAAGCAGTGAAGAGTTTAGACAAAGGCAGGCTGAAAGAATAGGAAACAAAATATTCATACCTGCCCTTATGATAGCCATATTTGCCTTTGGAATAGCCCAATATACGGATTTAGGGGGACTGGTAGGTTTGGGAATCGGTGCCTTGGCAGCCCTTGTTATAGGCCTTATAATTACCAAATCAAAAACGTCAGAGTCCATTGAAGGAGGCAGCAACCTACTGCAGCAGGTAGGTTCATCAAGCTTGCTACCTCAGATATTGGCAGCCTTGGGAGCCCTTTTCAATGCTGCAGGAGTAGGGGAGGTCATATCTGCTGGCATATCAAGGGTTATACCCCAGGGCAATATAGTATTAGGCTTAATTGCCTATTTTGCAGGCATGGTCATATTTACTATGATAATGGGCAATGCCTTTGCAGCCTTTTCAGTTATAACTGTGGGAGTAGGGGCACCCTTTGTGCTGAGCCAGGGAGCAGACCCTGCCATAATTGGGGCCCTGGCCATGACTGCAGGCTACTGTGGCACCCTTTTAACCCCCATGGCAGCCAACTTTAATATTGTACCGGCAGCCATACTGGAGATGAGGGATGAGTATGGGGTGATAAAGACCCAAATACCAGTAGCCCTTACCATGTTTGTAATCCATATAATTGTTGCCCTGCTTCTAGCCTTTTAAGTAATATAAGGAGGTATTAATCATGAAAGTATTGGTTACAGGCTTTGATCCCTTTGGAGGGGAAAGGATTAACCCTGCCATAGAGGCAGTAAAGAGACTTAAGGACAATATTGCCGGTGCTCAGATAGTTAAACTGGAAGTACCGACAGTTTTTTATAAATCAATTCAAAAACTGGAAGAGGCCCTGGAAAAAGAAAAACCAGACATAACCATATGTGTAGGCCAGGCCGGTGGAAGAAACAGGATTAGTGTAGAAAGGGTAGCCATAAATATTAGTGATGGCAGGATTCCAGACAATGAAGGCTATCAGCCTATTGATGAACCCATATTTGAAGATGGGGAGGCAGCATATTTTTCAAATCTGCCTATTAAGGCCATGGTTAGGGCCATGAATGAGCAAAATATACCTGCTGAGGTATCCAATACAGCCGGTACCTATGTGTGTAATCATTTGATGTATGGCCTTCTATACAATATTCATAAAAAATATCCCCGTATGAAGGGAGGCTTTATACACATACCCTTCCTACCGGAACAGGTAATTGATAAAAAGGATAGGCCCAGCATGTCCCTGGACCTTATAGTAAGGGGACTGGAACTTGCTATAGAAGCAGCCATTAAATATGACGAGGATATAAAGGAAATTGGTGGTGAAATTCATTGAATAAGGACGTAAAATACCTATTTGTATATGGCAGCCTGATGGAAGGATTTTTTAATTCGGAAAAGGCCTTGATAGGGCAGGTGGAAAAAAGAATCAGGGCTAAGACTAAGGGCAGGCTCTACCATCTGGCTAACAAGGGCTACCCGGCCATGGTGGATGGAGATGATACCATATATGGCGAGCTTTTGGTAATGAAGGATTTGAAAGGGATCTTTCCTACCTTAAATAAGATTGAAAACTACTATGGGGAAAATGACCCTAAAAATGAATACAATAGGGTTGTAATAGAGGTGGAAACCTTGGATGGAGAAAAAGTGCTGGCCTATGCCTATAAGTATAATGAAGATAATGTGGAAAACCAAAAAGATGAAAAAATATACATCCCCGATGGAGATTGGAGAGAGTACATGAATAGGCAGGGGGACAGGTAAAATTACCTGTCCCCCTGCTGCTTAAAAAATTTATTCAATAAGTTTATAAAAAATGTTATCATAGGAATGAAATAAATATATTTAAAGGGGATAAAAATGGCAAGCAAGTTGTTAGGAAAAATTAATAAGAAGGAATTTTTAATAAAGTTATTATTCATTATAATAGGCAATTTATTTTGTTCCATTGCCTTTAATGTATTTTTTATACCAAATAAGCTTTTAAGTGGGGGCATTGGAGGCCTGGGAATTATAATCCAGTATTTAACAGGCATACCTACAGGTATATCTGTATTTTTCCTCAATATTCCCATCTTCTTAATTGGATCCAGGTTGATAGACAGGGAGTTTGCCTTCTACGCCTTTATATCAATGTTAATATATTCCTCCATACTTACAATTACCAGGGAGCTGGGCAGCTATTTTATAGTAGACGATATAATACTGGCTGCAGTATTTGGAGGGGTATTTAATGGTATTGGAATGGGCCTTATGTTTAGAAATAGGACATCCCAGGGCGGATTTGATATACTGGCAGCCATACTTAAGAGAAAATACAATATAAATATAGGTACTGGTCTTATGATGGCAAATACAGTAATTATAACCCTGTCGTCCTTTTTATTTGGCTACAGGTCTGCCATGTATACCCTAATAGCCATGTATATAGGCTATGCTGTACTTGACAAGGTACAGCTAGGATTTAATGTGAAGAAAAATGTAATCATAGTGTCAGAAAAGGCTGATTTAGTTGCAGAAGCCATACTGACAAAGCTTAATAGGGGGGTTACCTTTCTGGAAGGGATGGGAGGCTATACCCATGAGGACAAGAAGGTAATATACTGTATAGTTACCTCCAGGGAAACTGTTAAGCTAAAGGAAATTGTGGATGAAATAGATCCCATGGCCTTTTTAACCATAAATGATATAGTGGAGGTTAAGGGCAAGGGCTTTAAGGATGTGGGTATATAGATAGAAAAATCCTTAGGATAAGCTCCTAAGGATTTTTTATATGATATTTTTATAATTTTCCCTAACAAAATCTATAAACTTTCTTACATTTGGATTGTTATATTTTTCTTTTTTATAAGCAATTACAAGAGGAAAGCCAAAACTTGGCTGGCCAATAGAAAAACACAGGCAGTTATTTCCTGAAGACAGCCTGTCTATACCTGATTCAGGTATAAAGGTGAACCCTAAGCCTGCAGAAGACATGCTCATGGCTGTACTCATGTGGGAAACCTCTATAATATTTTTAGGGTTAATATTGTGGTGCTTAAATATTTCTCTAGAAATTTGCCCCAGCCTGAAATTTTCCCTTAATAAAACAAACTTTTCATTTTCAAGGCTTTTAATATCTATGTAAGAATTTTTATACTGATTTTTGTCAAAATCATAATTATCTGCTGCCACCTTGGAATTTTTAGGTACAAGTAAAATAAGCTTTTCAGAACTTAACTTATGGAATTCTAAATTTTTATTTATTACTGGACCATTAATTATGCATACATCAATTTTATCATTTAATACATCATTTTCTAGATTTGGAGAAACGTCTTCTGTTATGACCACATTTATATTGGGATAAGCTTCACTAAAGGCAGGTATAATTTTAGGTACAAAGACTGGTATTCTCCAGGGGACAATCCCAATACTAATTTCTGTTTCAGACTTTTTATTTTTTATCCTATTTATTTCAGATAGAAACTCCCTTTCCAGCTCCCTGCACTTGTAAATATACTCTATTAATTTTTCCCCGGCTTCTGTGATTTCAAGGGGCATCTTGGATCTATCAAATATTTTAACTCCCAGCTTATCTTCCAAATTAATAATGTACCTACTTAAGGATGGCTGGGCAATGTACAATTTCTCTGCTGCCTTTGAAAAGCTTCTTTCTTTAGCAATTTCTATTATATATTTATCCTCAATTCTCAACATGGTCACTCCTCCTACTTCTATTATAACACGTAATGTTATAATCTTATTGTTTTTTTATATTAGCTAATAATTCTGACATGTGTTAGATTAAAGTTAAAAAGTATAAAGGGGGTGTTTGTATGAAAGAACAAATTAAAGCCTATATAGAAGCCATTCTTCCAGACTTAATTTCCCTAAGAAGGGAAATACATAAAAATCCTGAACTGAGCAATAAGGAGCTGGAAACATCCAGGCTAATTAAGGAAAAGCTTATGGAAAATGGCATTGAGGCTTCAACTATTAGTTCAGGCTTAGGAGTAACGGCTTTGATTGAAGGAGCCAAGAAAGGTAAAACTGTGGCCACGATATACATACCACAGTCCTATATGGTACAGCCCTGGTAATTAATAAGTTTAAGGAACACTTAAGGGGAAATCTTAGGCTGATTTTCCAAAGTGGTGAAGAAAATTTTACAGGGGCCAAGGAAGTAATTAAGGCTGGCATCTTGGACAAGCCAAAGGTTGATTATATTTTAGCCCTACATACCTGGCCAGAACTACCGGCTGGTACCATTGGACTAAAGAAGGGATCCATGATGGCATCCAGTACTAATTTATATTTTAAGATTACAGGCAAGGGTGGACATGCTGCCCATCCCCATAGGGGAATTGATCCCATAGTTGTATCCTCTTATATAGTAACTGCTATTCAATCTATTATTTCAAGAAATATTGGGCCTCTTGATTCAGCGGTTATATCCTTTGGAAAGCTTCAAGCTGGAACTACTTCCAACATAATACCAGACTATGCTATTGCAGAGGGTACAGTAAGGACTTTAAGGCCTGATGTAAATAAAAAGATTGAAGAAAGGATTAGGGACCTGATAAAGTTACAGGCAGAAAGCTTTGGTGCCAAGGCTGAAGTTAAATATGAAAATATATCGCCTCCAGTAATTAATGATCCATACATTATAGATGTACTTGAAAGGTCCTCCTTTGATTCCATAGGCCATGAAAACATAAGATGGCTGGATAATCCATCTATGGGAAGTGAAGATTTTGCCTTTTATTTAGAAAAAATACCAGGAGTCCTTATTAGATTGGGTACCCACAATGATACTGAAGAGTCAAAACTACCCCTTCACAACTCTAAGATAATATTTGACGAAAGAAGTATAGAAACAGGGGTAAACTTTATGACAAATGCTATTTTTTCATTATTAAATAGTTAATAAATAGGGGGTTGATTATATAACACTACAAGCTATATTGGCAATTATTGTTTTTATTTCTGCAGTAATACTTTTAATTTGGAAGCCTATACATCCAATTTTAATTGGTGCCAGTATACCAACAACACTGGCCTTATTGGGAATATTGGATGCTAAAAGGGCCTTTAGTGACTTTGCCAACACAACTGTTATATTTTTTATGAGTTTGCTGGTAATTGGTGGGGCCATATTTAAGACAGGCCTGGCAGATTTTATTGGTGAGAAGCTAATAGGCCTATTAGGAAAAAGTGAGAGGGGAATAATGTTAGGTTCTGGTATAGTAGCATCTGGCCTATCTGCCTTTCTAAATGATACTGGAACTACTGGCTGCCTTATACCCATAGTTAGTTCCATGGCTAAAAAAGCTCAAGTGCCCTTGTCAAAGGTACTAATGTCTCTGGCCTTTTTTGCCTCTCTGGGAGGTACCATTACCCTAATTGGAACTACTCCTCATATTGTAGCTGATGGTTTACTAACTGAGGCAGGATACGAGGCCTTTGGATTCTTTGAATTTGCTAAAATTGGTCTTCCTATTACCATAGCAGGATTAATCTATATGTACTTCAT
>JAAYHM010000090.1 GCA_012735405.1 Tissierellia bacterium | reverse complement strand
TTAAATTCAGGAACATTTATATCTGATACAATATCTACTGCCAAAATCCTATCTGTAGCTTCCAGTATAGATACTTCCTCCACCTCAAAATTATAATCTTTGAAATTATCCAGGATCTTACTGCCTGCATCCCTTATGGATACTACATTAAAAAATTCCATTTATTCTACCACCCTTCCACAATCTAGACGAATAATTCTATGGCATAATCTTTTGGCCTGCTCTATATTATGGGTAACTATAAGTACAGTACCCTTGGTTTCCTTGTTAAAATTAAGTATTTCCCTTTCCATAATTTTTATTGATACCGGATCTATATTTGATGTAGGCTCGTCCAATAATAACAACTCTGGTTCAAATATTATGGCTCTGGCTAAACTTACCTTTTGGGATTCCCCTCCAGAAAGAAGGTGCCCCTTTTTATTCCTTAGGTCCTCTATTTCAAACCTGGCCATTATTTCCTCCACTTTTTCCTTACGAAGCTTTTTGTTAACCCTTCTCACCTTTAATGGATACTCTATATTTTCATATACCCTTCTTTTAAAAAGATAGGGCTTTTGTGTAACTAAGGTCATTTTTTTATATATATCCTTATCCAATAAATGGTCATCATACTTTACAGTTCCTGTAAAATCACTATCCAGCCCTGATATAATCCTTAAGAGGGTAGTTTTCCCTGAACCATTTGGACCTATCAGGCCTGTTATTTTACCTTTTTCTATACATAGATTATCTATATCCAGTACCTGTTTATCTGAATAATATTTTTTTAAAGTTGATATGCTAACCTTCATTTTAATCCTCTCCACTATAGGTATATATTAGGCTATTTATGCCAAAGGATATTATTAATAGTACCAGTCCCAAGGCAATGGCCATTGGATATTCTCCCATGGAATTCATCATAGATATGGCAGTTGTTATGACCCTGGTTCTATTTTTAATATTTCCTCCTACAATCATAACAGCTCCCACCTCTGAAATGGCCCTGGAAAAGGCAGTTACCACATTGACAATTAAATCTATTTTAAGTTCTCTTATAATTAAAATAATTATATCAAATTTACCGGCTCCCAGAGTAATACCTATTTTTTGTATTTCCTTGCCCCTGTTTTTGCCAAGACTATAGGTAAGGCCTAATATCAAGGGGGTTACAAGTAAGGTTTGGGCTATTATCATGGCTTTTGGTGTATACATTAGATCAAAATGTCCCAGGGGGCCTCTTCGTGAAAGGAGTATTGCAACTAAAAGTCCAACTACTACTGAAGGAATAGACATAAAGGTATATAGTATTCTGGAAAAAGCTTTTTTCCCTTTGAAATCCTTAATACCTAAATGTATCCCCATGGGAATAAAAATTAAGGATGCTATTATGGTTGCCGATGTGGAAACAAATAAGGATAAAAATATGATTTCATATATTTCCTTATCAAAGGATATTAACAAATTTATTGCTTCTTTAAAACCTTGAGCTATATAGTCTATGGAAATCACCACCTAGTAAGTATATGTTAAAGATTGGAGCGACACAAGGTCGCTCCTTACAATCTATTTTGCATTTGGAGTAAATAGTGGTTGTCCAAATTCTTCTACTCCATATTCCCCTATTAATTTTTGAGTTTCTTCTGAAAGGAACCATTCAAATAGCTTTTGAGCTCCCTCTGCATTTATTTGCTCACTCTTTTCTGGATTTACTGGTATTATACCGTATTGGTTAAACAGGTTTTCGTCTCCTTCAACTAATATTTCAAGCTCTAATACATCCCTCATATTTAAGTAAGTTGCCCTATCTGTAAGGGTATATGCTTGCATTTCATCAGCCATCTTTAATACATCACCCATACCGGCTCCAGCTTCAACATACCAGTCTCCTGCAGGTTCAATACCAGCAGCACTCCAGATAGACAGTTCCTTTTTATGGGTACCAGAATCGTCCCCCCTTGATACAAAGGTGGCTTCATTTTCTGATATAGCAGTTAATGCTCCCAGTATATCATTTCCATAATTTTCCTTCAATCCAAGTGAATCCTCTG
>JAAYHM010000089.1 GCA_012735405.1 Tissierellia bacterium | reverse complement strand
GTTGCAAAGTTTTGTAAGAAGAATGAAGCACCGATGGCAGATATTAATACGGTAATTCTCTGAGCATCCCTTAAGGGCTTGTAAGCAATTTTTTCAAGGAGGAATCCTACTAAACCTGTTATAGCTGCAGCCAATGCAAAGGCAACATACCAGGGCATGGAGGTAAACACTATGGCATAGTAAGTGAGATAAGCTCCAAGCATAAATATATCCCCGTGAGCAAAATTTATAAGCCTTAATATACCGTAGACCATAGTATATCCTATGGCTATTAAAGCATACAAGCTGCCTAGTGATACCCCATTAGCCAAGTGCTGCATAAATTCCACAAGGGTCATATTTACTCCTCCTTTTATCTAGGGATTAACTGTAGTTAAGTACACGAAATCTCCATTTTCAACTTTTTTAATAATAGCACTCTTAACTGCATCTCCATTTTCATCAAGGGTAATATATCCAGTAGCACCTACAAAATCAGCAGTTTCACTTAAGGCATCCCTAATAGCCTCTGGATCTGCTGAACCAGCCCTTTCAATAGCATCTAATATAACCATATAGGCATCATAACCTAAAGCTGCAAAGGCATTAGCCTGCTTGCTAAACTTTTCTTCATATAGCTGTAAGAATTCATTTGATACTTCTGTTACAGGTGCCTCAGCAGTAAAGTGGGTACTGAATACTGCACCTTCCACTGCATCTCCACCAATGGATAAGAATTCAGGTGACTCCCAGGTGTCTCCACCAAGTATTGGTATGTCTATTCCCTGGTCTCTGGCCTGCTTGATTAACAATGCACTTTCACCATAGTTACCTGGTGCAAATATAACATCTGGATTTGCACTAGCCACATTTGTAAGCTGGGCAGTAAAGTCCTGGTCCCCAGTATTATAGGAAGCCTTTGCAACAATGGAATTTTCATCTCCAGTTAGTTCTTTAAAGGCATCCTCAAAGTATTTACTTAGTCCTACTGAATAGTCCTGGGTAACGTCTTGAATAATTGCAGCAGTCTTAGCTCCCAGTTCATTTACTGCATAGTTTGCCATAACTGTACCTTGGAAGGGGTCTATGAAGCATACCCTAAAGTAATAGTCATTATTCAAGGTAACTAGTGGGTTAGTTGGTGAACATCCTACAGCAGGAACCCTCTTTTCCTTAACTATGTCTCCTGCTGCCATAGATAGGGAACTACCATAGCTGCCTATTATAGCAACTACATTATCCTTATCAATTAAGCTTGATACTGCATTTGCTGCCTCTACCTTGTCAGATTTGTTATCTACAATTACCAGTTCTACCTTCTTGCCAAGTACTTCTGGTTTTACTTCATTTGCAAGTTCAATACCCTCCACTGTCATTTGACCACCAGCCGCACTAGCACCAGTCATTGGTTCAAATACACCTATTTTAATCACATCAGAATCTGCACCGCCTGTTTCCTCGCTTCCCCCACAAGCTGTCAACAAGCTGGATAGGAGTGCCAATACCAAAATCAGAACTCCCATTTTTCTTTTCATCTTACTATCCCCCCATTTTCATTTTTTTAAAATTAGAAAAATGAATTTAATATTGGTAATTGGTACAGTTTTGTGAAAATATTTGCTAGTGCAAATATTCTATTTAATTTAATTAGAGTATATAGCTTTAGGATTTTTTTGTCAATCTTATAGTGGCTTTTTTATCCTATTTTAATATATATAATTTCTCAATAATTTTAATACCCCCATAAATGGTTAAAATAAATTTTCCATGTTGAAGGATTTTTGGTTTTTTTGTCCAATTATATAAGTATATACCTTTAAAAGGGGTGAATCTAATGGCTTCTAGTTCCAAGTCACAAAAGAAAAAAATTAGTAAAAAGAGTATTAATAAAAACATACTATTATCTACATCCTTCATATCCCTTTTAATTATTATCCTAATAGGAACCTCCTTCTACTATGTAACAAAAAATCAGCTTATTAAATCCTATGACCAGCTCTTGTATAATAAGGCCCTGGATTCAGCAAAATTAGTGGATGAACAAATTAAAAACCACCTTATAGCCATTGAAACTCTAGGGAATTTAAATTTAATTACTGATAATGAAGTAGATATGGAAGAAAAATTAGACTTATTAAAGAAGGAAAAAGACAGGCTAAATTTTTCCTATATTGGAATAGCAGACATACAGGGAAATCTAATATTGGATAATGGACAAAGCCTGGACATATATGAGGAAGAATATTTCTTTGCAACTAAAGACGGAGGCAGCTATATTTCTGAACCTATAATTAATCCCTTAACAGGGCAGGTTGCCCTTGTGGCATCTGCACCCATAATAAGCAATGAGGAATTTTCAGGAGTCCTGGTGGCCTTTATATCAGCAAATAATCTTTATAATATTTCTTCAAGCATCCAATTTGGAGAAAGTGGCCATGCCTTTATAATGGACCACAGGGCAGATGTTATAGCCCATCCTACCATCAGATCAGGTGCTACAACAAGGGAAGAAGCCAAAAACTTCAGAACCTTGGAAAAGCTGGTAGATCCTGAATACTCTCAAAATATTACCCAAATTTATGATCTAATAAGAACAAAAGAAGCTGGCACAGGAGTATATGCAAAGGAGGGAAAAATTGTACGCATAGGCTTTGCGCCAATAGAGTCCAAGGATTGGACCCTGGTTGTAAGTATTGATGAAGGGGAAATACTGGCACCCTTAAATAGACTGCTTAATACTTTTCTTATTCTAGTAGCCCTTGCAGGAATAATAGGATTTTTATCCTCTTCCTTCTTTATTAGAAAGCTTACAAGACAAATTGGAAAACTTACAGAGTACTCCTATAAAATTTCTGAAATGGACTTTAGGGAAAATATAGATAAAAACATTCTTTCAAGAGAAGATGAACTGGGAATAATAGGCAATTCCCTGCAAAGAATAACTGACAAAATGCGGGAAATGGTCTATAGTTTAGGTCAATCGGCTGAAGAAGTTTTGGCTTCCTCCCAAGAGTTAGCAGCCATTTCTGAGGAAACTACAGCCAGTGCCAATAATATACATGAAGCCTCACATAAAATATATGAGTCCTCTAAAAGTCAGCACAATGCAATATCAAATGCTGTAGTATCCATTCATAAAATTTCAGTCCAAATGGACAATGTGGCTGATAAGACCAAGGACGCCAATAGTTTAAGCATTGAAATATTAAATAAGGCCCAATTAGGTAAAGAAAAAATAAATCAGTCTATGACCCAAATTCAAAATATAAAAAACAGTACCTTAACTGTTAAAAAATCCTTGGATGAAATAAACAAGAGCTCCCAAAAAATGAATGAAATGTTAAGCATAATTGAAAATATATCTGAAGAAACCAACCTGCTTGCCTTAAATGCTACTATTGAAGCTGCCAGGGCAGGAGAATACGGCCGTGGATTTGCTGTAGTAGCCAATGAAATAAAAAATCTAGCTGAAGAAACCCAAAATTCAGCTAAGGAAATTAAGGCCATAATAGCCAATAATAATATATTAATTGAAGAAGCCAATGAGAAGATGGACTCAAATACTATTGAGGTAGAACAAGGGGTAGTTACTGTAGATGAAGCCAAAACCAGCTTTGATGAAATTGCAAAGCTTATTGAAAATATTACCAGGAGGATTGAAGATGTACTTGAATCTACTTTAGCCGTTGAAAGCAATATAGACAATTTAGTTAAGTCCTCCAATATTATAGAAGAAATGTCCCATAATATTTCAGAGGAAATTACCCATTCTTCCCAGGCTACAGAGGAACAGCTGGGTGCCATGGAGGAAATTGCCTCTTCTGCAGAAAATCTTGCCTCCCTTGCAGAAAAGGTAAGAAGTATGCTGGATAATATTAAAATAGAAAAAAATTAGCCTCAGGGCTAATTTTTTTCTATCCTTACTATGGACTCCAGGACCAGTATTATTTCACGCCTTTCCCCTTCCATAGCCTCGGCCTCTTCATCAACATATTCTCCAATTCCATCCTTCACATCACTAGCATATTCTACTACAGTATTTAATATACTGGCTGCCTTAACCCCCCTTAATTGGGCCAGGGTAAATATGACCCCGGTTTCCATATCCGAAGACAGTATATTCTTCTTATTCCAGTAGGTCATTAGCTCATCCTCATGGTCAATATAGAAGGAATCATGGCTTCTTGTAAGTCCACTATAGTGGGGAAAGCCCAGCTCCCTGCAGGTTTTTATTATGGTACTTGTCAGCTCCAAATCTGGAACAGCAGGATAATTTTCCCCTACATACATCTTGGAAGTACCATCTTCCCTGACAGCTCCAGTTGATATGACCAATTCCCCAATCCTTATATAGGGCTGCACTG
>JAAYHM010000015.1 GCA_012735405.1 Tissierellia bacterium | reverse complement strand
TCCTGCAGGGCATCTAAGGCATCCTCCCTATTTTTCATGTATACATAGGCCAGTTTATAGTACTCATTTTTTTTATTCATAATAAGCCTTATTAGAGCTTCCTTATCCCCCTTTTTTGCCTTCTTAATAAACAACTTCTCCTCCAATATTTCACCTCTTTCTATGTCCCTCATTTATAAGAGTATTATATACATAAAAAGGTTCAGAAAAAAATAAAAAACACGGTTTTTAAACCAGATGGTTTAAAAACCGTGTTTTAGATCCAGCTTAATATTAAATAAGAGACCAGTATGCCTCCAAATACAGAAAGTATGGCATTACCCTTCCAGTAGGATAAAAGGCCTGCAGTCAGTATACCTGCCAGGGCAGGAAGTTTTATATCTGATGTAAGTATTCCCCTGACTATCAATATGCTTAAGGAAGTATAGGGTATGAATTGCAGAAAAACCCTTGTTTTGTTACTTAAATTTTTATTGCTTAGGGTCATAAGGGGAAGTACTCTTGGTAAATAGGTTGCCAGGGCCATTCCTAATATTAGCGGAAAATAACTTGTCAATTTCTAACCTCCTCGTTTTTTGCAAATACTAAAACTCCTATCCAGGATGATAAAACAATTGCAGCTATAATGTCCCATCCTGAATTCAATATATTTGTATAGTAGATGATTATATATATGGCTGCTGCTATTAAAGCAATAAGCAAGGTCTTATTTGAATTTTTAAATTCAGGAAATAAAAGGGCTGCAAACATGGCATATAGGCCTATGCTTAAACTTGTCTGTAGACTTTCAGGCAGTATCTCCCCAACTCCATAGCCTATCACAGTTCCTGCCACCCAGGATAAATAGGATAATAAGCAGATAATGGATACATAGGGCAGGTTTATTTTATCCTTGTTGAAGGAAATAACTGAAAAGGTCTCATCAGTTATACCAAATCCAATTATAGGCAGTGATTTCCTTGGTATATTTTCAAATTCTACCGATAAACTTGCTGTCATCATCATATGCCTGATATTTAAAAGGAAGGTAGCTATTACTATGTTTAAGGGACTAACTCCTGCAAGTATTAATTCCAGGGCCATAAACTGGCTAGCTCCCGCATATACGAGTATGGACAAAAGGCTTGTATCCCATATGGTTAAGGATATATTTTTTGCCATAAGACCAAAGGCTATGGCTATTGGAAAATAGCCTATTACTATAGGTAGTGAAGCCACAAAGCCTTCCTTTATATTGTCCTTTAAAGTTTTGTTCTCCATATTATCTTCCTCTTCCCTACAATATTTTATTTAAGTAAAGCTTCTGCAATAAGCCTATCAAATTTTCTGATATCTACTCCTTTTTGTAGGTTTATCTTAATACGCCCTACCCTGGTCCAAAGTTCCACTTCTGAATTAAAGTCCAGAAATTTTCCTGCATTTTCAGTGGACCACATGATAATAGAAGAATAGGGCAAGGAATATATCTCAACCTTCTTGCCTGTTAAGCCCTGGGCATCCCGTACAATCAGCCTCTTATTTGTAAAAATTGCACTATCACGGAAGGTCTTATAGGCTGCAACTGCCACCTCTCCATCTACCAGTATTTCTTCCACATCCCTTGGTATGGGACATTCTGATATGAGGGTCCATTCCAATATATTTGAAACTGCCATGAGATAACCTCCTTATAAATTATTTAATTGTATATTATACCATATATTATTATTTAAACTACAGATATTTTGGGTAATATATTAACAATAAATATTGTAAGGGTGGTATTAAAATGTCAAAATTTCATAAAAGTCCTAATATATATGCAAATCATGTAGCCTTAAAGGTAATGGATTTGGAAAAATCCCTTGAATTTTATCAAAAAATAATGGGACTTAAGATACTGGAAAGAGATGGAAAGCAGGCAAAGTTAACAGCAGATGGTATAAATCCAATAGTTACCATAGAACAGCCTGATAATGTAAAAAAGAAGGAATTGAGAAGAACCGGTCTATATCACTATGCCATCCTATTACCCAGTAGGAAAGATTTAGGTAAGTTTATAAAACACCTTAGGGACACCCAGTACCCAATAATTGGTGCATCCTACCACGGAATAAGTGAGGCAATATATTTACAGGATATAGATGATAATGGTATTGAAGTATATGCTGACACTCCAGTTTCAACCTGGAAGTGGGAAAATAATGTTCTTGAAATGGTTACTAAACCTTTAGATATAAGGGATGTAATGGCAGAAGCAAAAGATGAGGTTTGGGAAGGAATGCCTAAAGATACTATAATAGGCCATATACACTTACATGTATCAGATCTGGAGAAAGCAGAAAAATTCTATGTTCATGCCCTGGGATTTGATATAGTAACAAAGATACCAAATCAGGCTACTTTTACATCAACAGGAAAATACCATCACCATATTGCCTTTAACATATGGAATGGAAAGGATATTCCTCCTCCTTCTGAAAATAGTGTTGGAATGAAATACTTTGATTTAAAGCTTCCTGATCAAAAAACAAGGCATGATCTGATTGATAGGTTAAATAGCCTTGGATTTGAAGTTAAGTTTGAAAATGGAAGTTTTGTAGTGAAGGACCCAGCACAAAATGAAATTCATTTGGTTATTTAAGTAAACAAATAAGTCAGAGATTTAATCTCTGACTTATTCTGCTCTTATAACCTCTATATCGTATCCATCCGGGTCGGTGATAAAGTAATATCTGGGCTCTTCCCCTGGAAGGCCCATAAGGTCTGTAACCTTGTATCCCATTTCCTTATGCCTTTTATGGGACCCTTCTAAATCCTCTACAGCAACTGCTATATGGCTAAAACCATTTCCTATTTCATAGGGTTTTTCTGGATTGTAGTTATATGTTAACTCTAATTCATATTTTCCATCTTCATCGCTTAAGTAAACTAGAGTAAATTCATGCTCTGGGAAATCCTTCCTCATTGTTTCCCTGAAGCCAAAGGCCTCTTTATAGAATTTTAAACTCTTTTCTAAATCCATTACCCTTAT
>JAAYHM010000088.1 GCA_012735405.1 Tissierellia bacterium | reverse complement strand
CCTGTATAAGTATTTTGAAGTATTGGTAGTAGTGCATATATAGTAAGTGCAATGACAGCTGGTTTTCTACCTATGCCGAAAAATGGTATCATAAAACCTAATAAGGCTACACTGGGAATTGTTTGAAAGACAGATGCTATTTTAATTATTACACTAGCAAATTTTCTATGGCGGGTTATAAATATACCTAATGGAACTCCAATTAATACAGCAATAGCAAGGGACATTAAGCTAATGCTTAAATGGGACAGTATACTATCTAAAACCATAGGCCAGCGTTCAATTGTTGTATTTATAAAAGAAGAAAGCAAACTTTTACCATTCATACCTATCCCTCCTTCTAACTATCATTAATTACTTTATTTGCTAGTAATTTGACTAAACTACCGTTTGTAATTACACCTTTTACTTTTTTATTATCATCAAGAACTAGCACATATCCCTTATTGGATTCTTTAATCATTATTAGCGCCTTTTCAACAGAGTCATTTTCTTTAATGCAAGCATAATCAGTCCTTACAATATCTTTAATTTTCAATTTTTCATCATTATAATTTCTATAGATATCCCAAGAACTAGCTACACCTTTGTATTGATTGCTTTTATTAACTACTATTAAGCTGTCAACCCTGTTTTGCCTTAATTGATTAATGGCTTCAGCTAATCCTTTGTCTTCTCTAATAGTAATTGCTTTTGAAATGAATTCATCTATTGGTGGAAAATCAAATCCATTATATGATTTCAACCTTTTTTCACCAATGAAATTTTTTACGAAATCATTAGCTGGATGTCTTAAAATTTCTTCAGCCGTATTAAGTTGAACAATTTCACCTTCACGTATTATACAAATTCTGTCAGCAATTTTTAGCGCCTCGTCCATATCGTGGGTTACAAATACAATGGTTTTATCTAGTTTATTATGCAGATTTAATAATTCATCTTGTAACTGCTCCCTACTAATAGGGTCTAAAGCGCTAAAAGGCTCATCCATCAATATAATAGGAGGGTCTGCAGCCAATGCCCTAATAACACCTATTCTCTGTTGTTGACCACCAGATAGTTCTGTAGGATATCTATTTTTATAGATTTCAGGGTCTAGTCCAACCATTTCTAATAGTTCGTCTACTCTTTTTAAATATTTTTTTGGATCCTGCTTTTTCAACTTTGGAACCAAAGCTACATTATCTTGAATAGTCATATGAGGGAAAAGACCTATTTGTTGTATAACATAGCCTATATTTCTTCGAAGTTCTACAGGATTTCTGTGCTTTATAGAATTTCCATTTATAAATATTTCTCCTTTTGTAGGGTCAATAAGCCTATTTATCATTTTCATAGTGGTAGTTTTTCCACAGCCAGATGGACCAATTAAAACTAAAAGCTCCCCTTTATTCACTCTTAAGTTAATGTTTTTTAATACTTCAAAATTGTCTTCATATACCTTAGATACTTCTTTGAATTCAATCATGAAACCAACCCCCTTCCATAGCTTTCTATTTTATAATAGAAAGTAACAACCTTTTAAAAAAATAAGGTTGTCAGATAATAAGTTTTATTATAGCATAATATCACTTTTCTGTAAAGAAAAAAGAACCGCTCTAAAAGAACGGTTCTAAATTACTCGGCTTTGTTTATATATTTTTTTACATTGTAAACATTGTCTTCTTCTGAAACAAAACACACAACATCTCCTTCTTTAAATCTAAAATAAGGACCAGGAGATAGTATGGTTTTACTATTTCTTATAATTGCAATTATTGTTGCCTTAGTATTTTGCCAAAAGTTTATTTCATCAATAGACTTGTCGACTAAGTGGCTATTAGGGCAAATAGTCTCCTTATGATGATTTAGTACATCCATATCTCTAAAATAAATTGTATCTTGCACTAAAGTTTCAAGTTTATTGGCTAGTTCATTTTCTATTTTGTTTTTTTCAGATAAGAGCTCTTTGATGTTGCTTAAAAGTGTATTTAGGTTGTTTTTAATATTAAATTTATCTATGAAGTGTTTTGCATTAGTCTTTGATATTACGTATATGCCACTTTTTTCTCGAACCTTTACTACATTCATATCTTGAAGTAAAGCCATAGATCTTCTAATGGTTTCAGGGGAAACATTGTATTCTGCAGCAAGGGTTGAACGACCTTTTAATTTGTAGCCTTCTGGGAATTCCCCTCTATATATTCTATGGGCAATATCTATTGAAATTTTTACATATCTTGGGGTATCTTTTTTCGTAGTTTTACTCAATTTCATCCTCCTCCAACTGAACTAACTAATGAGTACTTATTTCATTCTATCATATATTTATAGAAAATAATTAACCCAATAGAAACAGCGTTCAAACTTTATTAAAAACTTAGACTATAGGCATTAGACTTCTGGAAATTTACAAAAGATATGAAGCTAGCTATATTAATAAGATCTGCTAAGACTTTAAACATGCTTCGCAATTTTACAATTTATATCCTATAGGAAAATAGTAAAAGAACCTATATTATATAAAAAATTTAGGCATACAGATAAATAGACAGATTATAGAAGATGACAAGCTGCCATTTATCTATATGCCTTTAATTTATTGGTCTAATATGTTATATATTT
>JAAYHM010000087.1 GCA_012735405.1 Tissierellia bacterium | reverse complement strand
TTATAGGCAACTTCCTCCCATAGGTGGGGGCAAGCCTTTTGTAGACATAGTTAATTATCTTCAGCCCGACGGTGTGGAAAGTAAATTTCCGAGGGTATCAGAATCTTTTGCTGAACTCACAATATCCCATAGGCAAAAAGGAGAAGATAGAAAGGATTTAACATTAGCTAAATGGTTTTCTGGTGAAAAGCCTAGTATTACTGATGATCTGATATTCCAAGAATTGGCTTTAAAGAACAGCTTGAAAAATATTCGATTTATTCCGTGGAAGGATGAATATTATTTTGAGGAAGTTTTTTTCAAGGTATTAATTGAAGAGTTAGGGCTAGAAGGTTTGAGTGATATAGAAGGTTTCAATAAGACACTAGGTTCTTGCGATGGCATAAATTTTAATTCTACCCATAAAGCTAGATATTATAAGAATGAAGCTGCAGTTGAAAAAATAGATTATTGGCAAGTTTTAAGTCCTGTTAGGGGTAGAATATATGGAACAAAAAATATTAATAGAATGATTCACAAATTTTTTAGGAAGGGCATTGTTGATTTTGCCAATGATAGAAATTCACTTATTCCCAAACCTTTAGGCAATGAGGAAATAGTATATGGCGATAAGGTAATAAACTTACGAAATCATGCTGCAGCAAAGAGAAAAGTTTATCCAATGAAAGGGGCATTAAACTATATAGCTAATGGTGAGATAGGTATAGTAGTAGGGCAATACAAGAGCAAAAAAGATAAAAACAAATATAAAGGACAACCTCAATATACTACTGTGGAATTTTCTTCTCAGCCAGGTTACACATATAACTTTTATAACTCAGACTTCAATGAAGAAAATGAGGCGATATTAGAACTTGCTTATGCCATTACTGTTCATAAATCCCAAGGCAGTGATTTTAGTAGAACGTTTGTTGTTATACCTGATTTGCCTATTATGTTATGTAGAGAATTATTATATACAGCCTTAACAAGACAAAAAGAAAGAGTTATAGTGCTGTTTCAGGGAGATAGCATATGGGATTTAAAAAAAGTATGCATCACCTAATTTTTCTGAAACTCTTTCTAGAATTACAAATCTATTTGCTAAACCATCTTATAAAGAAATTAAAGGCCAATATTTATCAGAATACCTTATACATTGTGCAAGCGACAGTACTTTATTAAGATCCAAATCTGAACTAATAATATATGAGCAGCTACTAGATGCAGGATTTAAGCCACTATATGAAAAAGAATTACAATTGGGTAAATACCAAATCATACCAGATTTCACCATAATAGATGATGATACAGGGGAAGTTTATTATTGGGAGCATTGTGGCATGCTTGATATAAAAACCTATAGGGATAGATGGGAATGGAAAAATCAACTATATTATGAAAATAGAATATTGCCATTGGAGGATGGGGGAGGCGAAAATGGTACACTTATTGTAACTGAAGATAATAGTGAACAAGGTATCTTAATACCAGAGGTCAAGAAAATTATTGATAGTATTTCATAGAAATATCTGATATCTTAAGAATTTGACCTATCGTAAATTAACTTATAATCTATCAAATAAAGCAATAGGCGGTGATAAGTTGCTAACTGA
>JAAYHM010000086.1 GCA_012735405.1 Tissierellia bacterium | reverse complement strand
GCGTTCATTTTACCCTTGACAATCTCAAGGCGGACTTTTATAATCGTCAAGGCGAAATTGAAAGTAATTTAAAGCAATTCTATAAAACATTGTGCTATTTTTTCATGTTTAGTTTACAAAGCCAAATTATATTTTAAACATTCATTTATATGAAAAAATAGCAGGATATCCTGCTATTTTTTTTGAATGTAACAACTGGTATAAAAATCTCTACCTGTAAAAGGAGGTTTACCTTTTATGCCCAGGAAAAACAGGTCTGTAGATATCTTGTCGAAGGAAATGATTTTTTCAATATAAGAATTTTTAAATTTTTTGTAATTAGAAAATTTTGTGATGACAGGAATGTTAGACCTTTCCTTTATTTTTTTAAGAAGCTCAAAACCCTTTTCATTTGCACCGAGGATCCTAATATAAGCTGGATAAAATTCAATAATTTCTTTAAACTTATACTTATCTAATCCTGCCATAAAATGAATTAAAACCCTTTGTATTCTACTTCTAGGATATCTTTTTGTGACTATATTTTGAATAAATTCATCAAGATCATTAAATTTAGTACTCATATTAATAATTCTATTTTCTAGACCATATTCAATATCCATTATATTTTTGAGGCCTTGCCCCTTTTTAATCCTTAATAAATAGTGTATTATCTGGTTATAATTATCTAAAGAATTAAAACTATTATACTTTAAATACTCAAGTAAGTGTATATATGTATTGGAAGGTACAAATTCTTTAATCTCATTTACATTGTTACCTTCTAATAATTTTTTTCTTATGGCAGTGGCACTGGATATCTTATGTGAAAGTTTAGTATCTTTGAATTGACTTCCAATCCTTTTTATTGTAATAGGAACTATATTGCTTTTTAGTCTTGTTAAAGCTTTTAAATATTCAATGGCTAAAATATTATTAGGTGATTTTATAATATTATCTATATCTAAATTTGTATTATATTTTAAACAATAATCTTTAAGGGCCCTGCTGCGAGATACGGAAAAGGAATTTCCCTCATTTAAATATTTTTTTAATCTATTTTTATAATAAGGAGGCTCATTAATTAAAATATGGGCAATTTTAGAAAGTGAATCTATATTTCCAATTTCACTTCCAAAGGAGATATAATCTACTATATTTAAACTATTAAGAAGTGAAACTCCTCCATAGGCAAATAATTCTGCGGATTGGGTAGCAAATACAAAGGGAAGTTCTATGACCAGATCAATACCATTATCTACTGCCATTTTAGCTTTAGTCCATTTATCGATAATGGAAGGTTCTCCCCTTTGAACGAAGGAACCACTTATCACCGCTATGGAATAGTCTGAATTGGTTAATTGTTTTGATATTTCCAAGTGATATTTATGACCAAAATGGAAGGGATTATATTCAGCCACAATTCCAAGAACCTTCATTTAAACTGCCTCCTTAAATTTACTAATATTATAACACGAATATATCATTATAACACATAGATTAATAATAGAATATCGTTGATTTTTTAACACAATTATAATAATATATTCTATGGATAAAAAAATAAAGGAGGAATATAGATGAATGTACTGGTAATTAACTGTGGTAGTTCTTCACTAAAGTATCAGCTAATAGATATGACAAATGAAGAAGTTCGCGCCAAGGGTTTAGCTGAAAGGATTGGTATTGAAGGCTCAAGAATAAAACATACTACTATAGGAAAAGAGCAAGTTATAATTGAAGAACCAATGAAGGACCATAAAAAAGCTTTAGAGTTAGTGTTAAAAGCTCTTGTAGATGAAAATTATGGAGCTATAAAATCTATGGATGACATATATGCTGTTGGCCATAGAGTTGTTCATGGTGGAGAAGAATTTGCCAGTTCAACAATTATTGATGATAAGGTTATGGAAGCATTAAATGCTTGTATAGAATTAGCTCCACTTCACAATCCACCAAACATAATGGGAATTGAAGCATGTAAAGAATTAATGCCAAATACTCCAATGGTGGCTGTATTCGATACTGCCTTCCATCAAACTATACCACCAGAAAACTATATGTATCCATTACCATATGAATACTATGATAAATATAAAATAAGAAAATATGGTTTCCATGGAACAAGCCATAAATATGTATCCCTAAGGGCAGCGGAAATTTTAGGCAAACCTATAGAGGAAATAAATATTATTACTTGCCACTTAGGAAATGGAGCCAGTGTTTGCGCTATTCAAGGTGGAAAATCTATTGATACAAGCATGGGCTTCACCCCATTAGAAGGTTTAGCCATGGGAACTAGATGTGGAGATATTGACCCAGCTATTATACCATTTTTAATGGAAAAAGAAGGTCTTTCCTTTGATGAAATAAACAATGTATTAAATAAGAAATCAGGTGTATTAGGAATTTCAGGATTGAGCAGTGACTTCAGAGACTTAGAAGAAGCAGCAGAAAATGGAAATGAAAGGGCCTTATTAGCACTTAAAGTATTCTGCAATAGGGTAAAAGAATATATTGGTGCTTATTCAGCACTTCTATGTAATGTTGATGCTGTGGTATTTACTGCAGGTATAGGAGAAAATTCACCAACAGTTAGGTACCATATATGTGAAGGCCTAGATTGCATAAATATTAAATTAGACCCAGAGCTAAATAGTAAAGTAAGAGGAGAAGAAGCTATTGTTTCAAAAGATCTAACCAGTGTTCCAGTACTTGTTGTTCCAACTAATGAAGAATTGATGATTGCAAGGGATACTGTAGAATTAGTTAAAAAATAATATTTCTTGACAAATAGACGCCTCCTTATATATAATAGTTTGTGTTAGTTTATGGGGTGAAATATATGAAAATGGACCTATCAGAACTCCGCGATAAAAATGTGTCCAGTCTAATATTAAAGGGTGATATAAAAAAGGATAGAATAGACATCTATGGCAGAAAAATAGAATTTGTAGAGCCAGTAAAATATGACGGAGAGATATACAAAGTAGATGGTGATTATTTTATTTACCTTGAAATTATGTATAAATATAAAGAAAACTGTGGAAGATGTCTAGAACCCTTTACAAAAGAAGATAGGACCGTTTTATCAGGAAAATTAGAAGAGAGAACTAATGAATCAATGGAAGATGACGAAGGAGAGGTCATATATTACTCTGAGGATAAGCTTAATCTTCAAGAGGAGATATTAAATACTATAATGTTGACCCTTCCTATGAAACCTCTTTGCAAAGAAGGTTGTAAAGGCATATGTCCTCAATGTGGAGCAAATTTAAATGTTGAGGAATGTAATTGTACTATAGAAGATATTGATCCTAGGCTTGCAGTATTAAAAGATTTAAGGCTAAAGGAATAAGGAGGTGTTTTAGGTGGCAGTACCAAAACGAAAGACTGGAAAAGCCAGAAGAGATAAAAGAAGAGCTTCAGCATATAGATTAAATAGGGTAACAATTTCAGAATGTCCACAATGTCATGAGCCAAAACTACCCCATAGGGTTTGTAGAGCCTGTGGATATTATAAAGATAGGGAAGTATTAGAAGTAGAGTAAAAGATAGTGAATAAATCACTATCTTTTTTTTCTATAAATATTGCATTTTTAATTATTCTATACTATATTAAATATCAGTGGCACTTAAAGAATATTAGGAGGATTATTATGAAAATAATAGTAGATGGCATGGGAGGAGATAAAGGGCATAAGGAAGTTGTAAAGGGTTCTGTTGATGCTGTGAAAGAATTAGGTGTTGAAATAATAATAGTAGGTAAGGAAGATGCAATTGAAGAGGAATTAAAAAAATATGATTATCCTAACAATACAATAGAAATACTAAATGCAAATGATGTGATAACCAACGATGATGAACCAGCCCTAGCCATTAGAAGAAAAAAGGATAGTTCTATGGTAGTAGGATTAAAGGCCTTAACAGAAAATAAGGGAGTAGGTTTTGTTTCATGTGGAAGTACTGGAGCCTTACTTGCTGGAGGACTTTTTATAGTTAAAAGGATTAAGGGTATTGAAAGAGCAGCTTTAGCAGCACCCTATCCTACGACAAAGGGCATGTCTTTACTTATTGATTCAGGAGCCAATGTTGATTGTAAGCCTGAATATTTAAAGCAGTTTGCTATTATGGGCTCCATATACTGTGAAAAAGTATTAGGATACAGATCTCCAAAGGTTGGCTTAGCAAACATTGGTACAGAAGAGGCTAAGGGAAATACGATTGTGAAAGAGGCTTATAACCTTTTGAAGGAATCAAATATAAACTTTATTGGTAATGTGGAAGCAAGGGATATTCCACAAGGAGTATGTGACGTTATTGTATGTGATGGATTTGTTGGCAATATTATATTAAAGCTAACAGAAGGAATGGCCATAACTATTTTATCTATGATAAAAGAAGAATTAACTAGCAATTTTAAATCTAAAATAGGTGCCTTGCTTTTAAAATCTCAATTTAGTTCCTTGAAAGATAAGATGGATTATAGAGAATATGGTGGAGCTCCACTTTTAGGACTTAAACAACCAGTAATCAAAGCCCATGGAAGTTCCGATGCTTTGGCTATTAAAAATGCTATTAGACAGGTCAAAAATTTTGTTGAAAATAAGGTTATAAATTTAATAGAAGACGATATAAATAATTAAAAAACGCAATATTTTGGAGGTGTTCTATATGGTATATGAAAAAATAAAGTTAATAATTTCAGAACAATTTAGTATTGATGATGAAGAAATAACAATGGAGACTTCCTTTAAAGATGATTTAAATGCAGATTCCTTAGATTTAGTGGAGTTAATAATGGCCTTGGAAGATGAATTTGAGCTAGAAGTAGATGATGCTGAAGTTGAAAATATCCAAACTGTTGGAGATGCTGTAAATTATATAAATGAACTTTTAGGAAATAAATAACTTAAAATCCTATATTTGAACTTAATTTGGAGGTTATAGTGTGAATATTTCGCCAGAACGAAGGAAAAAATTAGATAAATTGCAGTCTATTATAAATTATAAATTTAAGGATTTAGAGCTTTTAAATACTTCCCTAACCCACAGTTCTTATGCCAATGAAAACAAACAAGCAGGTGTAGTTAGTAACGAAAGGCTTGAGTTTTTGGGAGATGTTGTAATTGATTTAGTTGTTAGTGAATATTTGTATAAAAGGCTTACTGAGCTGCCTGAAGGGGAGCTTAGTAAAAGGAGAGCTTCAGTGGTTTGTGAATCTTCTTTAGCCTTTGCTGCACATAAAATTAAATTAGGTGAGTTCCTATTATTAGGGAAGGGAGAAGAAGCTACAGGAGGTAGGGAGAGGGAGTCCACCCTGGCAGATGCTTTTGAAGCCTTAACAGGAGCTATATATATAGATGGGAAATATGAGTCTGCCAGAGACTTCCTTCTAGATAATTTTGAACAAGAAGTTATATATGCCTTATCTAAGGGAAGTCTCTTTAAAGATTATAAAACTGAATTGCAAGAAAAATTGCAAAGAAAAACTAAATCCAAAATCGAATATGTAGTAGTTAAGGAAGATGGTCCAGACCATAGGAAAAAGTTTTATATGAATGTGATTGTGGAAAACAAAGTTATTGGGAAAGGAATGGGGAGAAATAAAAAAGAAGCGGAGCAAAATGCTGCCAAGCAAGCCCTGATGAATTTAGGTGAGTATTTTGAGTAAAAATTATTATATAATTCCCATTTTTGTTCCCCATCTTGGCTGTCCCCATGACTGTGTTTTCTGCAATCAAAAAAGGATTACTGGTCTTTCTACTAATGTGACAGAAGATTATGTAAATAAAACCATCAAAGAATATTTAAATACTTTTCCTAAAAAAAATATTACTGTAGAAGTGGCTTTCTATGGTGGAAGTTTCACAGGAATTGATAAGGCTATTCAAAGAAGGCTCTTGTCAGTTCCCTTAAAGTATAAGAAAGAAGGCAAGATTCAAGGAATAAGATTATCTACAAGACCAGATTATATAGACCATGATATATTATGCCTGTTAAAGGAGTATGATGTAGATACAATAGAATTAGGAGTACAATCCTTGTGTGATGATGTTCTTAAAAAAAGTGGAAGAGGCCATAATAGCAGTCAGGTCTATATGGCCTCTAAACTAATTAAGGAATATGAATTTAACTTAGGTCTACAAATGATGGTAGGCCTTGTAGGAGATAGCAGAGAAAAAAGTTTATATACTGCAAAAGAATTTATAAAACTAGATCCTTATTGTGTGAGAATATATCCTACTTTAGTCATCAAAGATACATTTTTGCAAAAAATGTATGAAAGAAATTTATACGAACCACTTACACTTGATGAAGCAGTAAATATAACTACAGATATTCTTATGTTATTTCGATATTATGATATTCATGTAATTCGTGTAGGATTACAGCCTACAGACAATATTACTTTAGGGAAAGATGTTGTAGCAGGTCCCTTTCATCCTTCCTTTAGGCAGCTTGTGGAATCAAATATAATAAAAATAATTCTTAAGGAATACTTAGATGAAAAAATTAAAAATCATTTAAAGGATACTTTAGTAATTGAAGCAAATACTAAAAGCATTTCCTATATAGCTGGTCAAAAATCGTCTAATATTGACTATCTTAAAAAGGCCTATGGTTTTAAAAAAGTTAAAATATATGGCAACAATATATTAAAATCAGATACTATAAATATAAAGCTTGATGATTATCAGGAACAACTGAATATGAAAACAGGAATAGAGAGGCATTTATCTAAGTTAAAACTTATTAAAGGGTGATTGTTTTGCATCTTAAGAAATTATTTATACAAGGCTTTAAGTCTTTTGCTGATAAAACAGAAATAGAATTTAAAAATGGTATAACTGCCATAGTAGGGCCCAATGGATGTGGGAAGAGCAATGTTGCCGATGCTATTAGATGGGTATTAGGTGAGCAAAGTGTTAAAAGCCTAAGGGGTAGCAAAATGGAGGATGTTATTTTTTCTGGTACAGATAAAAGAAGGGCTCTAGGTTATGCTGAAGTAACTATAGTATTTGATAATTCTGATGAAGAAGTTCCCCTTGAATTTAGAGAAGTAGCAATTACAAGAAGAATGTTTAGATCTGGGGAAAGTGAATACTATATAAATAAAAATGCCTGCAGGTTAAAGGATGTTAGAGAGCTTTTAATGGATACTGGTATTGGAAAAGATGGTTATTCAGTAATTGGACAAGGTCGTATAGACGAAATTTTAAGTACTAGGCCAGAGGATAGGCGCCATATATTTGAAGAAGCAGCAGGTATAGTAAAATACAAAACAAAGAAATATGAGGCAGAAAGGAAGCTTGAAAAAACTGATAGTAATCTTATTAGAATTGAAGATATAATAGGTGAGTTAGAAATACAATATGAAAACTTAAAGAAACAAGCAGATAAGGCAAATAAGTACATTGATCTTTCAAATAAAGTTAAAGAAATAGAAGTTACTTTGATGTTAAAAAAAATTGAAAGTCTTAAGGAAGAAATAAACAGGTGCATCCATGAAAAGGAAATAATACAAAAACAAATAGACAGTCTCGAGGTTGAAAAAAAGAAAATAGAAGAAAAATCAAATCTAATACAGAATCTAGTGGAGTCTAAGGATTTAGATATAGAGAGACTTCAAGATGATAGGGAAGATATATTATTTGAAATAAACAATAATAAAAATAGACTATCAATTTTAGAAGAAAAGAAAAAATATTATTTAAAGGATGTTGAAAGGCTGGCAAAAGAAACAGAAGATCTTAAATTAAAGTATAATAAGCTTAAGGAAGAGAAAGAACTACTGTCAAGTACAAGTACCCTTAGCAGAGAAGAGCTAGAAAAATTTAAGGAGGATTATAGATTAAAAAGTGAAAAGCTTCAAAAATTAAGTGAAAATATAAAAGAAAGAGAAAAGGAAATAAATTTAGAAAAAGACAGGGTAATTACCCTTTATAATAAAATTGCTGATAAAAAAAGTAAATTAAATAGTATAAACAGCTTCATGGACAATATAACTAAAAGAATGGCCCATATAGAAAAGGAAATAGTTTCTCTGTCTGAAAGGATAAAGCAGGAACAAAAAATTATTAAAGATTTGGAAGAAATAGAAAATAAAAAGAAAGAGGAAATAGTTGGAATAAATAAATACTTAGTTAATTTAAAATTAGAGGAAGAAAAGTATAAAGAAAATTTGGACAATCTATACAAATTAATAAATGAAAACAAAATGGATTTACAAAGTAAAATTACAAATTATAATTTGCTCATCAATATGGAAGAAGATTATGAAGGCTATTATAAGAGTGTTAAAAATCTAATGTTAGCTCATAAGAAAGATAAAACTTTGCATGGCAGACTTATTGGAATAATAGCAGATTTAATAAATGTAGATACGAAATATGAAAAAGCTATAGAAGTTGCTTTAGGTGGAAGCCTTCAAAATATTGTAACAAAAGATGAAGATGATGCTAAATTCATAATAAATTATCTACGACAAAGGAAGCTGGGAAGGGTTACCTTTTTACCTCTTTCTACCATTAATTCTAAACCTATAAGTATATCAAGAAGAGACAGGGAAGATTATAATATTATAGGCTTGGCTTCAGAGTTAGTGAAATATGATAATATATATAAAAATGTTATAGAATACTTGCTTGGAAGGACCATAGTTGTAGAAAACATAGACTATGCAACTAAAGCAGCCAAGAGATATAATTATTCTTACAAAATAGTCACATTAGAAGGAGATCTTATAAACCCAGGAGGTTCTATAACTGGTGGTAGCATGCCAAAAGTAAACAATATACTTAATAGGAAGCATAGAATCGATAAAATTAAAGGTGAAATAAATGAACTTTCTAAAGTACAATCTGAATTAGAAAAAGAAAAGGTCCTTATAAAATCTAAAATAGATGAATATCAAAATAAGATTAAAGAGAAGGAAAGTGAACTACAAAGTACTAATATTGAAATAATAAAAATAGAAAATGAAATAAATAAGCATAGTGGGGAACTTGAAAGAAATGAAAATACGATACTGCAATATAATGATGAAATAGATAGATTAAAAATAGAACTTAAATCTATACGTGAGGAGGAGAACTACCTTAACCAGGAAATACAAACATTGACAGCTAAAAAAGAAACAATTGAAAAGAAAATAGTTGAATCAATGGAGGATTTTGAAGAAAAGAAAAAAACTTTAGAGGAAGTAAAAAAAGAAGTTACAGATGCACAGATTAAAATAAATATAATTGAAAGTAAAATGGCCAACAATGAAGAAAAAATATTAAATACAGAATTAGAATTAAAAAACATAAGTGACTCCATTGAAGATAAGAAAAAGGAAAAGGAAATAAATTTAGGTAATATAGAAAAGATTTCTGCACAAATACTGCAAACAAATGAAGAAATTGAAAATTTACTGTCACAGAAGGAAGAAAAGGATAGAGAACTCATCTTG
>JAAYHM010000085.1 GCA_012735405.1 Tissierellia bacterium | reverse complement strand
ATTTACAGGTACATTTAGTGGTATAGGCTATAAAGAATTACCTGAGGATTTTACCATTTTCCTTATTGACAGCAAGCCATATGATACTGATAATTGGAACCATGGCATATTAAGGCTTGTAACCATTAGTGAAGCAAAAAATGAAATAATATTCATTGCAGAATCTTGATAATGAAAATGAAGGATGTGATATAAATGCAATTTAAGGAATTAAAAGAGCAGTTGTTTTTGCCTAAAAAGGAGTACATTATAAACCAATGGGCTAATATTAGGGGTATTGATGTATTATTGCTTAGCCTTACTGTTGGGGAGGACAAAAACTGTTTATGGTTAGCATATGTCAATGATGAATTAGATGTAAACAGCTTCATTTCAGAGGAATATCAGGAAGAAATTAAAACCAATAGGCAGGAACTACTTAATAATATTGAAAATTCAAAGAAGCACAAATCAATACATATAAACAAGATGGAAATACAAGGACAAACTGTTACATTTACCTCTTCTTGCTGTGGCCCCATTTATGATTGGAATGTAGAAGACAAATTGCTCCTCCAACATTTTGTAGAAAAGGGTCTAATTCCTAAAGAATGGGATGAAGTTAATGTTGAAAATATTTATATTGGTAGATATGAACAGATGGAAGGTGAAACATCTCCAAATATAGACAGGTCCAAAGATTCATCAGTTGTTTTACATATAGCCAAAAGTTCAGCAGAAATTCCAATACAATATCCCTTTAATATATATTTTGGTAAACAGCCTGTTGGAACAAAAATTACCTATTATGATGAAGAACTTAAAGGGGAGAATTTTTTTTATATAGATGAAATTTATGCCTATGACATTTATAAAGAGGTGGAAAAAGGTGTTCAACAAATATCAGATAGAAAAGAGCGTAAAAAAGTGCTAAAAGATTTGGTTAAGACAATGAGAAGAATATGCCCTATAGATAAGAATATGGCAGTTATTAAATATGAAACAGCAGACAATATACAGCTTCGTTTCATGACCAGAGACTACCTGGAATCAGAACCGGCTTACAGCAATACTGGAGTTGCAATAGGCTTAGCCTCAAATAAGGATGAAATTGGGATTAATGGTTATAAGGTAAGGCATTGTCTACTTAAACCAATAAGTAAGGACTTTAACGGAATACTAGAACTGGAACTATTTTCAAAGATTGTGGAAATACCTGAGGAAGTTGTAATATGTTCAAGATAGGGCTTAGGTGGATCCATGGTGGTATACTATTACCTTTAGTTTTACATGGATTGGTTTAAATATATCTGCAACAAGTGCATACTGGTTTATAAATTCCTCCATTCATCAAAAGAGGTAAATTTATATAACAATTAATAGTTTCTGTATTGAATAGGAGGGCAATAAATGTGTATAAATTTAGAAGAATTGCAATCATAGGATGTGGTGGAGCAGGAAAGTCAACTTTAGCAAGGAAACTAGGAGAAATCTTAAAGCTACCAGTATATCATCTGGATTCCTTGTTTTGGAAGGCAGGCTGGGTACCTATGCCAGTTGAGGAGTGGAAACTGATTCAAGAAGAATTAACATCTAAAGATGAATGGATTATAGATGGTAATTACAGAGGTACAATGGATATTCGCTTGAGTAAAGCAGATACTATTATATTTTTAGATTATCCTACCTATATATGTTTATTTAGAGTTATTAAAAGGTTAATTAAATACTATGGCAAAACTAGACCAGATATGGCTGAAGGCTGTAATGAAACTCTTGATTTAGAATTCATAAAATGGATATTAAATTTTAGGCGCAATAAAAGGCCTGATATTATCAATAAGATTAATACTTATAAGGATAGGAAAAATATTTATATAATAAAATCACCAAAAGAGTTAGAAGTTTTCATAGAACAAATTCAAAAGTATCTTTAAGGGGGATTTGTATGGAAAAAAGTCTAAACTGTTTAAGATGCAACGAGGAGATGAAGTACATGAAAGAATATCGTTTTGACTCCCAGGACAACAATAGGGGGTTTTTGAAAGCATTATTTGATTATGAAGAACATTTGATATTTGATGTATATGTTTGCCCTAAATGTAGACATACAGAGTTTTTCTATACAGGGAAAAGAAAAGGATTTGATGAATGGCTAGATTATTAATTTTACTTTTAGGAGGTTAAAAATGAGATATTTTAAAAAGATAGCAGGTGAGAGGGTATACCTATCTCCAATAAATGTGGAAGATGCGGAAAAATACACAGAATGGATAAATGACCTTGATGTAACTATTAACCTATCCTTAGCACCCAATGTATATTCATTAGAAATGGAAAGAGAGGCACTTATTAGATTAAGCAAAGAGGGATATAATTTTGCCATAGTAACTTTAGATAATGATGAGCTTATAGGAAACTGTGGTTTACTAAATGTAAATTTAATACACAGGACAGCAGAAGCAGGCATATTCATAGGCAACAAAGACTATTGGAATAAAGGCTATGGTACAGAAGCCATGAAATTGTTACTTGATTATGGTTTTAATTTACTGAATTTAAATAATATCATGTTAAGAGTGTTATCTTTTAACAAAAGGGCAATAAAGTCCTATGAAAAGTGCGGATTTAAAGAAATAGGCCGAAGGAGAGAAGCTTATATAATTGGGAATAAGAAATATGATTTTATATTTATGGATATACTCGCAAGTGAGTTTGAAGGGAAAATACCTGAAAAAATTAAGGAATAAGTGGTGATATAATATATGTGTGGAAGATTTATGCTTGATAGCGATATAGAAGATATAATAAGGCAATATAAGATATTAAAAAGTGAAATTGATAATTACAAAAAAGGGGAT
>JAAYHM010000084.1 GCA_012735405.1 Tissierellia bacterium | reverse complement strand
CTTGTAAAAAGTTGTTTATTGTCTTTTATCCTTTTAGAAATCATATGATTCCCCCCTTAGTGCTTTATTACTTAGTATTCCATAGTATCTTTATGTTATTAGTTTTGGGATGAAAATTTTGCAATAAAAAATTCCTTTCCTGCTTTCACAGAAAAGGAATTTTTAAATCATATTAAAATTCTATGCATCCTCCGCCAATACCATAGTATTTGCCAATACCAATTTGTTTAGCTATTAATAGTAAGGGTGTTAAAGGGATGGGTTTTATAAAGGAAAGTCTCCCTATGTAGCCATCTAGATTAATTCTATTTGATCCTAAATATATTGGCCTTTTAACCTTAAATTTAATAAAATCCTTATCATAAAATTCCTCTATTATTTCTATTGGTTCATCTGTAATATTATATAGTTTATTTAGATCTTCTATTTTTTCTTTTTCATATAGAAAAATATCTTCTGTTTTATCTATGGGTGTCAATATTTCAATATTATAAATCCCCCTATGATTATTTATATCTATACTTGTATCATCTATAGTTCTACTTTCAATTATAAATCTATGATTTTCTTTAAAAAGCCCCTTAACTTCAATTCCCTTTAATATGAAATCTACAAAATCCATATGTAATGCTGCATCTCCTAGAAACAAAAATTTAAGCTTTAATCTGTCCCCCTGTTTAAAATGCTTTTTTGAAATTAAGGGCTTTTTTATTATGACAGGCATCAAGTTAATATGCATAAAATCTCCTGCTGTAACATAGTTATATACACATTTTTTGCCATAGGAACATTCTATGCACTTCTCTTTGCTATTTATGCATAAAATATTTTTTAATTTCTTGAATATACATTTGAAAATTGCAATTTCTGGATCTTCAACAAAATCTATATTGGTTAAAAAATGTATACTATATTCAATAGTTCTTATATTTATCATACTAATCTACCTTTTCTAATATTGTGAATCCTAATAATTTTGGTGCAAGGGAACTTCCAACAAAATTCCTGGTTTTGGGAAACTCATATTGTTGTCTATATTTATAGGGTCTAGCAATATTTTTGATCTCCTTATTGTAGTAATTCTTGTCCAACTTTTTTATAGCTAAAGCTAAAGTATTTGATTTATAGCCTTTTCCTTTACCAAGCCTAATTACTGGTGAGTCCATACTATTTTTTTCCTTTATTTCTTCTAAGGCTTCTATTACTTCCTTTGAATTAAAAAATTGGTTGTTTTGTACTTTAAAGTATTCTATTTCATCATCTATTATATCTTTTGAAAATTCATATAGAACCCTTAATATTTCTTTTTCATTAAAATAATCCACTAGGTCAATATTAAAATCTATTTTTCTATATAATGTATCTATTTTCTTTTTAAATAGGTCTATATTTCCTTCATCTAAATTATTCATCAATTGGAAGCCTTCTGTATAATCCCCTGGCCCTATTGCTTCAATTACATTGCCTGAAATAAATTTATTAATATTATATATAGTTTCATTATAAATAACAACCTTATTCTCCATTAAATTAACATCTCTTATAATTAAAAATTTAAATGGATCTCCTTGTATGTTTTTACCAGCCTTATTTTTTGTATTGGTAAAAAATATAATATAATCATCAATCTCTAAATTCCGATTTTTTCTAAGGAAATTTATTCCATTCTTCAAGTAATCAATTCCTTTTTTGCAAATATAGTCATATAATATTGCTGTTCTAATTACCCCTTTTATGGAAGAACCAGGTATATAAGTTCCCTTTATATTTCTCATGGTCCTGTATATTTCTTTCCCATCTAAGCCTGATGCTTTGTTTATGGCTTTTGTTTTATAATTATCTACAATACTTTCATCAATAATTCCTTTATCAATATAATAATCTAAATTCTTGTGATATTCAGATCTTTTACTTGTAAAGGCATAGCTATTTAATAGTTCATCGTTCAGCAGTTCATTTTCTTTAATAGATTTTATTACATCCATTTGGTCAAATATTAGTACCTCTTTGTCCCTTGCAATATATTCCATTGGGTTTAATTTTTCTCCATTATGAATATGTATAGGTGTTAAAACTTTAAGCCTATATGCCACCTTTATCACCTGCCTTATAAGAAAAATCCTAATCCGTTATTCCTAATTCTCTTGCCTTTTAAATTTTTTACTACTGGAAGTCTACCGTATACCTCCTTGTTTTCTTTTAGTATAATAGTTGAACCTTCTGATAGATATATAATTTCATTTTTAAATATATCCTCGCTGAAAAATTCGTCCCTTGATTCCAGCCTAGAAGAACCTATGCCAATATTAAATAAGCTCTTATCCCAATCCACCTCTTCATAATTAGGAATGTATTTAGATAACAATATATTCTCCTTAATGGATTTTTCATAATTAAATTCTCCTGCCAATTCTAGCCTAAAATTATTAGCTCCCACACTTTTGTCTGCACCAATGCCCATATCAGATAAAAGCTTGAAAACTGGCTTCAAATATTGAATTTTATTTGTTTTTATTAAGAAATATAGCCTTGAATTTTCAGGTGTAAATATTCTTTTATAGTAATAAAGTTCCCCTCCCTCTGTAGTAGTGCTGCTAAGCCTATTAATCATATTTCTCCTGCTGTGTTCCTCGTATAAGTCGTGCACCTCAATCTTTTCATCACTGTGAAATAATATGCCTTTTTTATAGGAGTAAGGTCCTTTTTCCCTTATAATACTTTCTGCTACTTTTAGCCTATCAAGCTTTCCATTTAGGTATTCCTTTAAAACACCTTCTGAAAAATAATTTATCTTTTTTAAGAGCTTGCTTTTTCTTGAAAGCCTGCTACCTTTTACTCCCACCCTATTTCCAATTTCAATTAATTCCTCTAATGTAGCCCATATAATCATTGGTGCTTTATAAAGCCCATCTGGATATGCAGTAGATACAATAAATTTATTTTCGCTTGTTTCAAAATTGTTAAGTAAATGCTCCAGCTCTTCTTCTCCATATAAATCCCTAATTGCCCAACATATGCTGCCAAAAAGAGTTTGTGAATCGGGGATAGATGTCATACTACCATAGGGGGTTAAGTAAACCTTATATACATTCACCTGCATCACCCCTATTAAGATATGATCTCATCAAGCTTATGTATTATTTCTTCCAATTTTATATTCTTTATTTCTTCCTGGTCTTGTTCTCCAATATAATAATCCTTATCCCTGATATATACCTTAATATCTGTAAATTTAACCTTTCCAGCTCCCCTTGAACCACTTCCGCCTAAATAGTTATCTTCCAAAAGCTTCATACCTTCAAAGATTAAACTTAATAATTTCTTATCCTCTTCTATGTATTGAGTAAATACTATTTCTCCAGCAAATTCTGCGCCCTTTGGGACCCTTTCAAAAAATCTTGGGTTTGCCTTTGAAGTTAATCTATCTATATTGTTTTCAGCCTTAATTTCTGTAAATATATTATCCCCTAAATAGGTTTGCAGCATCTCAGCACTTTCCTCTGTTAAATAGGCATCACGTACTATAGCCCTTGTAATCAAGACCTTTTCTTGGTCATTATCATAGTCTTTATTTCCCGGGGAAAGCCCAAATAGCTTACATACATCGTATTTAGGGTCATTTAGTACCTTGCCGCCATTTTCAATTACATCCTTAGGATAATGCTGCCATTCCAATAAACTTCTCATTTTTCCCTTCAGGGATGAGCCTGGTATATAGGGTTGTCCTGTAATTGGATTTTTTATTACCGGATTGTCCATACCACCTATTTCAAATGAAGTATTTCCAGCTCCTATTTGCAAACCAGTTTCACATACCAATTTATATTCAATAATATATTTTTTAATCATAATCAATACCTCCTTTACTATTTGTTCATTTTTGAATAAGCAACTATTGCCGTATAAAAAGCTACAAAGCTTTTATAGTCTTCTTTATCTTTGATCTTTTTAGGTGTAATACATTCCTTCATTAGGTTATAGAAATCCCAGGTAATTAAATCCCTTCCCTTAGCATAGGCAATTTGAGGCATTAATAATAGGATTTCATTCATCTGTTGGGTAGTTAATTGACCATCCTTATTTCTATCCACCTTATCTTCAATGGTTTTTAGATGGGTAAATATTTTTCTAAGCTGATTTGAGTTCATTGAAGCATCTTTTCCTTTTCTCAAACTATTGACAACTTTTTCCGCCCAACCTCCTGGTAAAGCATATTTTTCCGGTATAAAAACTTCCTTTAATGAGTTGGCCTTCTTTATTTCATCAATAAGTTCACCTATAGGGCTATTTGACTGTTTATTTTGATTTTTATCTTTTACTTTTGACATATTAAACCTCCTTTACCTTTCTAGTTTTCATCAGGGCAATCATAAGTGGATATTTTACAAATTCTATCTCAGAATCTTTAATATCAGCCGTAACCAACCTATCTATCATTTCTTTTTTTACATTCTCATCATTTACATTTCTGGATATCAAATAAGCAACTAAGGGTATTAGATCAAAGTCTATATTGCCCTTTCTATTTATATTTTTGCTGGCTACCATAATTGTAAAAGCTAAATTCCTTGAAAGTTTATTTTCCTCTAGCCATTTAGTATATAACTCTCCATCCTTCATAACCTTTTTAATATTATATATATCTTCATCCCACCTAAAGGCTTCATTAAAAATACATATAGAATCCTTTGTTTTGCTGGATTTTGCTTTTTCCAAGTATTTTTCCCCTTCCTGGAGGGAAATTCTAATGGGCATTTTTGAGTCAGCAAAATATACTCCAGCAGATATGGTTATGTTTGGATTAAGGCATACAAAATAATTAAGCTTTTCCTTTATTCTAATGGCCAATTCAATAGTCCAGTCCCAGGGTCCAATTATGGCTAAATCGTCTCCGCCGGAAAAATTAATGTAGTATAGGTTGTCCAGAGAAACTTTATTATTTTTTGATTCTTGAATATATTCTTGGTACAAATCTTCACATATTTTGTTTATATATCCGCAGAAAAATATATCTATCATTCTGCTTAAAGTTGAAACCCTGGATATACTTTTGTTTCTATCCTCTAATCCAGTAGAAAATATGGTCCCTAGATTGTCTATATCCATCTTTAATACTGCAATCTTGTCTTCCCCTTCAGCCATAGTACCAATATCATTAAAAGAAGCCACAGAACCTTCTTTAATTGGTACAGTATTTCCAACAAATTTTAATCTTCCAAAATTCCCTGCTCCATTTATGTTCTCTATCATAAATCCTATATTGTTATTTTCTAACCTTTCATAAAAAGCAACTTGTCCCATATTTCCAAATTTAACTAACAAGTCTGCATCTTCTATGCTATTATCAAAATCGTATGCTATGTACTTATATCTGTTCCTTACAAGGAACTCTCCCAAATGAATATGAATATAGCATTCATCACATATATTTATTTGCTCATTTTTATATAATTGGGTTTTTGCTTCATTAGCATAACAGTATTTACATAGATTTTTAATTGTGCCTTTATTTATAAAGAAATTATCCTTTTCTATATTAATTATGTCTATAAATTTTCTGTTCTTTTCCATTAATGTATGTTCCTGCAATTTTACAAGAGAATCTGAATAGTTTTTAACTCCTTCTTCATCTACTTCAATATATGATATTACAAGACCTAACTTAGTCTTGTACTTTTCATATAGATATTTTTGTATTTGAACCTTAATTTCTTCTATTGTAGTTTTAGTATCTTCAGTATTAGGAAGCAGTAGTTGAAATTTGCCACCACCACAATAGAGGATATTTGAAATGGTAAGCCCAAGCTTTTTTACAAAATACTTGCTTAGAAAATCAATTAATACATTAATGTAAGTAGACCTACCCCTTAAAATTTTTGAAACATATCTCTTAGTTTCTTCCCCTTCCGTTACCTGAAATATGAAATTCTGTATACCTGATACATCCCCTTCTAACAGTATAAATTGACTATCCTTTTTTTCATTGCTATTATGAAATTCCCTTAAGCAAACTGCTATAGCAGATGTAGTTTTTAAGTGGTCAAATAAGCTTATGTCTGAATATTTACTTGTAGTGGAAGGGACAAAGGTAGTATATTTTTCTAAAATATAGTATATTTTATTGTAAATTGCCTCCTTATTAATTGAATCTGTTGAAGTATCTATTTCCTTTTTTATATCTTCCTCCATTAGCTTTAATATATTTTTATATTCCTTTTCAATCTCTTCAGGACTTGCCTTTTCTTCCTTCATTGGAAATATTTCTTCTGAAATATTTAGAGGGACAATCTTGTAGCAATAATTCCCCTTCCTATGTTCTTTGCCTATATTGATGTCATCAAATATGGAATACAATCTTTTATTATAATATTGTTCATTGTTAATACTTTCCTTCCTATCTCCACTGTCCATACCAGAAGAAAGTCTATCAGCTTCCTTTAATATTTCTTGCCATCTGTCCTTTGGTTCATCGTATTTTTCAAGAGTATATATTATATCTTCACTTAATGCTGTTTTTAGATTTTCTTGTAAAAATTGTACTGTGTAATGGGAAGGCAATCCAGCTCGCTTAAAAATCTTTCCTAGGTCATGCAATAGTCCAGCAATGGCTATATCATAATTATCCAAGCCTCACACCTCCTTCTTTTAGTCATGAGGAATATATTTTCTAAAATTTATATGCCTAAATACCCTTTTGGTCTTAACTAATCCATCTTCAATATATTCCTCCACTTCCCTCTTTGTAGTTGAATATATAGGTATTCTATCATTGTTTATGCAATAATCAACTACATAATAGGTAGCACCAAAATCTCCTTGAACTAAAACATAGTCTCCTTCATTTGATTCATTATCTATCCATTTTATTATTTTGTTAATGTCATCTATTGGTAAATCTCCATAAGGAGAAATATTTGACCATATAACCTTAATCTCTTCCGGCATCAAAACTATTGAACTAACCTTTAGCCTATTTTTAGCCTCTTCTATTTGTTTCTCTGTTAATGTATGGGATATTAATGACAATAGCTTCATATATTTCACTCCAAAATTATTGTATAGATTTAACTAATTTTACACATCCAAACCCTTGGGAATTTTTGCTTCCTAAACCGCAGTTTAATGCTGTGTATATTAATTTTTCATCTCCGGATATTTTAAATATTCCACTAGTTCCTTTAACTATAAACTTTTTAAAGTATAAAATATTTTTGGACACCTTATCTTCTACAGCTTTTATTTCAAACTTAGCATTTTCAAAAGATTCATTATAAATCAATCTGGCCTTTCTTATTAAATTATCCTTTATGTACTTTTGAAAAAGGCCATCTTCTGGAAAATAATAAATAGTTTTCTTTCTTTTGTTTAAGCTGACGGTAGAATAAACCGTTATTGGAGAAAGAGTCCTAACAATAGCTTTGCTTGCTTTTGTATTGTTTTCATTTACAACTATTTCTGCAACCTCTACCCTTTGGTTGTCAATTTCCAGTTCCTTATTGTAAAGGCAGGATTTCAAAAATTCCTTATTAAAATCATCTACAATACTTGATACAGTTAGCTCAACACTATCTAAAAAAGTTATGGTTTTATTTATCTTATCAAAAATATAATCTCCATATAGTTGAGAAAAGGTAAATAATTTGAAACTTTTTCCATCAAGCTGGAAGCCCTTTTCATGTAAAAACTCTCTAAAATTATCATCAAATATGTTCTTGTATATAAAACCCTGCAATATGTGATTGTAATGGATTGGAAGCTTAAGATTGTTGCATTTAAATTTTATTGTATACTGCATGTTTACTCTCCTTTTCTTCTACTCATTGCCATTTATGTAATTTAAAAATCTCTCAAAGTAATCTTTTACTTTTTTCTCCAGATCACCATAATTTGATGCATCATTTCTAAAACCAAAGTGGTTTATATCATTCCTTTTACTGGTAACACCATTAGATATATCCACTAATTCATCATCAAGCTTTTCCACTATTTCCTTAACCTTATCCCAGTATTCCTTTTCAACCAGCCATTCCTCTTCTGGCTTCTTTTGTGCTTTTATTTTTAAAGCTTTTTGAACTATTTCTTCCCTATTATCATAATTTGAAGAATCCAAGCCAAATCTCTCACAGGTATAGGTCTTAATAGTTTCATCCAAGGCAGTATAGGCTTGTTGTATTAAATTATTTTCTATTGACCACTTTACAGCAGCTATACCAACACTTAAATTATCGCTTCCATCAAATAGTTCCAGCCTCTTCTCTATTTTATCCATTAAAGGTATAAGGGGCTTTAATTTTTTGGCCTCATCCATACTTTTCATTTGCCTAAAATTTTCATGTGCCAGGTCAACAGCAGCAGATATTGATTTTCTAGCAGAGCCCTTTCCACTTATTGCCCTTCCTCTACAGGTGTATAAGCACATGGTTAGATTATTAATACTATCTATAAATTGTCTTGTATCCCTTGCCCATTGTTCACTTCTTAAATGGGGTCTAAGCTGCCTGGTGGATATATCTTTTAGTGGCCCACTTATTCCATATTTTAAAAATACATTTACTGCCTGGGACCAGGTTAGCATTTCATCAAGTGGAGTTAAATCAAATATAGGCGCAACGTCATTCTCATCTTTTGAATCAAAGGCTCCATAATATATACCAAGTAGGTTTGCATTTTTTGTAACCTTTGCATAGTTTAATATTACTAGTGCTAACATGGGTATAGATCTAAAGCTATGGGTAATGTCAAATACTATTTCATCTCCATCTTCTATTTCATTAGTTACAATATGGAATATTTCCCATATTTCTTCTTCTGTTTTTCCTTCTGGAATTGATACACCTTTTATATTTATATTTAACTTTTCTAATATAGTTTTAAGTCTTCTCCTATCATCCTCCTCATTGTACCAATTTAGCTTTTTTGCCTTTTCTGTAATAAATATTACAGCAGTATCCTCCTTGGTCCAATCTTTACAGGCCAATTTCAATATGGCTTCCTGTATAAATTTTGTACAATAACTTTCTTTAGTGTCACCAAATTTATAAGCACACTCCTTATAATCATTTACCCCCAGAAAGGATAAAAACTTCCTAGCCAAAAAAAACACCTCCTTGTCGACAAAAATAAATCAAATTTAATCTTAATTATATATTCGACGTAAAAGGGAATTTTCCTTCAAAATTACTAATAATTTTAGAAAATCAAAAAACTCACTCTATAGGAATGAGAAATTATTGTCATAGTTAGCAACAAAGGCTGACCACGCTGACCACTTTGAGAGTTATTTTAAGCATGTGTTTTAATTCTTTGGCGGCAGGCTACTAAAGAAGCAAAAAATAATATAAAAAGCAGTATCTTATCTTATCTTTTCTATTTATTGAATTATAAACAAGTATATTTAATAATCTTAAATAAAAATAATTTTTTGAATTTTTTGTATGTACTTTTTGCAAAGTTTGTTATATAACATACATATAGTTAGTTTGTTATTTAACAAACACTTTGTCCTTTAAAGGGGTATTTATATGATTGGCATCCTCAAGCCAGAAGAAAAAACTACATACCAAGTAATGCTTATTGCCTATAAACGCCTTGATGAAAAGATCAAAAAACTTGTTACTAAGTACTCAGTATTAAATATCAAAGACAAGGAAACTTTAACAGTTCACGCAAATATTATGGGTTCAGGGGCAAGTTTTAATTTAAACGACAGGATAAAAATTTATCTAAGTTGGTTTATTGAAGATATAATGGAAAAATTAGATGAAGGCTACACCTTAGACATTATTGAAATTCATAAATCTTACGGAGATACAAGAAAAAATTTCTTAGAAATACTTAATTTTGAATACGAAGATGATATACTGATATTAAACGAGTTAGAAATTTAGCAATTTGCAGTTAATATAAAAGCAGGGCTTCTGCCCTGCTTTTATTTCATTTGCATAACATTTAACCCGTTTTTCACCTGCTGTATATCTTCAGCTTTAGCTGTAGGTGCTGGTGAATAATATCCTTTTTGCTCAGCTACTTGGAATAATTCATATTGGAACTGTTCTGCTTCATTTCTTAACTGCTGTAATGTATTTCTTAACTGTTGATTGGCACATTCTACAATTGCAGAATGATAGCAGTTTATACTTAGTTTAGTCATGTTTATAGCATCATTTACCATATCCCTTTCATGCATCATAAAATTTCACCTCCTATTTTAGTGAATTTATTAGGTTATTTACTGTTGTCTGTGCATCTTGAGATGCTTGTTTAAACAGTTGCTTTAATTGTGGGTCCTGGCACTGATTGGCAAATGTCTCATATTTGACTACCATATTTTGGTGAAGGCTTGTAATTTCTCTTAAGTGGTTTAATTCCATTTGATTAATATTTCCTAAGTTAATAGGGTTCTTTAGTGGCATATAATCACTCCTTTCTTTAATTTTTTGACCTTTTCAAATCTATTTTGTCTCCAGGATTGTCAAATATTCATGGAAAAAAACATCATAAATAATGGACTAAAATAGGGACATAATATTTTAAAAAGGAGGTGATTTTGTGAAAAACAAAGTGGTAGTTGAAAATACTTTAACACCCTTTATAGAGCATTTAAAAAATGCTGGATATGATGTTTACACTTTAAATAGAAATTTTAATCTTAAAAATATAACATCTGATGAATATAGAGCAATTGTTGTATCAGGACTAGATGTTTTTAGTGAAAGGGAAACAGACTATAACAATCCACCTGTTCCAATTATAGAAGCAAAAGGTCTTACTCCACAAGAAGTTCAAAATATTATAGAAAACAGGTTAGAAAAAATCAAATAAGTTTTGTAATAAAAATAGTTGACAAAATATAATCTTAGTATTAGAATATAATCTAAAATACAAAAACTTGATAACATGCACTTATCAAGAGTGGTGGAGGGACTGGCCCAATGAAACCCGGCAACCTGTAGTTTTGCACTACAAGGTGCCAATTCCAGCGACATCTTTGATGTCGAGAGATAAGGAAGAGCATAACCTCTTTCTTATGAGAGGTTTTTTATTTAACCTCTATGTGCATAGAGGTTTTTTCTTTAGTTAGAAGGGGGAATAAATTTTGATTAGAATTGAAAATTTATCCAAAACTTTTTACGATGAAAACAACAATAATATAGAAGCCTTAAAAAATGTAAATTTAGAAATAAACGAAGGTGAAATATTTGGCATAATCGGGTTAAGCGGCGCTGGTAAATCCACTTTAATAAGATGTATAAATAGACTTGAAGAACCAACCCAAGGAAAAATTTATATACAAGGCGAAGATATTACAGTCTATGATAAAGAAAATTTAAGAAATTTAAGAAAAAATATAGGTATGATTTTTCAACATTTTAATCTTTTCTCACAAAAAACTGTATACAAAAATATAGCCTTTCCCTTGGAATTAGAAGGCTTATCTAAAGATGAAATTGAAAAAAGGGTCGACACCCTTCTGGAATATGTAGGTCTAGAGGATAAAAAATATGCCTACCCTTCCCAATTAAGCGGAGGTCAAAAACAGAGGGTTGCAATTGCAAGAGCTTTGGCAAACAATCCAAAAATACTTCTAAGTGATGAGGGTACTTCAGCCTTAGACCCAAAAACTACAAAATCCATATTAGATCTTTTAAGAAGGACAAGGGATGAATTTGGCCTTACCATTGTACTGATAACCCATCAAATGGAAGTTATAAAAGATATATGCGACAGGGTTGCGATAATAGAAAATGGAGAAATAATTGAAATAAATACTGTGGAAGAACTATTTAAAAATCCAAGGACCAAAACTGCTCATGAATTTATAAGTAGAATTAAATCTGATATTACAGAGGAAATTATAGAACCTAATGAATCTTCCGCAACAATAGTAAGGCTTGGCTATACTGGAGAAAATGCCAAAAAACCTATTGTATCCAGGATGGTAAAGAATTTTGATATTGAAGTGAATATATTATCTGGTGATATTAACAGGTTGATAAAAACTAGTGTAGGACATCTGATTCTTGAAATACAGGGAGAAGATGAAGAAATAAACAAAGCAATTAACTATTTAATCAGCAATAATGTAAATGTGGAGGTGATGTAGATGGCTGATTTAATTATTCCTGCACTTTTACAAACAATATATATGGTATTTTTTTCTACACTTTTTTCCTTGCTATTAGGTTTTCCTATGGGGATACTTTTGGTTATTACAGAAAAAAATGGCATATGGGAAAAGAAACAGCTTAATAAGATACTTAACGGCATTATTAATGCATTGCGTTCCTTTCCTTTTATTATACTTATGATTCTTTTGTTTCCCTTGTCAAAATTAATTATTGGGAAAACCATAGGTACAACAGCTACTATTGTTCCATTATCTATAGCAGCCGCACCCTTTGTAGCCAGAGTAATTGAAAGCTCTTTAAAGGAAATAGATAAAGGAATAATTGAATCCAGCCTAGCTATGGGTTGTAGCGTACCTGAAATCATATTTAAGGTACTTATTCCTGAATCATTGCCTTCACTTGTATTAGATGTAACTACCACAATTATTAATATAATTGGATATTCTGCCATGGCTGGTGCCATAGGTGGCGGTGGCTTAGGTGATGTGGCAATTAGATATGGGCTTTACAGGTTTCAAACTGATGTAATGGTTGTAGCTGTTATAGTAATCATTATACTAGTTCAAGGCATCCAATTTGTAGGAAATAGATTATCTACAAAACTTAACAAAAAATAAAAATATAAGGAGGATTTATGATGAAAAAATTATTGCTAATATCATTAGTTGCTATTTTAGCTTTAACATTTGCAGCTTGTAGCCAAGATAGTTCAGATGATAATGTAATTAGAATAGGTGTATCTCCAGAGCCCCATGGAAAGATAGTAGAATTAATTAAGGATAATTTAGAAGAAGAGGGTATAAGTCTTGAAATAATAACCTTTACTGATTATGTAACTCCAAATACTGCTTTAGAAGATGGAGATTTAGATGCCAACTTCTTCCAACATGAGCCATATCTAAACAATTTTAACGAAGAAAATGGCACAAACTTAGTTTCTATTGGAGGGGTTCATGTAGAACCAATGGGACTATATTCATCAAAATATGATTCAATTGACCAACTTGAAGATGGTGCAGAAATTGCTATTCCAAATGATGGAACCAATGGTGGAAGGGCTCTACTGCTTCTTCAAGAAGCAGGCATAATAAAATTAGATGAAAAAGCAGGCATATTAGCCACAGAAAATGATATAATAGAAAATCCAAAAAACCTGACTTTTAGACCTTTAGAAGCTGCACAACTTCCAAGGGTTCTTGATGAAGTTGATGGTGCAATCATAAATGGAAATTATGCTTTAGAAGCAGGTTTGGTTCCTACAAAGGATGCAATTTTATTGGAAGGAAAGGAATCACCTTATGCTAATATAGTTGCAGTAAGAGCAGGAGAAGAAAATGAAGAAAAGTTTAAGAAATTGATGGAAGCTCTGCAAAGTGATGAAGTAAAACAATTTATTGAAGAAAACTACGAAGGTGGAGTAGTACCTGCATTCTAATTAAGATAGATAAGGCATATAGGTAAAGAAGGGTTCTTTAAAATCCAGCCTTTTCTTTACCTATATGCCATTTTCATGATAAAGAACCGTCCCCTTGTCCTATTAATTAGCTATATATCCCTTCCTTATTGCATCCTCTATCATATTTGTAACTAACTTCCATATCTCATCTGAGGCTTCTTTTATTGGCTCAATTCTCTTATATACAGCTTCTTTATTAACATTAAATTTTTTCCATGTACCACCTTCATTATAATAATTGCTAAAAAGGGGCTGAAGTCTATCCATGGCTGCTGCAAATATAGCTTCATTAGTTTTTCTTTCTTCAAATTCAGCCCATAGACTTCTCAACTCTTTTCCTTTATCCTCATCCAGCATATTAAATAATTTGTCTGCTGCTTTCAGCTCTCTTTCCTCTTTAGTTTCATTACCTTCCTCATCATAGCAAAATGTATCTCCAGCATATATTTCAACTAAATCATGTATAAGCAGCATTTTTATAACTTTACATAAATCTATAGGTAGGTTTGAATATTCATGTAAAACCATTGCCATTACAGCTATATGCCAAGAATGCTCAGCATCATTTTCCTTCCTGGATCCATCTATAAGGCTATTTTGTCTCAGTATGGATTTCATCTTATCCAGTTCAATTATAAAATCTATATCCCTCTTAAGTTTGTCTTTTATCACTAGACCATCCCCTTATATTTATGATTACTACAATAATATAACATATTTTATGTAAATGGATAAATACTATAAATGAATTAAGATGAAATCCATATTGTCATATTTATAAGGCCATCTTTCTACTGCCAGGTTTAATCAAGGGCTTGTTCTCTTTACATAGTGGGCAGTTTTCTGGCTCATAGGTATTTGCCTCTATTTTTAAAGCACTAAAAACAGGATATTTATAATCTCCTTTACCCCTGTCTATTAAGCAACCTATACCTACAACTACACCCCCCTGTTCTTCTACTACTTCTATAGCCTCATAGGAGGATTTGCCTGTAGTTATAACATCCTCGGCTATTAAAACCCTTTGCCCTTTTTCTATGGTAAATCCTCGTCTTAACTTCATTGTGCCATTTTCTCTCTCCACAAAAATACTGGGTTTTCCTGTCTGTCTACCAAGTTCATAGCTAACAATAATTCCTCCCATAGCTGGACCTACTACTATATCAAAATCTATATCCTTTATCTTTTCTACAATTAAACCAATAGCCTTCTCTGCCTTATCTGGATACATTAAAAGCTTGGCACATTGAATATATACATCGCTGTGCTTCCCTGAAGACAATAAAAAATGGCCTTCCAATAAAGCTCCAGTTTCTCTTAACATTTCCATCAACATCTATATAATCCCCCTTATCTCTTCTAAATTTTTTATACCTTCATCTAACATGAACTTTTCTATTCCTTCTATTATTTCTATACTTATATTGGGATTAATAAAATTTCCACTTCCCACCTGTATAGCCCATGCCCCTGCCATTATAAATTCTATGGCATCCTTATAATTTGTTATTCCCCCAATGCCTACAATAGGTACATCAACAGCCCTTGAAACCTCATATACCATCCTTAAGGCTATTGGTTTAATGCAAGGACCGGATAGCCCTGCTATTATATTATCAAATACAGGCTTTCTGGATTTTATATCTATAGCCATTGCACTAAAGGTATTTACAAGGCTTAGAGCATCTGCTCCTGCCATTACACAACTTTTAGCCATGTTTACTATATTTTCTGCATTTGGAGACAGTTTCACAATTAGAGGTTTTTTACAAGCCTTCCTCACCTGAGAAACAACCTCAAAGGCAGTTTCTGCTTTTATGCCAAAGGCCATGCCTCCTTCCTTCACATTAGGACAGGATATATTTAACTCTATCATATCAATACTGGTTTCATTTAGCTTCTCAACAGCTTTAACATAATCCTCTATAGTAGAGCCACCTACATTGGCTATAATTACTGTATCCTGCTTTTCAAGAAAAGGAAGCTCCTCCCTTATAAAACCTTCAATGCCTGGATTCTGTAACCCAATGCTATTTAAAAGACCTCCAGTAGTTTCATATATCCTAATACCTTCATTTCCTTCTCTTTTTTCCAGTGTTAAACCTTTAGTGCTTATTCCCCCCAGCCTTGACAAGGGAAAATATTCAGAGTACTCCCTCCCAAACCCAAAGGTGCCGGATGCTGCAATTACAGGATTTTTAAATTCCACCTCACAAATATTAACCTTTGTCTCAATCATAAAAAAAGACCTCCTCTCCTGAGAAAACCGGTCCTTCCTTACAAACCCTTTTTATCCCATATCTGGTTTTTATGGTACAGCCTAAACAGGCACCTATTCCACAAGCCATCCTGTTTTCCATAGACATGTATACTTTCTTGCCCTTGCACATACTCCATACCTTCTCCATCATTGCCAAGGGACCACAGGTAAAAATTACATCATATTTTTCAGGTGTAAATATGTCTGTAATAAATCCTTTGTGGCCTAAGGATCCATTTTCCGTTGATACAAATACACTATCAACATAGCCCTTTATTTCATCTATATAATAAGCTTCATCCCTAAATCCACAATAAAAATCTACCTTCTTATTCAATGATTTCATCAGATAAATCATAGGTGCTATACCTATACCACCAGATATAATGGCAATATTCCCTTCTATATTTAAATCAAATCCATTTCCCAAAGGGCCAAGTAGTTCCAAAGTATGTCCTGGATGCAATTTTGATATAAATTGGGTACCTCTACCCTTTACCTCATATAGGAAGGTTATAGTATCACCTACTATATTTGATATACTCAATGGTCTAGGTAAAAATGGATCCAAAGCTTCCCAGGCTTTCAGCATATAAAACTGTCCTGGTTGTCCTTGAAAGTTCTCATCCTTAGGATAGGATAGCTTTATTTCAAAAATATTGGATGCTATTTCCGCATTAGTATTTACTATAGCCTTTCTATACCCTGCTTTCACTTTCTATGTCCTCCTTCATATCCAGTACTGCCTTCCTTGCATATTTTTCAAAATTGTTAGCACCATCTTCATATTTTTTATAGGCAGTTATAATTCCTCTGGAGGAATTTACTACTCCCCCATTTCCATTATTTAAATATAAGGCCACATCCCTGCCTCTAGCACCCTGATGTCCATAACCGGGAATAAGAAAGAATATATTTTTATACCTTTCTCTTATTTCCCTGCCTTCATCTGTGTGGGTTCCACCTACTACCATACCAACTGGACTATATCCACAAGTTCCCAGGTGTTTTAATGATATTTCATTTAATCCATCCCCTACATGATAATATAGTCTGTCTCCTTCTGAACCAACCCTAAGGTACTGTATATCTTTAGCACCTGGATTTGAAGTTCTAACTAATACGAATATACCCTTATTACCCTGTTCTATATATTTTAAGTAAGGGGTTATACTGTCAAAACCCATATAGGGATTAATAGTTATAAAATCTGCCTCAAAATCCCCTTCAAAATGGGCCTTGCCATACATTTGGGCCGTAGAAGAAATATCTCCTCTTTTAATATCCCCTATGGACAGGGACTTGTTAGATTTAATATATTCTAAGGTCCTTTTATATGCCATAAGTCCTTTTATGCCATGAGCCTCATAAAAGGCTATTTGTAGCTTATATATAGGAACAATATCTAAAGTTTCATCTATAATTCTTTTATTAAACTGGAACAGTATCTCATCTATATCCTTATATTTCTCCTTTATCTTTTCTGGTACATAATCTAAGTGGGCATCCAAGCCTACACATACATTTCCCTTTTTTTCCACCTCATTATAAAGCCTATCTATTATCAACCTTTATCCCCCCATTATACTTAAGTTCACCTTTCCTAAAGGTAGCCATTACCTTGCCGTAAAATTCCATACCTTCAAAGGGTGTATTTTTACCTTTTGAAACAAATTCTTCTCCTCTTACAATAAGCTTTTTATCTAAATCAACTAATACTATGTCTCCATCATAGCCTTCCTTTATTTTCCCCTTATTTATTCCCATTAATTTTCCAGGGGTTGCTGACATTAGCTGGGACAATCTGTTTAATGAAATAATATTTGTTCTAACCAGGCTGGTATAACATATGGAAAAAGCAGTCTCCAATCCTGATATACCTGGTGCTCCCCTTTTCTTGTCATCTAATGAATGGGGTGCATGGTCTGTTGCTATTGCATCTACAGTTCCATCCATTATTCCTTCTATAAGGGCTTCAACATCCTCCTTTTCCCTAATTGGAGGGTTCACCCTATAGTCATTGGAATACAGGGCTACATGATGGGGAGTAACTTCACAGCTAATTTTAATGCCTTCTTTTTTTCCCCTTCTAATGGCTTCTATGGACTCCTTGGTACTAACATGGGCTAAATGTAACCTTCCACCTGTAAGGCTGGAAAGATATATATCCCTTAAGGTCATTACATTTTCTGATAATCTGGTATCAATTGCTACTATCTCCTCATCTTCCTCATGGGCAATAATGATTAAGCCTTTTTCCCTTGCCTTAAGCATGGCCTTATACATAGTAAGATTTGATTGGACCCCCATTCCATCATCAGATATAAATTTAACCCTATTATCAATCTGATCTAAATGGTCAAGGGTCTTGCCATCAAAATCCTTGGTTATTGAAACTGTTTGGTGAATATCTATTAGGTCCAATTCTTTACTTTTGTTAAGTACATATTCTACAATATCCATATTGCTACATACAGGATTGGTATTTGCCATTAGGTTTACAAAAGTATATCCTCCCTTTAGTGCTGACTTACTACCTGTGTACAAATCTTCCTTATAGGTATAGCCTGGATCCCTAAAATGGGCATGCATGTCTATAAAGGAAGGCATGGCTAGTAGACCTGTCCCATCTATGGTATTACATTCTACATTTATATTTTCACCATAGTGGGCTATTTTACCATCTTTAATATATATGTCTCCCTGCATGTCCTTGGTCTCGTCTACAATTCTACAATTTTTTATCAACAAATCCATATTATTCCTCCCAGGTATAAATTTGCTCACAGTATTCACACTTATATATACCTTTGTCTTCATCTATTAGGACAAACCTGTGCTCTATATCCCTCTCCTCGGAAGTAACACATCTAGGATTTTTACACTTAATTAGACCTTCAACTTTTTTAGGTAAGGACAATTTTATTTTTTTAACTATTTTTTCATCATCTATAATATTTATTGTTATATTTGGGTCTATTAAACCTAGAATGGTTAGGTCCATATCAATAGTATTTTCTATTTTGATTAAATCTTTTTTCCCATACTTTTTACTTGGTGCATTCATTATTAAAGCTACAGTATAATCTGCCTCATCTAATTTAAGGTATTTAAATATGCTTAAACCATAACCAGCCTTTATATGGTCTATTACTATCCCTCTTTGAATACTATCTATATATAGCAACTACATCACCTCCAAGAGCCTAATAATAAGGGCCATCCTAACATACATTCCGTATTTTACCTGTTTGAAATAACAGGCCCTTGGGTCATTGTCTACTTCATAACTTATTTCATTTACCCTGGGCAGTGGATGAAGAACAGCCAAATCATCTTTTGCCAACTTTAATTTATCCTTATTTAAAATATAGCTGTCTTTTAGGCGTATATAGTCTTCTTCATTAAAAAATCTCTCTCTTTGCACCCTGGTCATATAGAGTATATCAAGTTCATGGATTGCATCTTCTAACTTTTCCACTTCAACAAAAGGTATATTTTTATAATTAAGTATTTCCATTTTAATATATTGGGGTATTTGTAATTCTTTAGGAGAGATTAATATGAATTTAATATTTTCATACCTTGAAAGCGCTTTTATAAGAGAATGGACTGTACGGCCAAATTTTAGATCTCCACATAGGCCTATGGTAAGATTAGAAAATTTACCCTTTAATTTTCTTATTGTAAATAGATCTGTTAAGGTTTGGGTTGGATGCTGATGTCCACCATCACCAGCATTTATGAGAGGAACTGGTGAATATTTAGATGCATATTTAGGAGCTCCTTCCTTTGGATGCCTCATAGCTATAATATCTGCATAGGAGCCAACAGTACGAACAGTGTCGGGGATACTTTCCCCCTTCATTACTGAACTGGAAGTTGAACTGGAAAAACCAATGACCTGCCCTCCTAGTCTAATCATTGCAGCTTCAAAACTAAGTCTTGTTCTTGTGCTTGGTTCATAAAACAAGGTTGCTAATATTTTGTTTTTACAAACTTGGCTAAAATCATCTTCCCTATCTATTATTTCATCTGCCAGTTCAAACAAATCCTCCAATTCTTCTACAGAAAAATCCATAGGGTCAATTAAATGCTTCATATTTTTTACCTCCTTCTTGTCTCTCAGGACTAAGTTAAAGGGTAGCGTAAAAAAAGCCTTCCTCGAAAGGAAGGCATAAATTGCACCTTACGCTTTCCTTTCTGAACTCACAGGTTCAGCTTAAAGGTTCTCTATATTTGTCATAAGAATAGCATATTGAAGTCAAAATGTCAATGTATATAAATGAAGTTTATTATTGACAATTAAACAGCTAAACAATATCATTAAGATAATAGTTAGAAAATTTTGTAAGCAAATCTGGAGGTTGTACTATGCCCAACTTAGCTGCCTTTTTTTCCTATGTTCTCATTACAACTTTTACTCCTGGCCCAAATACCATTATGTCAATGTCAAATGCAACAAGATACGGATTTAGAAAAAGTCTTCCTTTTAATTTTGGAGTATTTACTGGTTTTATTATCATAATGGCCCTATCCAGTATATTCAGCATATCCTTATATAGAATTATCCCCTCCATTAAACCTATAATGACTATTATAGGTGCAGCTTATATACTTTACCTTGCATGGAAAATATATAAGAGTAAAGCTGATACAAGTAATGAATATAAAAAGGCTACAAACACTTTTATTTCAGGATTGCTACTACAATTTGTAAATATTAAAGTTATACTATTTTGTATAACTACTATTTCAAACTTTATAATTCCTTATTATGAATCTATATTCATAATTATCCTATTTTGCATAGCCATACCATTTGTTGCCCTTATATCCACCCTATGCTGGTCCTTATTTGGATCGGTATTTCAAAAGTTTATTAGCAAAAACAATAAAATAATAAATACTATAATGGCCTTGCTACTGGTATACAGTGCCATATCCTTATTTGTATAAAAAGACATACTATGGAGATAAGACTCCACAGTATGTCTTTATTAAAATTAACCTTGTTTATTAAATAGTCCATTCATTATGAACTATACCCACCAGATACCATTGCCCTTCATATTGTTCAAAAACCAGTATTAGACTTCTCCAGTCCATACCTTCATACTGCTGTTCAATCCCGGTAAAATGCAATTCAATGAAATGGCCTTCTGAATATACTTCACTTATATTGTTTATAGTATTTCCTTCCCCTATTATTGTATTGTTGCCAATTATGTGGGGATTGGCAAAATCTTCATCATATATAAATCTATCGTAATAATCGTTAAAGTTTAAATCTATGGGCTCACCGGAACCATCATAATTTCCCCAAGTATAAGTTTTAGTATCCTCTCCTAATTTTGCTACTTCTTCCTTAGTAAATACCTGATCCTTCTCCACATCTACATAAGCATAGGGACTAAATCTGAGACCTTTAGTTGGATGAACAAATTCAGACAAGCCTTCCATATCCTTTTCTTTTATAAGCTCTATTACATCTATGCTTCTTGAAAGAAGGCTTTTATTTTCTTTTTCAAGTTCATTAATTCTATCTTTAAGCTTTTTGTTTTCTTCTTGAAGTTGAGCAATTTCCTCATCTTTTGCCTTAACTTTTTGTTCTTCTAAAGGAGGAGTCTCTTCAGTAGCACAGGCTGTCAAGGATATTAAAAGAACTAGTATTAAAGCAATGGCTAACAATCTATTTCTATACATACTATCCCTTCCTTTCAATATATCTATGATATAGTATCATCCCTTTTTTATTTTATATTAGTTTTATAAACAAATAGTAAAAATTCGTTTACAAAACATTTAAAAAAAGCATCAAGCACTCCTTAGCCTGATGCCAATTCAAAGTTTAAATACATTAAAATTGCAAAATCATACTTTTTTCAGCACTAGCTATTTATGCCCTCTATTTCCTTTACATCAAATATAATTTTTTCTCCATTATTTATGACTATACAAGGCAGGCCAACCATTCCAGCTTCTTTAATTTTATCAAATTCCGGCCTTGTATCTCTGTATTTTAAAAACTTCTTAAGATTTATCATATTTTCTGTAATATCCAGATAAATAAATTCAATATTGTTCTCTGAAAGATACTCTTTCGCTGGCTCACAAGTTGGTCAGTGTTTACTACCGAAAACAATTACTTTTTTCATATATACATCTCCTTTCAGGATTTTCTTCATGTCTTTTTATAATTTAACCATATCTTTATTAATAATAATTATAGTGTATTTTATATCTTATATACCATAGATGACAACTAAAAAACAACTCTCAAAGGAAAAACTTTGAGAATTGTTTTATGTATTTTATGCATGTACTTTTATCAATTCTAATGCAAGTCTTGCTGCATTTTCCAGATCCTTAATATGCAAATGCTCCTCCAGGGTATGAGGTTGTCTTTCTCCTATTCCTAGATTTACAGCCTCTATACCATTGGCATTTAATATATTTGTATCACTACCTCCACCTGAAGCACTTGTACGGGGCTCTAATCCAATATTTGCACATGCTTCCTTTACTTTTTGCACTATTACAGAATCTTCATCTATTTTAAATGCTCCATAGGAGTTTTCAAGATCAATTTCAACAGAACCACCAAATTTATTTGCAGCATCCTCACAACATTTTACCATATGTTCTGTTTGTTCCTTTAACTTTTCATTTGATAAGCTTCTGGCTTCTCCTTCTATATTAACCTCCTTAGTCACTATATTGGTAGCCTGGCCGCCAGAAATAATCCCTATATTTGCTGTAGTTTCATCATCTATTCTCAATAGTTTCATATTGCTTATGGCTGCAGCTGCCATTTGTATAGCACTTATTCCTTTCTCAGGTGCTACTCCTGCATGGGCTTCTTTTCCAATAAATTTAGCACTTATTTTATTTTGTGCTGGTCCTTGAATAATTATTTGTCCTGGCTTTCCACTACTATCGAATACAAATCCCCTTTTTGCTTTTAATTTGCTATAGTCTAAATTTTTGGCTCCAAACAAGCCTCCCTCTTCATATATGGAAAATACTATTTCTATATCTCCATGGGGTATATCCTGTTCTATTACGGTTTCAACAGCTTCTAAAATAGCAGCTATCCCTGCCTTATCATCTCCGCCTAAAACTGTAGTACCATCACTGTAGATAACCCCATCTTTAATTACAGGCTTTATGCCTTTACCTGGAGATACAGTATCCATATGGGCACTAAATAAAATTGTTTCTCCATTAGTGTTTCCCTTTAATTTCCCTATTACATTACCTGAATTGCTCCCTACCTTTTCTCCGGCATCATCCATATATACTTCTAGGCCCATTTCTTCCATTTCTTTCATTAAGTACTCTGCAAATTCCCTTTCAAACTTTGTAGGGCTATCAATTTGTACATATTTCAAAAATCTGTCTAATAGCCTTTTTTCATTTATCATAAGTACACCTCCTAGTATTATAAAATATGAGGCACCAAGGCCTCATATTTTATATTTTCATATTATATTATACACTATACTATACAAATAATAGAGCTCCTTCTGGTCCTAGTGGCAAACCTAATAGGAACCATGCTGCCAGTAATGCAGACCAGAATATTAAGAAGGTTATTGAATATGGTATCATTGTTGATATCAATGTACCAAGCCCTGCTTTTTCATCATATCTTTGGGCAAATACAACTATCATGGCAAAGTAACTCATTAATGGAGTTATAATATTTGTTGAAGAGTCTCCAATCCTATATGCAACTTGGACTAATTCTGGACTTAAGCCCAACTGGAACATCATAGGAACAAATACTGGTGCCATAATAGCCCATTTTGCTGATGCTGAAGCCATAAATAGGTTTAGGAATGCGGTAATTAGGATAAATACCAGTACTAAAGGTAATCCTGTAAATCCTACACTTTCTAAGAATTTTGCTCCCTTAACAGATATAATAGTTCCAATATTTGTATAGCTAAAGTAACTAATAAACTGAGCTGCAAAGAAGGCTAATACTAAATATGAACCCATACTCTTCATTGCCTCAGTCATACTTGCCACAAAATCGTTGCTATCCTTAATCTTTCCAGTAGTTTTACCGTAAGCAAGTCCTGGTATCAAGAATAATAATGCTATTGCTGGTATAAGTCCATTACTTAAGAATTCATTTAGTGTTAGTTTTCCTTCTGCGTTAGGTGATTTAAGTGGAGCATTTGGTAAAGCCATTAACAAGGCCATAACAACAATATATGCTAAAAGTGCTAAGCCTGCATTTCTTAGCCCTTTATTTTCAATATCTGAAATCTTTTCATCATTAACTTTAAATTTGCCATTGTATGGTCCAAGGTTCTTTTCTACTACCTTTTCTGTTATTAATGTACCTAAAATTACTAGTACGAATGTAGACACAACTAAGAAATACCAGTTTCCAGTTGTTAAGACTTCATAGTCAATACCTACACCTCTTAAGGCTTCGTTTGTAATTCCTGCAAGTAAAGCATCTGTAGTACCAAATATAAGGTTTGCTGAGAATCCACCAGATACTCCTGCAAAGGCTGCTGCAAGTCCAGCAATTGGATGACGTCCTACACTGGCAAATAGCAAAGCTCCCAGTGGTATAACAACTACATAACCAGCATCTGAAGCTATATTGGACATAACCCCTGTAAATACTATAATTGCAGTTAACAATCTAGGTGGCACGGCTGTTAATAGCCTTCTTAAGGATGTATTAATCAGTCCTGTCCACTCAGCAACTCCTACCCCCAGCATGGCTACAAGTACAGTACCTAAGGGTGCAAAGCCTGTAAAGTTCTTTACTGCGCTGTTGAACATGTATCTTAGTCCCTCAGCATTCAACAAAGATACAGCTTCAACTGTAACTGTTTCTCCAGCCCTTGCATCAAAATAGGTAACCGGTTCCCCAACCTTAGCAACTACTGCAGATATTAAAACAATAGCTAGACTCAAAATTACAAAGATCATTGCCGGGTGGGGTAATGCATTACCTAATCTTTCAACAGTTTTTAAAAATCCTCCTACATCTTGATTTCTGTGCTGTATTCCTTTTTCTGCCATAATATCCTCCTTTTCTATATAATTCGACTTTTATATTATATCTGAATATATAGTATTTAAGCAAGTCACCATTAAGGAGGACAAAAATGGGCAAAGCCTGTTTTTTAAACATGGTAATCGTTTTCGTAAATTCATTTTTTTCTAATTTTTGAAAAATTTACATAATCCTTAACTTTTAAAAATTTATTTATTTAAAGATTCTTGTCCACTAACAGCCATCAAAAAATAAACAGAGTACCCTTACATTTTATTACGTTGCAGTTGGCTCTGATAAAAAATTATTAGAATACAAAAGCGGTATGGTTACAATGAAAATAGTAAATAAGGTCCCCACATATCCCATTGAAAAAATAGAAGCACTTTCAAACATAGCATACACCAGTAGAGAAATATATGCTGAAAAATATAGGGCACCTATTTTTCTATCATTTTTATATATAACTTTTATTCTAGCGCTAATGAATATGAGGATAATTAAATGTAATAAGAGATCTATTATGCCTCCGCCTACTAAAGTTTCTATATAAAAACTATGGAACTCATGGGAACTAAAGCCCATATCATTAATAATATCTATACTACTAATGTAACCTACACCAAAAAACCAGTTTGAATCATCCAATATCCGAATCCCCACAGACCAGAGATCAGTTCTCCCGCTTGTGCCGGTTTCCTTTCTTACAACCATATCAATAATAAACCTTTTTATATCTGGTTTAGTTTGAATCAATAAAGCTAGAATAATTATAGCAATCAAAATAATAATACTGCCCTTTATTATATTTCTTTTGTAAATTACAGATGACACTACTAAAAATATAATTACAGAAGCCAAAACAGTTCTTGATAAGGTCAAAAATATATTAATGAAATAAAGAAGGTAAAAAAGCAGCCTGTATTTTCTTTTTGTTTCACTGTTTAAAAATGAATTAGCAATAATTGAAAATAAAAGTAATTGGGCGAAACTATTTCTATTTAGGTAAAATGAGGTAAAACTTACTTCATATGCATTGTTTATATTTAATATATTTAAGGCTTCCCTAAAGTTTGTAACTAAGTTATATAAACTGGCTACTAATCCTAAAATTGTTATTAATAGCATAAATCTTCTAAAGTCATCTTTAGAGATAGTCATTTTTGATGGAATGCATAGGAATATAAAAACACTTATAAAACGTGCAAAAGCATTAATTATATCTAAATAATTAATTCCTATTGTCAATGAAGATAACAGCAGTGTAATCAACTGGGAAATTGTTAGTATCAATGCGTATATTAAAAATATTATCTTAATGGTTTTTGTTTCAGATGTTAAAAAATATTTCAAGACAATAACTGATTGCAGTATAAACATAATTCCAACTAAGACCTGATACATCATACTTGAAGCAAAATCAGGTGATATGGTATGTGCAAATACAATAGGGAATAAACTAAATAGTATACAGGCAAATAAAACCCTTCCCAATTTAGGTTTTCTATTGCTTATTTCTGGTATTAAAATACGATCACCTTCTTATTTATTAAACCTGATTCTTTTAATTATCCTATCCAATAACCATTTAAAATCTAATGCTGTTAAATATGATTTTGAAACATAATGATTTCCCTTAAAGGATAGTAAATAATCCAGCAAAACTCCTGCTGGTACAAACCATCCATCCTTGCTGGCAAGATATTTTATCTTCTCTGCAAAGTCCTCATTAATTCTCCCTTTACTATCAACAAAGTTGTAGGCAAAATGTGTATAAACTATGCATGCACCACCTTCATATTCCAATCTGTCAACATTCTCCCTTTTCAACAGGGCATTGAATTCCTTCACTGTATGCCCATCAGAGGAACTAAACCAATAGTTACTGTATTTTTCTTTATTTTTGTCCATATAAGGCATCAAGGGATCAATTTTTAAGGTGTTTATATCATTAAATGTATAATTTCTTATATATCTAATTTTGCTTTTACATATGTCCCCCCAAAAATATTTGGAATTTATATCGGTGCCATAAAACTTTCTTTTTTCTCCATATATTATTTTAAACAAGCTACGCAAAATAAGCTGAAACCTTTCATGGCCCCAATAAATATTATCTTTATTGCTATAATGATTAATATGGATGCTGGGATAAAATCCAAGTTTCTCCTTAAACAAATCCAAGCCCTTTATTATTTCTTCCCTGGTATATTCTCCTGCCCCTACATTGTGTATCCCAATTTCATATCCCTTTGCCTTAAGATCAGCAATAAATTCCAAATAATCATTGTCTAATAAGCACCCGCCGGTAAAACAATCCCTGGATGGGTAAACCCATACAGTTTTTGTTGTTATAAGTCCATGCTGGTACAAGAAATCATATATAGGTTTTACATTCTCAATGGTGGAGTTTTCCGTATCATCTACTATAGTAAAAGCAAATTTTTTATTGTCTGGCCATTTTATTTTCATATAGATCCTTCCTTATTTTGCATTTTTCTTTAAACTTCCCCAACTATTTAATCATTCCTTGTCTTATCTACATCAATTTATTTAAACTTAACTGTTTAATAAATCTATTATGGTTGAGTAAGTGTTTGCCCTATTAAATTTCTCTTCTGCAAGCAATCTATTATTCTTTCCCATCTTCCTACGCAGATCATTGTCAAAATACAGGGTTAGTATTTTTTCTGAAATATCTTCTGCATCTCCATTTCTGCAATTAAATCCTGCATTGTACTTCACAAGCAGCTCTTGATATTCAGAGGATTCTTGGGTATTTATTACAGGTAAAGCAGCAGCTGCATAATCTCCAACTTTATTAATAATACTACCTGCTGAACCCTTCCTGATAGGGTTGACTGCTATGTCACATACAGCTAAAATACCAACCATTCTTTCATAGCTTAAGCTACCGGTAAATTCTGCATATATGCCTTTTTCCTTTGCATACCTCTCAAATTTGGACTTCATGGGTCCATCTCCTATGACAATAAACTTGATATTGTGAATTCCTTTGTCTTTAATGATCTTTAATGCATCGATTACTGAAATTAAATCATAGCTATGCCCTAAAGTGCCTATATATACCAGCCATATTTCATCCTCAGGCTTATTTTTAAATTTATTATTTTGTACTATCTGGTCAAAGTAACCTAAATCAGTTCCCAAGTATACACTATATCCAAATTTACACTTACTATTATTTTTTAACGCCCTGTCTACATAGGTTTGAGAAACGGCTATTATTCCATCAGCCGTCCTGTAAATATAATTAGCCCTTATTTTCATGGGATAAAATAAAATATGACTTATTATGGGTATATTGAAAACCATTCTAAAGGCTTCAGGCCATAAATCCTGAATATCAATAACAAAGGGTACCTTATTTTTACTGGCATATTTAGCCGCAACCTTAGCTACATCAAGGGAAGGCACTGAACAATATATAAGATCTGGTCTTTTTCTTTTCTTTAAATACCTTTTTAAACTGTTTCCCATTACAAAATGGCTATAAAATCTTCTAAGTGAAACATTCTTATAATAACCAGGTTCATAAAGCATAGTAAGCTTATAGTTAATGCTGCTTCTTTGTACATCAGCAATGCTTCTATGGGATTTTGTATCATGGGCAAAATTTGATGTCACTAATTCAACACTGGCCTTACTTTTATCTATTCTCTCTGCAATATAATTAAACCTGCAATTACCTTTTTCCCCTGGTACTTGTGAAAAATGGGCAATAAGTAATATGTCTTTAATTATGCACACCTGCCTTTTTTTCTATCTACTCCTATAAGCAGGGAAGAAATCCACATTTGGATCTACCTTGCTTACTTCAATCAATTTTTTGTATACCTCTTCATTCCAAACTTTCTTTCCTATGTAAAAATCAAATTCTGTATTCTTGCCAAACTTTTTTTTGTACTTAAATAAGGGATCATTTTCATCATTTGTCCTTCCCCCACCATGGTGTAAATAATCATATCCATTTTCTTTCCCCCAAAGAACTGTTGCATATTCAAGCAAAACACCTGCTGATAAATGTAAATATTCATCTAAATTTCCTAATAGATGGGCATGTATAAGCCTATCTGACACAAAATACATTTCACTTGCTATTACTTTATCATCAAATATTAATTCTGTTATTAATAATTCATCCCTAAAACTTAATAATATATTGTCAAAATATTTATCATCAAAATAATAGTAATCATTAGCCCTATTCCTGTCCATTGTCTTATAATATAGTTCCTTAAATACATCTAAGTTGTCAGGGCTTCTTTTTATTCTGTATTTAACCCCTCTATTAAGAGCCCTTCTAATTTCTTTTCTGCATCCCTTTTTAAACTCACTTTGTATTGGATCATCATAGTCTTTTATATTTGTTCCTACTGTTTTTCTAACAAATTCTACCTGGTATATATCCATAAAATCCCTTGCATTATTATTTATAGGATGAAAGCGTATGAATTCTGTAACTATATTATTTTCTAAGCAATAGGTCCTAAACTGGTTATGATAACCTCTTACCAATTCCTTTCTTTTTGATTCATCATAACATTTCACTATTATTGGTCCGCCATATCCATAAGGTGTTACTATGTCATAATATTTAACATTATCTATAATTATTGGAATATCCCTTTTAATAAACATGTTTCTTATTGAGCCAATATTTGAATTATATTCAAATACTTCTAATTTGCCATTTTCAATTTCTTCATACAACCTTCCATACTTTTCTAAAAAATAGATATCACTATACTTCATCCTTATTCATCCTTTTATATTTATTACTGAAGATAATTTTACAATGGAAATGACTCTTCCTTACTTCCTTCAAAATATTCCATAGATATAGGCCCATCAAAATCTATACCTTCTTTTTTATATACTTTTTTTAATGTCAAAAATATAATCTTCAGATCTTCAAGGAAGGTAATGTTAAGGGTATATTTCACGTCTAAATCAAACCTATCCTCCCATGTAATAGCATTTCTGCCATTAACCTGAGCAAGGCCGGATAAGCCTGGTCTTACACTGTGACGCTGCTTATGATATTCCTTATAAAAAGGAAGATACTCTACTAGTAATGGCCGGGGTCCTATAATAGACATATCACCTTTCAAAATATTAAACAGCTGGGGAAGTTCATCTAAAGATGTGTACCTAAGCATCTTGCCAAATTTAGTAAGCCTGGCACTATCAGACAACAGTTCCCCCTTTTCATCTCTAGCATCTGTCATAGTTCTGAACTTATATAAGGTAAATATTTTCTCATTTAATCCTACTCTTTCCTGCTTAAATATTATTGGACTACCTAATTTGATTTTTACTAATACTGCAATTATCAATATTAAAGGCCATAGTACTATTAAGGTTACTAAGGATAATAGGATATCCATTGGCCTTTTTAAGTACCTTTTATATATTCCGTTTTTCAACTATACCACAACCTCTTAATAGCCCTGCAAACCCTGCTCAAATCTTCATCCGTCATCTTTGTATCACTTGGTAAACAAAGGCCTTTTTCAAACAGGTTTCCACTGACATTTTCACCTATATAATCATATCCTGCGAAAAAGGGTTGCAGATGCATTGGTTTCCAGAGAGGTCGCGATTCTATATTTTCTTTTTCTAATGCTTCTATAATATCAACAGGTAGAATCCCCGATCCTTTACTATGCCCGGAATAACAATCATTTAGCCTTATACAAGTTAGCCAGTAATTTGGTTCATTCCATTCATTAATTGGCATAAACTTTACTCCTTCAAGATGGTCTAGTTCTCTTTTGTAGAATTCAAATATATATTTCTTCTTGGCTAACCTTTTATCCAAGACCTTTAGCTGCCCCCTGCCTATTCCAGCTAATATGTTGCTCATTCTATAGTTGTATCCCAGCTCCCTGTGTTCATAATACCTGGCCTTTTCCCTTGATTGGCTCGCCCAAAATCTTACCTTTGCAATTCTCTCTTCATTATCTGAAACAAGCATGCCTCCACCAGAAGTAGTAATTACTTTATTACCATTAAAGGAAAATACACCATAATCACCAATGGTTCCCACATGCCTTCCCTTATAATAGGTCCCTAGGGCTTCTGCTGCATCTTCAATTAATACAGCCTGGTATCTCTTACATATATCTACAATCCTATCCATATCTGCTGAAAGTCCATATAGGTGAACTACTAAAACAGCCTTGGCATTTGGATATTTTTCAAAGGCTTCTTCCAAGGCTTTAGGATTCATATTCCAGGTTTCGTAATCACTGTCTACAAACACTGGTATGGCATTTTGATAAATAATTGCATTAGCAGTTGCTGCAAAGGTAAGATCCTGACATAAGACTATATCACCTTCCTCAACACCAGCTGCCTTCAAAGCCATGTGTATTGCAGCAGTTCCGGTTACTAAAGCAGCAGCATGTTTTGCCCCTATTTTTTCAGCAAATTCCTTTTCAAAGCTATCTACATTGGCTCCCAATGGTGCAATCCAATTGGTATCAAAAGCTTCCTTGATATATTCCAACTCATAACCTTCATCACTCATATGTGGCGATGCTAGATAAATCCGCCTATCCATCAGCCTTCCCCCTATTATCATAAACTCTTCTATATTATCATCGGGTATCCCATGTCTCCTAGTCTTTATAGTACCTGGGTATTGTAGCATTAAGACAGGTATAAGATGGAGTTCTTTGTATTGTATAATTAGGCACTATAGATTGTATGTAAACCTTAAGATCTTCATCTGTACCTTCCTTAATAATTCTTTTTGCTTCTTCTAAGGATTTCATTAGCAGTTTGTAATCTGTAAAAGTGGGTTTTGCTACAAATATCTTGTCATGCATTGTGGATGTAACATTTTCTTCCTCAAAAAATAGCTCTTCGTATAATTTTTCTCCTGGTCTTAATCCTATTATTTCTATTTGAATATCCTTATAAGGTTCAAATCCTGATAACCTAATTAAATCTTCAGCTAAATCCAAAATCTTTACAGGTTTTCCCATATCTAATACAAATATCTCTCCACCTTTAACTATGGCACCAGCTTGAATCACCAAGCTTACAGCTTCAGGAATTGTCATAAAATACCTTATAACATCCTTATGGGTTACTGTAACTGGTCCCCCTTCTTCAATCTGTTTCTTAAATAGTGGTATAACACTGCCATTGCTTCCCAGTACATTTCCAAATCTTACAGCAACAAAATCAGTTTTAGACACAGGATTTACAGATTGAATGATCATCTCGCATATTCTTTTACTTGCTCCCATAATATTAGTTGGATTTACCGCCTTATCTGTTGAAATCATTACAAATTTTTTTACACCATATTTATCTGCTGCATGGACAAGATTTAAGGTTCCAAATACATTATTTTTTATTGATTCCTTTGGACTAGCCTCCATTAAAGGTACATGTTTATGTGCTGCTGCATGAAATACCACATCTGGTCTTTCTATATTGAATAAGTCAAACATTATATCCCTGTCAACGATAGAGGCTATATAAATCTTAAGATTTAGGTCCTTATTGCGCCTTAGCAATTCATTTTCAATATCATAGGCAGAATTCTCATATATTTCAATTATTACTAGCTTCCTTGGTTTAATATTGGCTATCTGCCTGCATAGCTCAGAGCCTATTGAACCGCCGCCACCAGTTACTAGAATTACCTTATCCTTGATATAGCTGCTTATTGCATTTATGTCTGTTTTTATCTCTTCTCTACCAAGCAGATCCTCAATTTGAACATCTCTAATATTCTTGATTGTCACTTTACCATCTATTAACTCATATACTCCAGGCAGTATTTTTAATTTGGCCTTGGTCTTCTTACATATATCTACAATACTACTAATGTCTTTTTTTGAAGCAGATGGCATAGCTAAAATTATTTCATCAATTTTAAGCTTTTCAACCTGAGCCAGTATATCATCCCTCTTTCCAACCACAGGCACTCCCATGATAACCCTTCCTTGCTTATATTCATCATCATCTATTAAAGCTACTGGTTTGCTGTTTAACTGGGGATGATTTTTGTATTCTTTTATTACTAAAACACCAGCTTCTCCAGCACCTATAATCATTATTCTTTTTTTGTTCTTGTCTTGGTTAAATTTATCCATATATAATTTAACAACTCTTAAGCAAAACCGTGCCCCTCCAATAAACATCATGTCAAATAGAGTTGCTATAATATAGACGCTTATTGGCAAGTTACTTCCTATCAGATGGGTGTAGCTTAATATTGCCAAATTAGATACTATAGCTGCCAGGACAATATTCACTAGCTCCTCAACACTTGCATATCTCCATATACTCCTATACATTTTAAAAAAAGCAAATATGATTAGCTTGATTAGAGTAATATAGATAAACTGCTCCTTATATCTTGTAAAATATAATATGAATTGATTACTATATATAGCCTCTTCAAATCTAATTATCAACGACAATATATAAGTAAGATTTATTAGTACAGCATCTATTAATAGAAAAATTATAGCCATAACCTTTCTTCCCATATCATTCACCCATATCTCCTAACCTTGTATATATTTTATTTTTATAAATTACAAAACAGAACAGTGTACAAGCTTTGTTTATAAATTTATAAAAACACACAAAACACGGTTTCTAAAATAATAGAAACCGTGTAACTTTAAAAAGAAAACAAAGAATACCATAAACTAATGCACCAACTGCTGCTGTTACAGCCAAGGCTATTAACTCCATCAATTTGCTTCCAATAAAAATATCTCTAATTAGGCTGTAAAGTCCATATACAATTACAGCCATAATAACTGCTGCTAATATAGATTTAATTAAACACTTTAAATTAGGTTCAAAATACACATCTTTTATTTTTCTACTCAGGTCCTTCAAGAGCAATAAGGCTGCAATTATTGAAGAAATACTGGTAGCCAAAGCAAGACCACCATGCTTAAGCGGTTTTATAAAAACTATGTTTAACAATATATTTACAGCTACTGCAATTGCTCCATTTATCATAGGAGTTTTTGTATCCTTTAATGAATAGAAAACTCTGCTTAGGAGAAGACTTGTTCCTGAACCTATCAATCCAATTGCATAAAAAACAAGGGCAAAACTTGTCATTATTGTATCTGTTGAGCTAAAGGCTCCCCTTTCAAAAAACACCCTTACAATTGGCTTAGATAGAATAATTAACCCGGTAGCTGCAGGTACAGTTATTAATATCACTATATTTAAACCATAGCCTAATACAGACTTTACTTCCTCAATATTGTCTTTATTGAATTCTCTGGATAATACCGGAAATACAACAGTAGCTATTGCTGTTATAAATACGCCCAATATTAAGCTGTTTATTTTGTTTGCATAATTCAAGGCTGATATACTACCTTCCACCAAGCTTGAAGCCATGGTTTTGTCTATTATTCCATTTAATTCGTTTATAGCAGTACCTATAATTACAGGTAAGGTTGATAGTAATGCCTTCTTTATATATGTGTCTCTAAAATCCACTATAAATCTGTATTTAAAAGCTAATTTTTTTACTGCTGGAATTTGTATGGTTAGCATTATCAATTCAGCCAATACAGTGGCTGCCATTAATCCCATAATGCCATAATTTTGGGAAAAAAATAATAAATAGATTATAAGCACAAAGTTAAATGGAAGACCTGCCACAGCTGGAACAAAGAAGCTTTCACTACTATGGAGATAACCTGTCAGTATATAGCATGTCCCTGATATTATCATTATAGGTAAACCAATTCTGGTAAGCCTTACAGCTAATTGAAACTCCTTGTATTTAAAGCCATAAGCCATTATTTTGATAAGCCCTGGTGCTACAAACCAGCCTAACACAATTATGAATATTGCTAACAAGCCTACTGAATTTAATAAATTGTTAACATAAAAATCCTTTTTAGCCTTACCTTTTTTTGTCTCTATTTCAGAAAGTATTGGTATCATTGTAGTATTTAACCCCGTTCCTATTAGCCTTATAAGCATATATGTGGCAGAATAAGCCACAAAATAGGCATCTGTTTCCATTCCTGAACCAAATTTTGAAGCTATGAGTACTTCTCTTATGAATCCTAGAAATTTACTACTCAATGTAAATACCATGATGATTATGGCAGACTTTGCTACCTTTTTAGCTATCCTCAACTTAATACCTCCAGTTCTCCCCTATTTAGTAGGCACCTTGTTCAATACAACTCCTATAATATTGGCATGAACAGACTCTAGAAGTTTTTTCCCTTTTTTAGCAGTATCTCTATCAGTTCTTCTCAGCTCTACAACCATAATAGTCCCATCAGCAAGGGCAGATAAAATAACACCATCGGTAACCGAGTTAATAGCCGGGGTATCTATTATGACCATATCAAACTCTTTCCTTACATCCTCCAAAAACTTCTTCATTTGGTCAGAGCCAAGTATTTCAGATGGATTCAATGGAATTGGGCCACAAGTAACTACATTTAAACCTTGTAACTCTCCCACCCAATTATGTACCACATCCTCCAGATTTCCTTCGCCTAATAGTATATTAGTTAAACCTTTTTCATTTGGGATGTCAAATATCTCATGTATAGTGGGTTTTCTCATGTTACAATCCACCAATAGCACCTTTTTTTCAGACTGAGCAAAAGACAAGGCTAGATTACTGGCTATTGTAGTTTTACCCTCACCCCTTCCAGGAGACGTGACAACTATTATCTGTATTTTTTTGTCCCTACTAGAAAATTGAAGGCTGGTTCTTAGTGATTTAAAGGATTCGGAAAAACCTGACTTTGGATTCTTTAATGAGTACAATTTTATATTCTCCATATTACACCTCATATTTTAAACTTTAAATTTTGGTATGGCACCTAAAACCTGAAGTTCCAAGTACTTCTCCACATCTTCATAAGACTTGATTGTATTATCCAGATACTCCTTTAAAAAGGATATAAAAACACCAATCATAAAGCCAAGAATGCCGGCAATGGAAATATTTAAAACTGGTTTAGGACTTACTGGTTTCGTAGGTACCTGTGCCTCATCAATAACCTGTATATTTTCCACTCTCATAACCCTCTTAACATCTTCTATAAATACTAGTGCAATTTCATTGGCAATATCTGCTGCCAGTTTTGGATTCTTATCACTTACTTGAATTCTAATTAATCCAGCATCTTCAACAAAATTTACTTTTACTTTAGATTTATATTGCTCATAGGAAATCCTAAGTTTTAAATTTTCTATAACTTTATTAGCTACCGCTCTTGTTTTAATTAGCTCACTATAGATTGATGCCAGTTTTTGATTCAACAAAATTTCATTATACTCAATTTCATCTGTAGTCACTATCATAAGTGTAGTAGAAGCTTCATATTTTTTATCTATTACATAATAGCTGACAAGTCCACTAGCAAGCATAAAAAGAATAAGTAGTAGAATAATCAGCCATAACCGCCTTCGTAGAATAGAAAATATTTCCTTAAAGCTTATTTCTTCCAACAATTTTACCTCCTATAAAGGGATTTGTTTAGTTATAGGCAAGCTGTTTCAAGTACACTACAATCCGTTTATTAATACTATGAATTTAAAGTTTATATTATGAACAGTAAATTATAAAATAAAAAAGATAAGCAAAAATCACTTATCTTAATACTTTTTCAATAATCTCTTTATGATAATCTATTGGATTTTGAGCATAAATTCTGTAACAATTAGTTTTTTTTATTAAACTGGATAAGATATATTTTTCCCATTCGTACATATTGTCTATGGAAAAGTCAGGATTAAAATAATTCATAACCAGCATCATTGGAGATCTATGGTAATTAAATTCATATTTATTTAAGTTTAATATACTCTCAATAAATCCATCTTTACCTTCAATAACTTTTCTCTCTCCTTTGCCTAATATTATTACATCTGTTATTTTAGACACATCAGCAAAGGAATTGTTTGTCAAGTAAGTTTTGATGGATTTTTGATCCTCCATTGATAAGAGCTCAAGTATG
>JAAYHM010000083.1 GCA_012735405.1 Tissierellia bacterium | reverse complement strand
TAACAATATCCCCTATATTTAATTTATCAGAGGGTTTTTTAACATGTTCAGTAGAAATTTGTGAAATATGAACCAGGCCTTCAACCCCTTCCTCTAATCTAACAAAAGCACCAAAGTCCAATAAATTTACTACTTCCCCAGTAACTATATCTCCAACCTTTCTATTCTCTATAAATATATCCCAGGGCTTGGGTAATGTTTGTTTTAATCCTAAAGAAATTCTATTCCTTTCCTTGTCAAAGTCTAAAATTTCTACTTTTACTAAATCACCTTCTCTTACTACATCTGAAGGCTTGTTTATTCTAACCCATGATAAATCAGATACATGAATAAGTCCATCTAATCCTCCAATATCAACAAAAGCACCAAAATCTACTAACCTTACTACTTTTCCTTCAATAATTTTTCCAACTTCTAAACTTTCCCAAAGTTCTTCTCTTTTTCTTTCTAGCTCTTCCTGCTCCACTACCCTACTTGATAGAATTAATCTCTTTCTATTTTTATCAAATTCAATAATTCTAGCATCTAAGTTCTTTCCTTTATACTCTGATAAATTATCTACATATTTAATCGATACTTGTGATGCAGGAATAAAACCTTTTATGCCATGAACTATTACAGATAATCCTCCTTTTACATCGTTTAATACTTTACATTTTAAAATTTCTTTATTATTAAAAGCCTCTTCTAGTTTTTCCCAACTTTTGATTGCTTCGAGTCTTTTATATGAAAGTACAACATTACCTTCACCATCATCTAATTTTACCACATAAACTTCTATATCATCTCCTTCTTTAAAAAGACCTTTAGGATTTACATCGGGATCATTGGATAATTCTTCTTTAGTAACTATTCCATCTGATTTATAATTAATATTAACCATAATTTCTTCATCTGTCACATATATAACTTTTCCCTTTATTATGTCTCCTTTTTGAATTCTCCTAAAAGACTTTTCTATTGCATCTAGTATTTCATTGCTACTTATTTTCTCCATTGTATCAACAACCTCCTTAATTATCCAATCAGGTGTAGAAGCACCTGCAGTTATTCCTATTGTATTAAATTTTGATAGCTCTTGTAAAGGCAATTCTTTAGCAATTTCAATATGGTATACATTTTTGCAATGTTTTTTACTTACTTCTACTAATTTATTTGTATTTGAGCTGTGATAACCACCTATGACTATCATAGCATCTACTTTTTTTGCTAATTCTTTACAAGCTAATTGCCTCAAGTTTGTTGCATTACAAATAGTGTTAAATATTTCGACTTCCTTTCCTTTTTCTTTAATCATATTAGATAGTTTATCAAATTTTTCAAAAGTATTAGTAGTCTGCGAAACAATACATACCTTATTAAATTCTGGTAGCTCATGTGCTTCCTTTTCATTATTAATAATTGTTGCTTCATTATTACACCACCCATTTATACCAATAACTTCTGGATGATTCTTATCCCCAATAATTACTACATGATATCCTTTTTTATAGTACTCATTAACTTTTTTATGAACCAGTTTTACGTATGGGCAGGTGCAGTCTATCAATTCTAAATTTTTGTTTTCAATTTCTTTTTGTAATGATTCGGGAATACCGTGAGATCTTATTATTACCTTCCCTGTTGTTGATATATCATTTAAATTTTCAACTACACTCAATCCTTGTTGTCTAAATTTTTCCACAACTTGTGAATTGTGTACTAAAGGACCAAAAGAATAAATCTTTTCTCCAACTGAGTTTTTTAAGGTTTTTTCAGCAGTTTCAATAGCTCTTTTAACACCAAAGCAAAATCCAGCGTGTTCAGCAATAACAATATTCACTTTATTTCCCCCTATTGTTTTTTAATGAATAAATTGATTTTAATATATATTTGCTAATTTTTTTATGATCTTCAGTTTTAGGTTTATTTTCAAATAGATCATCAATTATAATTGGTTTTCCAATATTGATACTAATTTTAGAAAACAATCTATAATCAGTCTCAATAAATACGGGAATTACAGGTGATTTACCTTTATACGCTATCAGACTTACTCCAGGTTTTGCAAACTCTAAATCCATTTTTTTAGTCCTTGTCCCTTCAGGAAACATGCCTAATATCTTCTCCATTTTTAATACATTAATAGAATTTCTTATAGCAGTGAGATCTGAATTTTCTCTATCAACAGGAAATGCTGCAAGGGCAGTTAATAATTTTGCAATAAATGGATTTTTGAATAGTTCTTTCTTTGCCATAAAAGAAATAGGCCTTTTTATTGAAATACCCAAAATAATAGGATCTAACATACTAATATGATTTGAACAAAGTATAGCTCTACCTTTTTCTGGTATATTTTCTATGCCAATTACTTCAATGCGATAAATTATTCTAAAAATTATAGATAATAGGGCTCTTGCAAATTTATAAAAAGACAATAAATTACCCCCTTTCGATTATAGCAATTATTTCATTAACACTCTCTTCAATAGTTTTGTTAGTAGTATCAATTACATAGGCGTCAGGACTTTTCTTTAGTGGTGCTATCTCCCTTGTACTATCTATTTTATCCCGAATTTTAATTTCTTCCAAAACCTGCTCATAAGTAATATTTTCTTTACCTTCTTCAGTTAACTCTATGTATCTCCTTCTTGCTCTTTCTTCCACAGATGCAGTTACAAAAAATTTATAATTTGCATGGGGCAAAACTATTGTACCTATATCTCTCCCATCCATTATTAAATTTGTAGATTCTGCAATTTGTCGTTGAAGTTTAATCATCATTAATCTTACCTCTTTTATTTTAGCTATATAGGATACATTTTTACTTATTATATTTTCTCTTATTTCTTTATCTACATTTTTTCCATCTAAATATATGTGGTTATTTATAAATTCAATAGTAGTAGATTCCATTAATTTTATTATTTCTTCTATATTATCTATACCTATATTTGATCTTATGACTTTTAATGTTAAGGCTCTATACATAGCACCAGTATCTATATATTCAATATTTAAGATTTGTGCTACCCTTTTTGCTATTGTGCTTTTCCCAGCTCCTGCAGGACCGTCTACAGCTATAATTAATCTTTTGCTACTCATATTAACCTCCTAATAAAATAATAACCACCTAGTGGTGGCATTGTTGTTATTATTCACTTAAATCTGGTCTTAATGATTTTGCATTTTTTAAATATATGTGCTTTACATCTTTTTGCTTTATATTCCCTTGATACAATACTAGAACTCTAATACATTTATCAATGCTACCTACAACATCCATTTCTGCAAAACACATTAATCCACATTGAGTATACCCTAGCAATCTGGCAGCTTTAGCAGGATATTCACTATTTAGATCTTTTGTTGATGAAAATATAATACTTATAATATTATCTTTATTTAATTTGTTTGCTTCTGATATTTTTAACAACAATTCTTTAGTTGCTTCTATAATATCAGATTTATGATTATTCTCAACAGTAGTAGCTCCTCTAATTGATACAACATTCACTACCATCACTTCCTCTAACCTATTATATATTAAAATCTAGTCTTAAACAAGCTTATTTTATTTGCACTCTACCTAATATTTCAATACTTTGGGATGTTGTAACTATCTTATTAAGTTGGGGGCTATCAATGTTGCTGCTAATTCCAACTACTTTAACATTTACTTTATTATTATACTTGGTCCCATCAATTTCGATTATATCGTTATTATATACTGGGATTTTAACTTCACTGCTTTTGTTAAAATCAGCTACATATTCTCCATTTACTAAAACACTTACATTTTTATAATCATAATTTAAGTTTCTAAGTACAATTATACCTTTAGAAATACCTTCTCCTTTTAATAAATTAGTATAATTGCCTTCATCAAATAAAGATGTAGTAATTGAAAGGCCACGCCCATAGCCGGATAACTGCACTACTAATAAAAAAGAAAAAGAAATAATCAATGAAATAATTAATAATTTTTCAAATATGAAAAATGTTGTTTTCATATTTACCCCCTACATATTCTTAACTACTATACTATATGAATATTTTCTGCAGATAATGAAAACTTTATGAGGGTAAATACATTAATCAAGATCTACATGATCCGTATTGTTAAATAGTTTTAAAACTTTATTATAATTTCTATATTCTATTATACTTAAGCTTACGTTACCCAAGGTTAAATTTTTAAAATTGTTTAAACTTATACCCAATAGTCCTAATATAATAACTTTGATTGTTGCACTATGGGACACGATTAGAATATTGTTATATCTATCACCGTTTAAATTAATAATTTTATTAATTCCTTCTAAAGCTCTTTCTTGTAGTTCAGCTAAAGTTTCTGCCCCTTCAAGAATTAAATCTTTTGGATTTTTTAACCACTTTTCATATTCTGTTCTATACTTAGTAAGTAATTCGTTTTTAGATAAGCCTTCCCAAACACCAAAATTAATTTCTCTAAATTCTTTCATAGGTTCTACTTCTACATCGATAATTTTACCGATTATTTTTGCAGTATCATAAGCTCTTGCTAGATCGCTTGAATATATTTTCTCTATTTGTTCATTAATCAATCTTTTCCCTAACAATTCTGCTTGTTTTATACCCTTATTTGTTAGAGGAATATTTTTCTGACCTTGAACTATTTTTAATACATTCCATTGAGATTCCCCATGTCTAGCCAGATATATTTTTTTCATTTTTGTACCTCCATTTTTTTAGTAAAATAATTATATCAAATTATGTGTAGTTTTATAATATTTTTGTTAATCATTTATGATAAGATTAAATATGATATTTTTATTCAAAAATAGCCATGTAACTAACATGGCTTACAGTCATCTATTCCAAAATTTAATCATTAGTAGCAGTAATATACACATCGTATCTTTTCCATATTTTTTCTAAATCTTCAAAGCGCTCTGTAATCTGCTTGCCTTTTTTAGTACCCAAGGCTACAATAAATGCATTAATTAAACTCATGGGAGCAACTAGAGAATCTACAAAAGAAAACATGTTACTGCTTGCAATTAAAGTATAATCGGCGTACTGGGTTGCAGGTGCCGTTAAACTATCGGTAATAGTTAATATCTTACAACCTTTTTCTTTAGCATAACTTAATGCCTCTACAGTTCTCTTTGAATATCTTGGATAGCTAATTCCAATTACTATATCCTGTTCATTAGCTTTAAATAATTGTTCAAATACATCATTAGGTCCTGATATAACTATTTTTACATTATCTAATAGGAAATTTAAATAAAAGCCTAAATATCCAGCAAGAAAAGAAGAGCTTCTAAGACCTAACACATAAACATGCTTTGCTTTTAAAGTTACATCTAAAGCTTCTTGTAATACATTAAAATCAATCTCTTTCAGTATATTTTCAATATTATGAATGTCTTTTCTCATTACTTCTCTCATATAATTTTCTAGATTATCAAAATCTGAGCTTAGAGATATTCTTTGAACTGTTGTTAATTTGCTTTTAACTAACTCCTGTAATTCTTTTTGTAATTCTCTATACCCTTCATAACCTAGAACATTTGCAAATCTTACTACAGTTGATTCACTTACTCCCACAGTTTCACCTAAACTTGCTGCAGTCATAAAAGCAGCAGTATCATAATGGTTAATAAGATATTCTGCAATTAACCTGTGCCCTTTACTTAACCTAGTATATTCTTTTTGTATAACTTTAATTAAATCATTATGCTTCATAGTATATCTTCCTTTTTATAGATTTTATTAGGGAATACCCTTCATGTAAAGCTTTTCGGTTTATCTCCTCTGTTCCAGGAGGAACTCTGTTTATTACCGATTCTTCTAAAGATTCTTTAGTTACAACTTTTGTTAATTCACAAATACATCCTAAAGCTATTATGTTTGCTACCATTGGCTTTTTCAAACCATTATTTGCCATTGAAAGTATTGGAACTGAATAAACATCTATATCATTTCGTTTAATTGTTTCCTTTATATTGTCATCCTTTATAAGAACGCCACCTGGTTTTAAAGTATCAATATATTTTTCATAGGCTTTTTGTGTCAAAGCCAGTAACAAATCACATTTTTCAATTTTAGGATAGTTTATAATATTATCACTTATTATAACTTCTGATTTACTGGCTCCCCCCCTTGCTTCTGGACCATAGGATTGGCTTTGTACAACATTTTTTCCATCTTTTAAAGCTGCCTCAGCCAATATTACTCCTGCCAGTATAAGGCCTTGACCACCAGAACCGCTTAATCTAAACTCTCTGAATACCATTAGATTTCTCCCCTTTAAAAAGATTTAATCAGTCTATCATATTTTTCAGTATATTCTTCCCTCGTATCTCTATATAATTCTCCTATAACTATTTTGTTTTCTCGTTTTTCCTCAGGTAATTTATCATAGGCATTAATATTCACAGTCATTTCATTTAGCTGCCTAATCATCTCTGCAGCATCACCTTTTTTATTTTTTCTTCCATAATAAGTAGGACATGTAGTTAATACCTCAATAAATGAAAACCCTTTGTTTTTTATTCCTTCTTCAACCTGTTTTGTAATCATATTGACACCATATACAGTAGATCTACTTACATAGGTTGCTCCTGAAGCTTTAGCTAATTCACATAAATCAAAATTTGGATCAATATTACCATAAGGTGCTGTTGTACCTTTATCCCCTGTGGGGGTAGTTGGTGAAAACTGGCCACCTGTCATACCATAAATATTATTATTAAATACTATAGTAGTAATATCAATATTTCTCCTTGCTGCATGTATTAAATGATTACCTCCAATAGCAGCACAATCACCGTCACCAGTTATAACTATTACATGAAGTTTTGGATTTGCAAATTTAATACCTGTTGCAAAAGCTAAAGCCCTACCATGAGTTGTATGAACTGTATTAAAATCTAAATAACCGGTAGCTCTAGAAGAACACCCAATCCCAGATACGACACAAATATCATCCTTATTAATTTTAAGATTATCTATTGCCTTTACAATCGCTTTAAGCACTATTCCATTCCCACAGCCAGGACACCATATATGTGGAAGGCGTTCAGTTCTATAATATTTTTCAATTAAATACTTACTCAATATTAACCCTCCTCAACAAAAGAAACAATTTCATTAGGAGTAATTAATTCTCCATTTGTTCTTCCATAACCTTTAACTTCTGTATATTTTCCCAAAATTCTTTCAACTTCCAACAAATATTGACCCATATTCATTTCTACAACTAATACTCTTTTCATATTTTTCCCTAAAATCTCTAATTTTTTCTTTGGTGATGGCCATATAGTAATAGGTTTAAATAAACCAATTTTCCTACCTCTATCTCTTAAAATATCAATAGCAGACTTTACCGACCTAGCAGTTGAACCATAAGCTATAATTGCTTCTTCTGCATCTTCCATTTTGTATTCTTCATACTCATTTATATCATCTAAGTTGTTCTCAATTTTATTTATCAATCTACTTATAAGTTTTTCAGCTATTATACTGTTATTTGTAGGATTACCAAACTCATCGTGTACTAAACCAGTAACATGATATCTATATCCTTCACCTATATTGGCCATTTCCGGAACTAAATCATCTGTTATTTTATAAGGCATATATTCATCCGGGCTAACAGATGGTTTCTTTCTGTTATAAATTTTAATTTCATTCTTCTTAGAAATTACTATTTTTTCCCTCATGTGACCTATAACTTCATCCATTAATAGTATAACGGGAGTTCTATACTTTTCAGCAAGATTAAAAGCTTTAATTGTGGTATCATATACCTCTTTTACTGTGGAGGGATATAGGGCTATAATTGAATGATCTCCATGGGTTCCCCACCTAGCTTGCATTATATCTCCTTGTGCTGGAGAAGTTGGCATGCCTGTACTAGGACCACCTCTTTGGACATTTACAATTACACAAGGAACTTCTGCAATAACTGCATATCCAATACTTTCTTGTTTTAAAGAAAATCCAGGACCACTTGTTGCAGTCATAGCTTTTTTGCCTGCCAAAGACGCTCCTATAACAGCACTTATACTAGCAATTTCATCTTCCATTTGAATAAATTTACCACCTACTCTAGGAAGCATGGCTGCCGAAATTTCAGCTATCTCTGTAGAAGGTGTAATTGGATATCCAGCAAAAAATCTCATCCCTGCAGCTATAGCCCCTTCTACACATGCCTCATTTCCCTGCATTAATCTAACATTTTCCCATGTCACTTTATTTACCCCCTAAATAAATTGCATAGTCAGGACATCTCATCTCACAAATTCCACATTGAATACATGAATCTATGTCAGCTATTAATACCTTCCCATTTTTCACCTTTAGTACATTTTTTGGACAAAAGGCAACACAAATACCGCATCCCTTGCAAAATTCTTCTTCTACAATAAGCTTTTTATCATTTAGAGTTTTCAAGAATTACTTCCCCCTTCTATAAAACCTTTTCATCTTTATAATAACAAAATGATTCAATATTTGCAAGATAAATTTCATTATTTTTACAGTTGTTGCAAGTTTTGTTTCACTAAAAAAGCAAGCTAATAAATAGCTTGCTTTAAACTGGATATACCATATTTTCCTGGTCTAATAATTGGAAATCAATTTTATATTTTTGTGCCTGCCTATACTTAAAAAAGTCTAATGCAACATTAGGAAACAATGCATATGTTAATACATCCTCATCTTGTTCGATATATTCACTAATTTCTTTCTTGTATTTTTCAAGAACTGGTTCAAGTAAATCAGCAGGTCTTCCTGTATAAACTTCTTCATCCCCAATAATTTTCTTCTTAATATCTTCTTTAATAGGAACTGTAGGTTTTCCATATAAGCCTTTCACATAATTTCTTACTTCATTAGGCACCATCTTATATCTTTCACCAGACAGGATGTTTAATACAGCCTGAGTACCTACTATTTGACTCATTGGCGTAACTAAAGGTGGATATCCCAAATCTTCCCTTACCTTTGGAACTTCTTCCAATACCTCCTCAAACCTATCTAAGGCTCCTTGACCCTGTAGCTGTGAAACTAAATTAGAAAGCATGCCTCCAGGTACCTGATATTTTAAAGTTCTAACGTCAACACTTAACACTTTATTATTTAATAATCCTTCCTTTTCATATCTTTCTCTTAAATCTTTAAAGTATTCTGTTATTTCAAGTAAAAGATCCATATCAATATCCGGATAATATTTAGTTCCTTGCAAAGAAGCAATCATAGGTTCTGTAGCAGGCTGACTAGTTCCCATACCTAAGGGTGACATAGCTGTATCAATAATATCAACACCAGCTTCAATGGCTTTCATATAGGTTTGATTTGCAATACCGCTTGTAAAATGGGAATGTATTTCAAGGGGTACGCTTATATTCTTCTTTAGTTCACTAACAAGTTCTTCAGCAACATAAGGGAGTAAAATACCTGACATATCTTTTATACAAATTGAATCTGCTCCCATTTTTTCCATTTCCTTGGCAAGATTTACGTAATATTCAATGTTATGAACTGGACTGGTTGTATATGAAATTGCTACTTGAGCATGACCTCCATACTTTTTAGTAGCCTCAATAGATTTTTCTAAATTTCTAACATCATTTAAGGCATCAAATATTCTAATAATATCTATACCATTTTCTATTGATTTTTTTACAAATTCCTCTACTACATCATCTGGATAATTTTTATATCCCAGCAAATTTTGACCCCTTAGGAGCATTTGTAGTTTTGTATTTTTAAATGCTTTTCTTAGCGCCCTAAGCCTTTCCCAAGGGTCCTCTTTTAAAAAACGCAAACATGCATCAAATGTAGCCCCGCCCCACACTTCTAAAGCATGAAAACCTACTTTGTCCATTTTTTCTGCTATGGGCAACATATCTTTTGTTCTCATTCTTGTAGCAATTAAAGATTGGTGTGCATCTCTAAATATTGTTTCAGTTATTTTAATAGCTGACAATATTACACCCTCCTATCTTTTTTCTCAACTCCATAAAGTATTGGTGGATTGTTCTTTTGATTGATAAAATTAAATTCTAAAACATTGAATTCTTTTTGATCAAGACTTTCAAAATAATTTTTTACAGCCAACCACTCCTCAATACCACCTTTATGACCAGTATAACATGTAACCAAGATTAATCCATTATTTTTTAGCAAAGATAAGGCTTTTTTCAAACTAGCCAATGTAGAGGCAGCTTTTGTTATTATTTGTTTGTTACCTTTAGGAAGATACCCTAAATTGTATATTACAAAATCTAATTTTTGTAATATGTATTTGTCTATAAATTCATGACTATCATTAATTAGTATAACTCTATCTTCTAATCCCTGTTTCATTAACTTTTCTTTTGTTATCTCAATAGCAATGGACTGAATATCAAATCCATAGACCTTCCCTTCCTTACCAACTAAATGGGCAAGTAGAATTGTATCATTACCATTGCCTACTGTACAATCTAATGCAATATAGCCTGACTTAATATATTTTTTCATTATTTCTTTAGCAATATCAATTGCACTGACAAAAGTTTTATAGCCCATATTTATCACCTAATTATTTATATTATATCATTAAAATTATTAATATAGATAGGGGTTGTCAAATATTTTTCAAATATTCAACTTCCTCTTTAGTTAAATATCTCCATTTTCCTTCTTCAACTCCATTAAGTTTAATATTGCCGATAGATATCCTTTTTAGCTTAACTACAGGATGTCCAACATATTTACACATCTTTCTTATTTGCCTGTTTCTACCTTCATATATGGATATTTCTAGCACTGAATTTCTTCCTTGTCTTCTAATCAGTTTAACATGAGCTTTACTAGTTTTTCTTCCATCAATGATTACACCATTTTGCAACTTATCTATTGTATTTGAATCAGGGCATCCTTTAACCAAAGCAATATATTTTTTCCAGATTTTATACCTTGGGTGGGTTAATTTATATGCAATATCTCCATCATTAGTCATGATTAAAAGTCCCGAAGTATCTTTGTCAAGCCTACCAACAGGAAAAATACGTTCTTTTACATCTTTTACTAAATCCAAAACTAATTTATCATTGTGAGGATCTTTGAGGCTGGTAACATACCCTTCAGGCTTGTTCAGTAATATATACACTTTTCCTTCTTCCAACTTTATTTCCTTTCCATCTACAGTTATCACATCTTTGCTAGGATCAACCCTTGTACCAAGTTCTTTGACAAGTATGCCATTGACCCTCACTCTTCCTTGTAAAATCAATTCTTCAGCTTTTCTTCTAGAAGTTACCCCGGCATTAGCAATGTATTTTTGTAGCCTCATAAATACCTCCTATGTTTTAGTAATACCCTTTTAATTAAAATTTACTTTTTATTTTTTCAATAATCTTCTTTATTGTACTTAACTCTTTTATATCCTTATCTGCAACAATACTTCCTTTGTATATTAATATTCCATCCAGATATATGTTTACATACCCTAATATATCACCCTTATTTATAGGTGCAATTATATTTTCCTTAACAATATAATCTATTTTTATTTTATTTAACTCTTCTTTTTCAAGTGGATACATGAATGTTTCTTCTATTACTGCATCAACTTCATCCTTATTTCCATAAATTACAGGTATCTTTTTTATAAACTGTCCCCTCTCTAGGATAACATAAGGTTTGTAATTATTAAAGCCATAATCCATAAGTACATAACAATCGTTAAACCAATTATAGTCGTTAAGGACAACAGCAATAAGCTTCATACCGTTTCTTGTGGCACTAGCTACTAAGCATCTACCAGCTTTTGTAGTATAGCCTGTCTTAACTCCGTCTCCTCCCTCATATTCCCATAAGGTCTTATTTTTATTATAAAAAATATTATTTTTCCCCCTATTAGCAATCCATGATTTAGTTTTTGATATTTCCTTAAATTTTTCTATTTCCATGGCATTACTAGTTATTAACGCAAGATCGTAGGCAGTTGTATAATGATTATCATCATGAAGTCCATGAGGATTAGTAAAATTAGTATTATTTGCTCCTATCTCCTCAGCTTTTTCATTCATTAATTTAACAAAATTTTCTATATCGCCAGCTATATGTTTCCCGATAGCCATTGCAGCATCATTTCCGGATCTTAACATTAAACCATATAGTAAATCTTCTAATGAGATTATCTCATATTCGTATAAATATATACTAGAACCTTCGATTCCTACTGCATCCCTATCTACCCTAACCATGTCATTAATATTTCCCTTTTCTAAAGCTATTAGCGCTGTCATTATTTTTGTTGTACTTGCCATTGGTAGTTTTGCATAAGAATTATATTCAAATAATACTCTCATTGATTCTGCATCTACAAGTATAGCACTTTCAGCATTAATGGAGGGAAGAGCATAAACAGTATTATTTATTATCACCATAAGCACTAGAGCATATAATATAACTTTTTTCATAATTGTATTCCTCCTTAATAAAGTAATAGAAGCAGAATTTATCTGCTTCCTATTAAGGTGTATTATTGGCATTTTCATTTCCTGATTCGTTTGTGTTATTGTTATTGCTATTGCTATTGTTCTTGTTCTTACTTACGGCCTGTTGAATAGTATCAGTTATCTTATTCATAAAATCAAACAGATTGCTTAATGCAGTATTTCCTTCATCAACAGTCAGTAGTTTAATTTGATTGTTACCAGCAACAATAAATCCAACTGGCTGTACTGAAACTCCTGCACCACTTCCTCCTCCAAAAGGAAAATCCTTTGAATTTTCATTTTGATCATTGTTATCTAAACTTCTATCAAATTCGGTTCCACCAGAAGCAAATCCAAAAGATATTTTAGATACTGGAATAATCACTAATCCATCTGGTGATTGAACTGGATCACCAATTATAGTATTAACATCAACCATCTCTTTTAAGCTATTCATTGTAGTTTTCATTAAACCTTCTATAGGATGGTCTGTCAATTTTTTCACCACCTTTATATAGTTTTACTAGCAAAATCCATATGTTAATAATATAAACCATTCTAATATTTATTATGCAATTAAATTGACTTCTAAATTCATTTGAATTATATAGAGGTAATACTTTTATGTTTAGATTTTTAATTGATTTTTTTGATACAATATATCCTATAATTAAACTTTTAACCCACCATATAAAGCCATAAAATATGCTTAAATAATAGGGGTCTAATAGACCTATTTCAGTTTCCCAATAAAATTTCTTAACTAATATTTTTCTAATTATATAGTCTATTAGTTCTTTATACTCAGCAATTTTTTTTAGCTCTTTCCCTCTTTTTTCTTTTTTCTTACCTTCACTTACTTCTTCACATTTAGCCTTATTTTTATTATCAAAAGCTTTAATTTCATATTTAATCAAGCCGAATAAATATGTAAAAGAAACTCTTATATCATTTTTTCCATTTTCAAATAAAAAAAATATGCTAAATTTTACTGGTAAATATAGTAGTAATATAACAAGTCCAAATATTAGAATTAACAACCATCTCATCATTTCACCCCATTAAAATATATCTAATATTAAATATTTCCATAAAAAAAAGAATAATACAGTTTTAAGTATTATTCTTCCTTATCTTCAAATATGTAATTAAATTCATCTAACTCTGGAAGGTCTTTTAAATCTTCAAGTCCAAAATATCTTAAAAATTCATCTGTAGTACCATAAATAATTGGTTTACCTGTTCTTTCTAGTCTTCCCATTTCCTTTATTAAATTTTTATTAATTAATGTGTTTATTGCTTTATCACACCTTACTCCCCTTATAGATTCAATTTCACTTTTTGTAATAGGCTGCCTATAAGCTATAATTGCTAGAGTTTCTAAAGCTGCATTGGATAGTCCTTTGTTTTCTTTCTTATCTATTAATTTTGATATCCATTGATAATGTTCTGGCCTAGTACATAATTGATATTTGTCTTTAACCCTAACAATCTTTATGCCTCTCCTATTAAATTCAAATTCATTAATCATTTCATCTAATAGTTTTCTCACTTCCTTATTTTTCAACTCTAGTATATTTGCTATATCACTTATGGATAAAGGATCTCCCCATGTAAAAAGTATAGATTCAATAATTGCTTTTTTTTCTCTATCATCCATCTACTGCATCACCTTCTTCGTTTATTCTTTTAATAAATATTTCATCAAAATTCTTTTTTTGATAAATGGCAATATATTTATTTTTTACTAGCTCAAGTATAGATAGAAATACTGTAATTATCTCATTTATACAAGTATCTGTATTAAACAAATCACAAAATTTAATCTTTTTATTCTCTTTCAATTTATTTTTTATTCTTATTGTACATTCTTCAATTGTATATTCTTCCCTATTTATTTCGGTAAACATCAATATATTTTCCTTATCATTATTCTTTAATATTAATTTCTTAAATATTGTAACTAATTTATCTAAATCCATTTCAATTAGATCAGTATCTTCCTCTATAAATTCCGATAAATCCTCCTTAGGTTTATAATACACCTTACTTTGAATTTCTTCATGCTCTCGTAGTTTTTGAGATGCATACTTAAATTTTTTATATTCTACGAGACTTCTAACAAGCTCAAATCTAGGATCCATTTCCTCCATTTTCATTTGTTCAATATCAGATTCCATCTTGGGCTTAGGCAACAATAATTTGGACTTTATTTCTAATAAAGTTGCTGCCATAACAAGAAACTCACTGGTTATTTCTAAATCCATTTCTTCCATTTTAGCTAAATAATCTAAATATTGTTCTGTTATTTCATTTATTGGAATATCATAAATATTAATTCTTGCCTTTTCTATTAAGTGCAATAATAAATCCATTGGCCCTTCAAAGGTATCTAGTTTAATTTTATATTTCATACTTATCCCCTTATCTTAAAATAATATTGATGAGCAAATATAAAATAAATTCTATTAAAGGCCTTAAGATCCCATCAATTAAATTAGTTGCAACCAGAATTATAAGTATAATATATAGATATCTCTCATACTTATAAAACATATATTCATACTTTATGGGCAATAAACTTGCCAATATTTTTGAACCATCTAATGGAGGAAAGGGTAATAAATTAAATATACCTAACATTAGGTTGTACCATAAAGCAATTATCATTATCTGTATTATTAAATTACTTTTTATGCTGCCTGTAGATAAGAATAAGCTAAGTGCTAAAGCAATAATAAAATTAGAAAAGGGGCCTGCTAATGAAACAATTATCGTATCCCTTTTTCTATTTTTAAAATTAATTGGGTTTATTGGTACCGGTTTTGCCCAACCAAATTTAAATATAAGTAAAAATATGAATCCAATAATATCAATATGCTTTATAGGATTCAAAGTTAATCTTCCCGATTCTTTAGCAGTATTATCTCCTAAAAGATAAGCAGCATAACCATGAGAAAACTCATGAATAACTATTGCTAATAATAAACCCGGTAAACTAATTGCAAAATTTAAGTTCATAATAGTATTCCTTTCTAATTAGATAACCTCGACAGCAAGGTCGAGGTTTTGCCTATTTAATATTTTATATCTTTTTTGTATAAAAGACAAATTATTCTTTATTAAAAGATGGCCTTAGCCCAATATAAATTTTCTAATAGTTTTCAGTAATAGATCTTTAAAGGAAGCCTTCTCTACACTAATGTTTGAGACTAATTTTATTGTATCCGCTTCTACTCCATCAATTTTAACTATTAGTTTACCTAATTCCTGTCCTTTTTCTATTGGTCCTTCTACAAAATCCAGTAATACAATTTCCTTTGTTATATTTCCACTCTCACCCTTTGGTAATAGCAAGAAACTATCCCTTTCTAATACTGCTTCTACATAATCAATTTTACCTTTATTAACATTAACCTTGCCTATAACATCTCCCTTCCTACCAACTGGCACTGAATCATAATTTGCAAATCCATAATCTAATAATCTCATGGTTTCATCAAATCTTATTTTTGATGTCTCACTTCCCATAACTACTGCAATTAAATGAAGATTGTTTCTTTTAGCTGATGCCGATAGGCAATGGCCTGCTTCAGTTGTAGAACCTGTTTTAATTCCAGTTGTACCTTCATATTCTTTAATCAGCCTATTTGTGTTAACTAAGCTTTGAACCTTATCCTTATTTTTCCCTACAAGCATCTCATCCATATAAGTTATAAGCCATTTGTGTATTCCCTCATGTTTTAATAGTTCAGCTGACATTATGCCAACGTCATAAGCTGATGTATAATGATTTTCATTAGGTAAGCCTGATGCATTAGCAAAATTTGTATTATTCATTCCCAATTCCCTGGCTTTTTCATTCATCATTTTTACAAAGAGCTCTTCACTACCTGCTATATATTCTGCCAAGGCTACAGAAGCATCGTTAGCAGACCTTATGGCGACTGCTTTAATAAGATCTTCAACTCTTTGAATTTCGCCTTCCTCTAGCCAAAGCTGACTGCCACCCATTCCTGCAGCATGGGCACTAATACGAACCTCGTCATTCAAAGAAATTTTACCTGATTCTAAGGCTTCCATGGCCAATAACAAAGTCATTATTTTGGTTATACTTGCTGGAGCTACCCTTTCATGTGCATTTTGTTCATATATAACTTTTCTTGTATTATAATCCATAAGGATAGCTGATTTAGCTTTAATGTTTAATTCTCCTTCAGCGAAACTAAAAGGTGTTATGAATAAACTAAGAATAGAAATTAACACGATCCAAATTATGATTCTTTTCATTCTATTCCTCCTATTCAATTTATTTACTTTTATGTTTTCCATTACTTACTTTGTTATTCAAAGGATTTAATAAAATTTAGATAAACAAAAACACCCTACAACTGTATGTAGAGTGTTTTAAATTAATATAGTGTAACACCTTCTTTTGTTACTATACCATATATTAATTTTTTGTCTTCCCCTTTT
>JAAYHM010000082.1 GCA_012735405.1 Tissierellia bacterium | reverse complement strand
GTTCCCATATGAAAAAGATGGGTAAAGAGGCTGATAACAAAAAAGTATTTAATAAAAAGGAACTTTTTATAAATAGAATATTAATTTTAATATTTACACTGGTCATATTTTTTATTTTGATTCAAAAGGTGGAGACTGAAAAACTAAATGTTAAAATAGGAGATATTGCACCAATTGAAATAAGAGCACCAAAGGATATTGTTGATAAATATGCTACAAATAAGTTAAAAGAGGAAGTTAAAAAAAGTATTGAACCAAAGTATAGAATCAGTCCCTCAATACAAATGACCATGAAAGATATAATAAATCAGTTTTTTAATAGGGTATTGGAGTTAAAGGCAGATGAAAATTTAAACTTACGGGAAAGAGTAGATATACTGATTAATGAATCTAGAATACCTATAACAAGAAATGAAGCTATTACTGCTTTAAATATGGATGAAGTAGAAATTAGCCGATTTAGAGGAATAATAATGGATGTAATAACCCAAATAATGAATGTAGGAATAACTGAAGAAGAATTAGAATATGAAAAAGCTAATGTGGTGAGAATATTTCAATCCTTAGATTTAGACGAAGATAAGAAACAATTAGGCGTATCCTTAATTAATAATACTATTCAAGCAAACAAATTTATAGACGAGGAAGCAACCCAAAGAAAAATAGATGAAGAGTTAAATAAAATTGAACCTGTGATTATTAAGGAACACCAAATTTTGGCAAGAAAAGGAGATGTTATTGATAGTAAAACTTATGAATTGATAAAAGAATTAGGTTTACTAAAAGAGGACAGAGGTTTTGACAACAAAAATATATCTGGTACCTTTATATTGGTTCTTTTATTGCAGGTATTATTATTTGGATATATATACATTTATCATAGGGAAGTATTATTTGATAAGAGATTGTTCATTGTAATTATAATTATAACTGCCATACTTTTAATATCAAAGGGGCTGTTTAATATTTCCCCCTATGTAATGCCAATATCTACGGCAGCCTTACTTGTAGCTATATTAGTTGATATTAGATTGTCTTTAGTTGTAAATCTTTTTTTAGTTTTTATACTAAGTTTTATACTGGAATTAGACGATACACTTATGTCCATGTATATAATTAGTGGTACTATAGGTGCATATTTTATGATAAGACAGCTTCAAAGAAACAATATACTTATAAATGGTGCTATTATTGGTTTCATAAATATATTGACTATAATAAGTTTAGGACTAATTAAGAAAATAGAGGTATTAGAAATTTTAATTAGAAGTGGATATGGATTTATTAATGGTATTCTGTGTGGAGTTTTAACTATTGGATCCCTTCCTATTTGGGAGAATTTATTTCAAGTATTGACACCTTTAAAATTATTGGAGTTAACAAATCCCAATCAACCACTTCTTAGGAAGTTAATGTTAGAAGCTCCTGGAACTTATCATCATAGTATTATTGTGGGTAATTTAAGTGAGAGAGCGGCTGAAGCCATCGGAGCTGATCCTTTAATTGCAAGGGCAGGAGCTTATTATCATGACATAGGAAAGTTATCCAGGCCTTATTATTTTAAAGAAAATCAATTAAGTGGGGACAACCCTCATGATAGACTAGAACCTAAATTGAGTGCATCCATAATAATTAATCACGTAAAGGATGGAGTTGAATTAGGCAAGAAGTATAGGCTTCCAAAAAAAATTTTAGATATAATAATGCAACACCATGGAGATACTTTGGTTTCTTATTTTTATCACAAGGCTAAGAAAGATAATGGAGAAACAAATGAGAAGGATTTTAAATACGATGGGCCAAAGCCTCTAACAAAGGAAGCTGCAATAGTAATGCTAGCAGATTCTACCGAAGCGGCTGTAAGGTCCATTAAGGAACCCAATAGAGAAAATATTGAGGCTATGATAAAAAATATAATTGATGGGAAACTAAATAGCAACCAGTTAAGTGAATGTGATCTAACCTTTAAAAATTTAGATGAAATAAAAGATGCTTTTCTATCTGTAATTATGGGGATTTTTCATGAAAGAATTGAGTATCCTGAAGATGAAAGTGTAAAAGGAGATGCGTAAAATGGATATATTAATAGATAATAGGCAAGATAAAGTAAAATTAGATGAAGATATAATCCCTCTAATAGAAGAAGCTGTAGAAGCAGTTCTAAAATTAGAAGGCAAAAGTTTAGGTTATGAAATAAGTATTTCCTTCGTTGATAATGAAGAAATTAGAGAACTTAATAGGATTTATAGAAATGTGGACAAGGAAACTGATGTACTTTCTTTCCCTATGGGAGAGGATTTTATTCAGGTAAATATGTTAGGAGACATAGTCATATCTTTAGAAAAGGCCTTAGAACAATCTGTGGAATATGGACATTCCCTTAAAAGGGAAATAATATATTTGATTGTCCATAGTATGTTTCATTTATTGGGATATGACCATATGACTGAAGATGAAAAGGAAATTATGCGTAGGAAGGAAAAAGAAGTAATGAAAAAGCTTAAAATATTTAAAAAGGAAAGGAAAGAAATATGATCAAATGAAAAAATCTAAAAACCTAATTGAGAGTTTTAATCATGCAGTTAATGGTATAATCAATGCAGTAAAAACTGAAAGAAATTTAAAAATCCATTTTACTGTTGCTATTTTAGTTATGATAATTAGCCTTTTTTTTGATTTTTCCAGGATTGAGCTGCTTTTATTATCATTTACAATTACCTTTGTATTAATGGCAGAATTATTTAACACTGCCATTGAAAAAATTGTAGATTTAGTCATGAAAGATTACCATCCTTTAGCAAAACTTTCCAAGGATATTGGTGCTGGTGCAGTGCTAATATCTGCAGTTAATGCAGTAATAGTGGGATACCTGTTATTTTTTGATAGGTTAACGCCTTTTACAAGTTTGGTCTTGTATAAATTAAGAAATTCTCCTATATATTTAACCTTCATAGCCATAGGCTTGGTTATACTATTGACCATAATTTTTAAAGCTAAGTTTTATAGGGGAAAAGGTACTCCTTTCCAAGGAGGAACTGTAAGTGGTCATTCTGCCCTTTCCTTTTTAATTGCAACTATAGTGTCCTTTATTTCAGAAAATATGTTAGTAAATACTCTTAGTTTCATATTAGCTTTTTTAGTAGCAGAAAGTAGAGTCGAGGGGAAGATCCATTCTTTATTTGAAGTAGTGATGGGAGCTTTGTTAGGAATTTTTATTGGAGTATTAGTATTTCAAATAATAGGGTAATATAAAATTAAAGTTGACTAATCAATAAGAGGTGTTATTATGGATGTTAAGGTGTTAATAGAAAAGGCTTTAGAGGCAAAAAAAAATGCTTATGTTCCCTATTCTAATTTTAGAGTAGGTGCTTGTCTGTTAACAGAAGATGATAAAATTTATACAGGCTGCAATATTGAAATAGCGTCTTACTCACCCACCATATGCGCAGAAAGAACTGCTATATTTAAGGCAGTGTCAGAAGGTCACAGAAAGATTAAAGCTATTGCAGTTGTTGGAGATTCAAACTACACATTTCCCTGTGGTGTTTGCAGACAGGTAATGAGGGAATTTGGCAAAAACGTTAGCATTATTATCGCTAATTCATTAGATGATTACAAAATATATACATTAGATGAGCTACTTCCTAATAGTTTCGGGCCAGAGGATTTAGAAAAATAAAGGGAGTGAAAGAATGTACAAATCAGGTTTTGTAACTGTGATAGGTAGACCAAATGTGGGCAAGTCAACATTATTAAATCAAATAATAGGAGAAAAAATATCCATTGTATCCGATAAACCTCAAACTACCAGAAATAAAATTCAGCTAATATATACAGAAGAAAACTTTCAAATTGTTTTTTTAGATACTCCTGGTATCCAAATGCCAAGAAATAAATTAGGGGAATACATGCTAAAAATTTCAAGGCAAACTTTGGAAGAAGTAGATATAATAACATTTATGGTAGACGAGAGTATGGAAGTAGGAAGACTTGATAAATATATTATTAATGAATTAAAGGGAATTAAAACTCCAATAATATTACTAATCAATAAAATTGATAAAATTAGCAAAGAGGAAGTAAACAAGTTAATTGAAAAATATGAAAAAATGGGCATGTTTAAGGAAATAATCCCCATTTCCGCCATTAAAGGAGAAAATATTAATCTTTATGTAGAGGCTTTAAAAAAACTTTTACCAGAAGGTCCACAGTATTTCCCGGCTGATATGGTTACAGATCAACCAGAAAGATTTATCATATCTGAAATTATAAGAGAAAAGGCTTTAGAAAATTTAAGTGAAGAGGTGCCCCATGGAATTTTTGTAGAAATAGAAAGAATATCAAAAAGGGAAAATAAAGAACTAATAGATGTAAATGCTCTAATATATTGTGAAAAGGAGTCTCATAAAGGAATAATTATTGGGAAAAATGGCAGGATGCTTAAAGCCATAGGAAAAAGTGCAAGAACAGAAATAGAAAAATTATTGGGAAGCCAGGTTAATTTACAGCTTTGGGTAAAAGTTGAAAAGAATTGGAGAGAAAGAGAAAGTAAGGTTAGATACTTCGGATATAAATAGGATATAATAGAAAGGTACTTGTTATGAATATTAAAGATGAAGGTATTGTTTTAAAGGAGTTACGTTTTAAAGAAACTAGTAAAATTGTGACTATACTAACTAAAAGACATGGAAAGATTAAAGGGATGGCAAGAGGGGCTTATAGACCCAAAAGCCAATTAACAGTAAATACACAACCTTTTTCTTACAATAATTATATATTATTTAAAGGTAGAAATTTTTACTATATAAATCAAGCTGATATAATTGAATCTTTTTATACAATAAGAGAAAATGTAAATAGGGTTGTTTATGGACATTATCTTTTAGAATTAGCCGATAAATCCATTTTAGAAGGAGATGAATCTTATAAATTATTTTTGTTACTTAGAAAAGGCTTGAAAATTTTATCAAAATTAGACAAGAGTTTTCTAAAATTTATTTTATCTTATGAATTAAAATTTGTTTCCTTTTTAGGATATAAGCCATTATTAGATAGCTGTATTATTTGCGGCAAAGAATATCTCCATAATTTTAAATTTGATATTGAATATGGGGGAATAATTTGCAATAAGTGTTCCCTTGTGGAATCCAACTGTGAATATATGGATATGGCCATGTATCAGGCAATGAAAGAGTTATTATATACACCTTTAGACAGGATAGATGATATAAATATTTCAAAAAAGACCATGTTTAAATTACATGAAATTATGGTAAAATACATATTGCATAAAATAGATAGAAAAAAATTTAACTCATTAGATGTATTAAAAACCCTTAATGGACAGGGAGGTGAATTATATGGAAATTACTTTAGAGATGATTGACAGTGTTGTTTCTAGAACTAATGTAAGCTTTAAAGAAGCCAAGGAAGCCTTAGAAAAGACTAATGGTGATGTAGTAGAAGCTATTATATATTTGGAATCTTCCCAAAAAAGCAACTTATCCAGTGAGTTAACGGATCTGGGAAATGAAATGATAAATAAAGTAAAAGAAATATTAAAAAAAGGCAATGTTACTAGAATAACTGTCAAAAAAGATGAAGAAATAATACTAAATTTACCTGTAACTGCAGCTGCTGTTGGGGCAATTATTTCTGTTCCCCTAGCATTAGTAGGGCTGGGAGGGGCACTGCTTTCCAAATGTACAATAGAAATACAAAAAGAAGATGGAGAGGTAATAAATGTAAATAATATGATAAGATCTAATAAAGATAATTAAATTTTTCCCTTCTATTCTAATATGTTGACAAAGAGTAGAATTTTTGTTAAATTGTTATCGTATAGAAAGACATAATTTGTCGAAATTGAGAGGGATATGACCTTTCGTCCCCGTAGGGATGTAAAGGTTTTCTATTTTGTCTATACAAATCTGGGGAGGTAAATAATATGTATTTCCAGGATATGATATTGAAATTACTTGAATATTGGGGTAATAAAGGATGTATTATACTGGAGCCTTATGATGTAGAAAAAGGTGCAGGTACCATGAGCCCCTATACTTTTTTAAAAGCTTTAGGTCCAGAACCATGGAAGGTAGTTTATGTTGAACCATCAAGGAGACCAGCAGATGCTAGATATGGTGAAAATCCTCACAGGGTCTATCAACATCATCAACTTCAGGTTATATTAAAACCATCACCAGAAGATGTACAAGACTTATATTTAGATAGTCTAAAAGTTATAGGCATAGACCCTATAAAGCATGATATAAGATTTGTTGAGGACAACTGGGAAGCTCCAACCCTTGGTGCATGGGGGTTAGGATGGGAAGTATGGTTAGATGGTATGGAAATCACCCAGTTTACCTATTTTCAACAGGTAGGTAGTATTAATTGTGAACTAGAATCAGCAGAACTAGCCTATGGACTGGAAAGAATTGCAATGTACCTTCAAAATGTAGATAATGTATTCCAGATAAAATGGAATGAACATATGACTTATGGTGATATATTTAAGAGAGCAGAATATGAGCACTCAGTTTATAGTTTCGAAAAAGCTGATGTTGATACATTAAAGAATCTATTTAATATTTATGAAAAGGAAGCAAAGGTAAACATTGAAGAAGGACTAGTCCTACCAAGCTATGATTATATATTGAAATGTTCCCACACTTTTAATATATTAGATGCTAGAGGAGCAATATCTGTAACTGAAAGAACCCATTATATTAGCAGGGTAAGGAACTTAGCAAGACTAGTGGCCTCTAAATATGTGGAACAAAGAGAAGAATTAGGTTTTCCTCTATTAAAGGGAGGTAATTAATATGGATAATAAATACCTTTTGGAAATAGGAGTAGAAGAGCTACCTGCACAATATATAGATGATTCTTTAGAACAACTTCGTAATAATTTGAAAAAACTGTTTGATGAAGAGAGAATTGAATACAATGATATAAAGACCTATGCTACACCAAGAAGATTAGTGGCTATTGTTGATGGATTGGGAGATAAACAAGCTACATTAACTGAAATTCAAAGGGGACCTGCAAAGAAAATTGCTTATGATAAAGAGGGGAAACCTACAAAAGCCCTGGAAGGTTTTATGAGAGGCCATAAGGTAGGATTAGATGATATATTTATAGAGGAACATAAAGGAGTAGAATATATTTTTGCAAAGGTTGTAAAAGAAGGAAAAGATACAAAAACTATTATATCTGAAAAAATGGCTAATGTTATAAAAGGAATAGTATTTCCCAAATCCATGAAATGGGGAGGCAAAAATATTAGATTTGCAAGGCCTATTAGATGGATAGTGTCCATTTTTAATGATACTGTAGTAGCTTTTGAACTTGAGGGGATAAAGGTAGGTAATGAAACAAAAGGCCATAGATTTCTAGCCAGGAAAGATATAGAAATAAAGTCTGTAGATGAATATATGGATGTCCTAGAGGAAAACTTTGTAATTGTTGATCAAAATAAGAGAAGAGAAATGATAAAGTACGGCTCTGATAAATTAGCTAAAGAAAAGGGTGGAAGTATTTTATGTGATGATGAGTTACTTAAGGAAGTAACTTACATAGTTGAATATCCTACCCCTTTACTTGGAAAGATTAAGGAAGAATATTTGAGATTACCAAAGGATGTTATAATAACACCTATGAAAGAACAGCTAAGATTTTTCCCTGTGATAAATGACAATAATCAATTGTTGCCATATTTTGTAACTGTACGAAACGGTGGAAAAGAATATATTGAATCGGTAATAAAAGGGAATGAGAAGGTTCTTGGTGCTAGGTTAGAGGATGCAAAATTTTTCTATTATGAAGATATTAAAGAACCCTTAGAAAACTATGTAGAAAAGTTAAAAGGCATAACTTTCCAAGAGAAATTAGGCAATCTTTATGATAAAACAATTAGGATTCAAAAATTAGCAAATAAAATTGGTGATTATTTGGAAGTTGGAGAAGAAACTCAAAAAAATATTGAAAGAGCAGCCTATTTATCAAAGGCAGATTTAGTTACAAAGATGGTTAATGAATATACTGAGCTTCAAGGTAAAATGGGTATGGAGTATGCACAGCATTCTGGAGAGAATGAAATTGTAAGTACTGCTATATACGAACAGTATCTTCCAAGATTTACAGGAGATAAACTTCCAACTACTACTGCAGGTTCAATACTTAGTATTGCAGATAAAATCGATACCATTGTAGGATCTTTTGCTATCGGAGTGCAGCCAACTGGTTCTCAAGACCCTTATGGTTTAAGAAGGCAAGCTTTAGGCGTTATTAATATAATATTAGAAAAAAGGCTTAAATTAGGATTAGAAGATATAATAGATTATGCCCTTTATATATATGTGGAAAAGCAAGGGCTGGTAATTGACTACAAAAAAGTAAAGGCACAAATTGTAGATTTCTTCATTGGTAGAATTAAAAATATATTTAGTGATAAAGGAATAAGATATGATATAATAGAATCAATAGTCAATATAGGAATACAGGATATATATGATTTGAATGTAAGAGCGGAACAATTAAATGATTATATTGTACGTAAAGGTCTTACAGAGGTAGTAGTTACCTTTAATAGGGTTATTAATTTAGCAGATAAATCTACTGGTACAGAAGTTAAGAAGGAACTGTTACAAGAAAAAGAAGAAGTAGAATTATATGAGGCCTTTATAAGAATTGAAGGAGAAGTACAAAGATTAATAGATAAGAAAGAATATGATAAGGCATTAGAGCAGTTTATAACCTTAAAAGAACCTATAGATAATTTCTTTGATCATGTTATGGTAATGGTTGAAGACGATGAATTAAGAGAAAATAGATTAGGTTTATTAAATAAGATTGCAGAAAATATGTTGATGATTTGTGATTTGTCTAAGATAGTTAAATAAGCCCACTTATGTGGGCTTATTTCTAACACGAAGGGGTGATTACAATCCAACTTAGTGAACGCCAGGAGAAGATAATAGACATAGTAAAGGAAAATCAGCCTATTACTAGTGAAAAGATTGCAAAGAAATTAAAATTAACTAGGGCCACGTTAAGACCAGATTTGGCTATACTGACTATGTCAGGCATACTTGATGCCAGACCGAAAGTAGGTTATATTTATACTGGAAAATCAATTTTTAATGTAATATCGGAAAAAATTAAAAATATAAAAGTTGCTGATAGGAAATCTGTACCTGTCATAGTAGATGAAAATACCAGTATATATGATAGTATTGTAACTATGTTTTTAGAAGATACTGGTACAATATTTGTTACATCAGGTGGATATCTTTCAGGTGTAGTGTCAAGAAAGGATTTTTTAAAAAGTGCCATAGGTGGTATGGACCTAGATAGAACACCTGTAGCAGTTATAATGACAAGAATGCCAAATATAATTGTAACTTATCCAGAGGAGAGTATATTAGATGCAGCTACAAAATTAATAGAACATGAAATAGATAGTTTACCTGTTGTAAAAGAAGAAGTTTTAAAGGATGGTAGTAAGGGCTATAAATTAATTGGTAGAATTACAAAAACTACTATCACCAGGGTTTTTGTTGAATTAGGAAATAATGAGTAGGGGTGAAAATATGGATAATAACATTACAATATATGTACTATCAGATTCTATCGGTGAAACTGGAGAACAAGTTGCCAGAGCAGCAGCCAGTCAATTTAGCCCATTGAAATATGATGTAATAAGATACCCATATATTACAGATAAAGAGCAGATAAAGGAGGCTTTTGAAGAAGCTAAAGAAAGAAAGAGTATAATCATATATACAGTTGTAATAGAAAATTTAAGAAATTACATCATTGATATGGGGCAAAAATACAATATACCGGTAATCGATTTAATGTCTCCAACGTTAAATGCTTTAGAATTAGTTTTAGGCCGTAAGCCGAAGAGGGAGTCAGGAATAATTAGAAGGTTGGATGAAAAATATTTTAGAAAGGTTGAAGCAGTAGAATTTGCAGTTAAATATGATGATGGCAAAGATGCAAGAGGAATAAAAAAAGCTGATATAGTATTAATTGGAGTTTCAAGAACCTCAAAAACCCCTCTAAGTATGTATTTAGCTCACAAACATTTTAAAGTAGCCAATGTGCCCTTAGTACCAGAGGTACCAGCTCCTGAAGAGTTATTTGAAAAGGATTCTAAAAGAATTTTTGGACTTATAGCCAATCCTTTTAAATTAAATGAAATAAGACAGGAAAGGCTTAAATCTTTAGGATTAAATAATAATGCAAACTACGCTAGCATTGAAAGAATTAATTATGAACTTGAATATTCTAAAAGAATAATGGAAAAACTTAACTGTGTAGTTATAGATGTTTCAAACAAGGCTGTAGAAGAAACTGCTGGAATAATTATGGAACACATGAGAAATAATTTTGGAACCGAAGTATAAGAAGTGTTGTAAATGCGACACTTCTTTTTAATCTTAGTCTTTAATAATATATGAAAAAAAGTTTTTAAAAAAGTTGAAGGATTATGAGAAATAATGTTGTATATATAATATATTAACAACATTATTTAAAGAGGTAATCCTTATGAATATTAGAGAAAGAACTGAATCCTTTGAGAAATCCTATCTTTCAAAATATGCCACATTAAGTGTAAATTCAAAAGGAAGATTAGTAAAGGAAGAAAAATGTAGCATAAGAACAGATTTTCAAAGGGATAGGGATAGAATAATTCATTCTAAAGCCTTTAGACGCTTAAAACATAAAACCCAGGTATTTATTGCACCAGAAGGAGATCACTATAGGACAAGGCTTACACATACCCTTGAAGTATCTCAAATTTCAAGAACATTGGCTAAGGCTCTTAGATTAAATGAAGATTTAGTAGAAGCAATTAGTCTTGGACATGATTTAGGTCATACTCCTTTTGGACATACAGGAGAGCATATATTAAATGAGTTACATCCCAATGGATTTAAACATAATGAGCAGAGTCTCAAAGTTGTAGATTATATAGAACAGTCTGAAAGGAGGAAAGGATTAAATTTAACCTATGAAGTAAGGGATGGAATACTTAATCATACAGGTGAAGGAAATCCTAAAACCTTAGAAGGGAAAATTGTTGCTATAGCTGATAGAATTGCATATATAAACCATGATATTGATGATGCTATAAGAGCAAATATAATAAGTCCAAATGAACTACCAAAGGATTGTATTAGGGTGCTAGGCAATACTCATGGAGAAAGAATAAATACCATGATCTGTGATGTTATAAAGAATAGTTTAGACAAAAATACTATTTCTATGAGTGAAGAAATAGGTTTTTATACAAATAAGTTAAGAAACTTTATGTTTGAAAGAGTATATCGCAATAAGCGTGTAAAAGGAGAAGAAAACAAAATAAAAATGATAATAAAAGACATATACTCTTATTATATGGAAAATTTTGACAAGCTACCTTTTGAGCACAGAAAAATTTATTCCCCAGAGGTACCAAAAGAAGAGATTATATGTGATTATATAGCTGGAATGACTGATAGATTTGTTATTAACTTGTTTAATGAATTATTTGTACCAAAAAATTGGAAAATATATTAACAAAGAAGGATTTTTTAATTATTTGTCGAATATAGAAAGAGTGCATTATTTAATGTCACTTTTAAAGGTGAGTTTAATGGCATATAAAATAAATGAAGAACTTATAGAAAAAATAAAGGATACTGTAAATATTGTGGAATTAGTATCTAGATATGTAAACTTAAAACCATCTGGAAGCAATTATGTAGGTTTATGTCCCTTTCACAATGAAAAAACTCCTTCTTTTACTGTTTCTGAAAGCAAAAACCTATTTCATTGTTTTGGATGTGGTGAAGGAGGAGATTTAATAAGTTTTGTTATGAAAATTGAAAATCTGTCCTTTGTAGAAAGTGTAAAACTACTAGCTGATATGTACAATATTCCCCTTGAAACCTATGACAAGACTTTTAATGAAGAAATTAAAAAAGAAAAGGACATATTATACAAAATAAATAAAGAGGCTGCATTATTTTATATCTATAAATTAAGAAAAACTCCAAAAGCCCTGGAATATCTTAGAGGTAGGAATATAGACCACAACACAATCAGTAAATTTGGATTAGGCTATGCACCTAATAGTTGGAATGAAATTTATGATTATCTTAAGAGTAAGGGCTATCAAGATAGTGATATAGAGAAAGCAGGTTTAATTAACAGAAGAAAAGACAATACTGGATATTATGATAAGTTTAGAAATAGAATTATCTTTCCAATTATAGATAATAGAAATAGGATAGTAGGATTTGGAGGAAGAATATTAGGTGAAGGAAAACCTAAATATTTGAATTCGCCGGATACAATAATTTTTGAAAAAGGTAAAAATCTATATGGCATAAATCTGGTTCATAAAATGTCCAATAGAGAGAAAATAATCTTAGTAGAAGGTTACATGGACGTTATATCTTTATTTGCTTGTGGAATTACTTATTCTGTAGCAAGTTTAGGTACTGCATTTACACAGGATCAAGCAAAATTGTTAAAGAGATATGGAAAAAATATATACATTTGTTATGATTCAGATAATGCAGGTATAAAGGCTGCCTTAAAAGCATTAGATATATTAGAGAAGGAAGAGGTTAAAGCAAAAGTTATAGTCCTTCCAGGAGGGCTGGATCCTGATGATTTTATTAGAGAAAAGGGTTTAGATGAGTTTAAAAGATTAGAAGAAAATGCATTGAACAGTATAGATTTTAAGCTCTACATTTTAAAAAAGAAGTATAATCTAGATAAATTAGAGGAAAAGATAAAATTTACCAAAGAAGCGGCAAAATTATTAAAAATTTTAAGTAGCCCAATTGAAAGGGATGTGTATATAGATAGAATATCAAAGGAGACAAATATTTCAAAGGAAGCCATAGGTAGAGAAGTTTTTGGTAATAGTTACAAATCAAACACAAGAATTTACAAGGACAAGTATATTAATGGTAAGAATAGGTATAATAAAAATAAAATATTACCAGTAAAAGCAGTACTAGAGCCTGCTCATTTAAAGGCAGAAAAGAACTTATTAAAGCTAATGATACAAAATGTAGACTATTATAAAAGAATTAAAAGATCCTTGGATAGAGAAGATTTCTTTAATTATGAATGTAAAAATTTAGTTAACATTATTTATGATGAATATGAAAATAATCCTGGTTTAACAAAACTAAGTATTGGATTAATAATAAACAAATTAGAGGATAAGGATGATATAGACTATGAAATTATAGATGAAATATTCAACATAGATATTGTTACTGAAGATATAAATAAACTTATTGAAGATTCAATTAATACTGTTAATTACTTTAAGTTAAAGATAGAAAGGGAATCTTTAGCAAATAAAATTAAAGAATTAGATTTAAAGAAGGAGAAGAAAAAAGAGGATGTAGAGGAGTTAAGAAGCTTATGCATAAGGTTGACAGAATTAGACAAGGAGTTAAAAACACATATGCAAAGACTAGGGAAGGAGGGAACTTAATTGGATCAAAATAAAAAGCAACATAAGGACACAGAAAAGGATAAGATGAAAGCGGTTCAACAGTTAATAGATAAAGGCAAGAAAAAAGGAATGCTAACATACAAGGAAATTATGGATGCACTAGAAGAGGTTGATCTTGATATAGATCAAATTGATAATTTATATATAAGACTAGAAGATTTAGGCATAGATGTGGTAGGAGATAAGGAAGAGATGGCTCTCCTTGAAACTGATGATATTAAAGAGGCTGAAGAGGAAATTAAAGATGATGAAGCCCTTTTAAAGGGAATAAGTGTAGATGATCCAGTAAGGATGTATTTAAAGGAAATAGGAAAGATACCTCTATTAACTGCAGAAGAAGAAGTAGAATTAGCAAAGAGAATGGAAGCCGGAGATGAAGAAGCAAAGAAAAGATTAGCTGAAGCAAACTTAAGATTGGTAGTTAGCATTGCAAAAAGATATGTAGGTAGAGGCATGCTTTTCTTAGATTTAATTCAAGAAGGAAATCTTGGATTAATGAAAGCTGTTGAGAAGTTTGATTATAAAAAGGGATTCAAGTTTAGTACTTATGCAACTTGGTGGATTCGTCAAGCTATAACAAGAGCAATTGCAGATCAAGCTAGGACTATTAGGATACCAGTGCATATGGTAGAAACTATTAATAAATTAGTAAGGGTTCAAAGACAACTTGTTCAAGAGCTTGGAAGGGACCCTACACCAGAAGAAATCGCAAAAGAGATGGATATGGAAGTTGAAAAAGTAAGGGATATAATGAAAATAGCACAGGACCCAGTGTCCTTAGAAACTCCAATTGGAGAAGAGGAAGATAGTCATCTGGGAGATTTTATAGAAGATGATAGTGTATTAGCCCCACAGGATGCAGCTACTTTTACAATGCTTAGAGAACAATTAATTGGAGTATTGGATAGCCTCACTCCTAGAGAGCAAAAAGTACTAAGGTTGAGATTTGGTTTAGATGATGGAAGAGCCAGGACTTTAGAAGAAGTAGGAAAAGAGTTTGATGTTACAAGGGAAAGAATTAGACAAATCGAAGCAAAAGCATTAAGAAAACTAAGACATCCAAGTAGAAGTAAAAAATTAAAAGATTTTCTTGAATAATATAAAGATTCGCTTTTTGCGGATCTTTATAATTTATATTTTAAAGGAAAGGAATTATCTATGATGCTGTCAGAGAGATTACTTGCAATAGCAAATTTTGTTCCTAAAAATAGCATAGTAGGTGATATTGGAACTGATCATGGTTATTTACCTGTATATTTAATTGAAAATAAAATATCAAAGAAGGTAATTGGTACAGATATTAGCTTAAATTCCTTAAAAAAAATTATTCAATATGTTGATTCCAAAGGGCTTAAAGATTTTATTGATATAAGATTAGGAGATGGGCTGGATGTAATAAAACCATTTGAAATAGATACTGTTGTCATTGCAGGAATGGGAGGCTTATTAATTAAAGATATATTAGATAAAAATAAGAAGGTGACTGATTCTATTACCCATTTCATATTGCAGCCTAATGTAGCAGCAGATAAGCTGAGGGAATATCTTTATGAAAATAATTTTACTATTATTGATGAAAAATTAGTTAAAGAAGCTAATAAATTTTACGAAATAATTTATGCAAAAAAAGGAAAGGCCCTTTTAAATAAAAGAATTCACTTAGAAATTGGAGAAAAACTTATTTTAAATAAAGACCCTTTGTTGGAAGAGCTTATCAATTTTAAAATAGATTTATATTATGAAATAATGGGAAAGATTAAGCATAAAGATACTTTTAGAACTAGAGAAAGGTATTTAGAATTAGATAAAAAAATTATGGAATTAAAGGAGGTGTTAAAGGAAATTGAGAGCAATTGATATAATAGATGTTATGCATAAATGGGCTCATCCTGGATTAATTGATGAATGGGACAATACTGGTTTTCAAATAGGAGATCCATATAGGGAAGTTTCAAAAATATTAATAGCTTTAGACCTGGATAGGGAAGTTTTTGAAAAAGCCCTGGAAGAAGAGGCAGAAATGATAATAACCCATCATCCATTAATATTTAAGCCAATAAAATCAATAGTTTATAGCTCATATAAGGAGAAATTAATTTACGATATTATAAAAAATGATTTAGTAGTTTACAATGCTCATACAAATCTGGATTTAGCCAAAGGTGGAGTCAATGACACTTTAGCAAATTTATTTGGATTAAAAAATGTAGAGCCATTAAAAAAAGTACATGAAGAAAAACTATATAAATTTGTAGTATTTGTTCCTGAAGGCCATGATAAAAAAATAAGGAAAGTTTTAGGAGATGAAGGCGCAGGATTTATTGGAAACTATAGCCACTGTACCTACAACATAGAAGGTATAGGCACTTTTATGCCCTTAGAAGGGACATCCCCTTTTATAGGTGAAGCATATAAGTTAGAAGAAGTTGAGGAAATAAGAATTGAAACTATTGTAAAGGAATCTGATATAAACAAAATTATAAGTAGAGTACTAGCTGCCCACCCCTATGAAGAAGTTGCATATGATGTATATCCTCTACTAAACAAAGGGGATATATATGGATATGGTGCTATAGGAAATATTGATAGAATGTCCTTAAGTAAATTACTTGATCTTATTAAAGAAAAGCTTCATGTTGATAAATTAATGGTATATGGCAAAATAAATAGGGATGTTGAAAAAGTGGCCTTATGTGGCGGAAGTGGTGCATCTTTTATCTTTGATGCTTTTAAAAAGGGAGCCCAAGTATATGTTACAGGAGATATTAAATATCATGATGCACAGTATGCTAATGAATTAGGCTTAACTTTAGTGGATGCAGGCCATTATCATACTGAAAAAATAATACTTCCTGTAATAAAAAATTATCTGGAGAAAGAAATTGGGAATTCGCTTAGTATAAAAGTCTATGATAAGATGAGCCCTCAATGTTTATTTTATTAGAACTCTATTGGAGGTGGGCTAGTGTCTAATATAGAAAATCTTTGGTTACTACAACAGCATTATAACAAATTGGCAGAAATAGAAAAAAATTTAAAGGAGCCTTCTACCTTAGACAAAATAAAGAAGCTAGGTGTAGTGCTAAAGAATACTGAGGAAAGGCTGGATAATTTACATAGTAGAATAAAGAACAAGGAGAAAACATTAAGAAAAAATGAGTTAACTTTAAAAGAACTAGAATATAAATTAAAAGAAATTGAAAAAAAACTTTATGAGGAGAATATTGCAGATATAAATCAATTATCTTTATTAGATAAAGAAAGAGAAAGGTTAAAGAGTGATATAGAAAATTTAGAAATTGAATCATTAGAGACTATGGAATTAATTGAGCATTTAAAAAAGGAATATGAGGATTTACAAAATAATTTTAAAGAATATAAAATAGAATACACTAAACTTGTTAAAGAGCATAAAACACTTATGTATGAGCATGAAAAGAAGGCTCGTATAGAGAGAAAAGAAATTAAAAAAATTTCTTCTAGTATTGATGCTGATTTATTAAGAAAATTTAATTCTTTAATTGAAACTAAAAAAATAGCAGTGGTTAAGGTTATAGATAACATGTGCAGTGGCTGTCACATGATACTGCCTTCTATATTATTAGACAAACTTAAGAGAAATGATGATATTATTTTATGTGAAAATTGTCATAGAATATTGTATTTGCCATAGCAAAATATACTAAAATTGGTTAATCTTAGTGTAAAATAATTGTAGGAAAAAATATAAAAAAGAATAGCCTCATATGTTATGATGGAAATGTTCAAATATAACATCAAAACATAGAGGAGGCTATTCTTATGAATACAATTATACACCAAAT
>JAAYHM010000081.1 GCA_012735405.1 Tissierellia bacterium | reverse complement strand
TCCCGCTTAATGCCACTACATAGCTTGGTGATATTATATCATAAAGAAAGCCGAAAAGCATTTGGCCTACTGGAATAAATACTGTTACTGCCAAATTAAATATGGTGGAGGTCCTTCCCATAAGCTCCACAGGTGTTACCTGTTCAAAGATGGTGCCTAGTGAAATATTTGCAACCGTAACAAGTACTCCAATTATAAAGGCTGCAGCCATAAGGAGGATATATGGCAGTAAGTTGGAATTCAAGCTATTCATAAGAATTTTAGATGGTATTGCCACCATGAAAAGTATTACAAGGCCTATTGCTAAAAAGCTTAAATAACATAATTTCCCTACCTTTATTCTTCTCATAATACCACCACAAAGAATTGGGGCAACTATCATGGATAAAGAAAGAACAGATTGAAATAAGCCAAACTGAAAATCTGTAGCCTTCAAAACCTCCTTTATTATGAATATTAAGCCTACTGAAAACAAGGGTGCCACGGAAAAATTGATTAGGGTACCCAAGCTTATCATAGTGTATATAAGCCTATTCTTTTTAATTATGTCAATACCTTCCTTTAAGCTGGCTACAAAGGATTTTACGTCTATCTTTTCTGGTTTTTTATGCTTCTTAGGAATATTTATGAACATTTCACTTAAGGCAGATAACATAAAACAAATGGAGTTAACTATAAGGACTATCTTAAGTCCAAAGGCACCATATAGGGCAGCCCCCAATATTGGTGCTATAAGCTGGCCAATATTCATAACCAGTGAATTAAAAGAGTTAGCTTCCATTAGTTCTTCCTTTTTAACCATACTGGGAATAACAGCAGCCATGGCAGAGTGGAAGAATATCTCAACTATTTCCAATACTATTACAAATACATAAATCATGGGAAGGGTCAAGGCTCCCCTTATAATAAAAAGTACGGCATAAAAAGCTATAATTAAGGAATTTAAAAAATCAAGTAATACAATGGTCTTCTTTCTGTCAAACCAGTCTCCAAACACCCCTGCAATTGGAGACAGCAAAAGTCTTGGAATAATTGATATTGAAAGCATTGAAGCAAATATGGCAGCAGAACCTGTTAATTGTAATACATATAATGATAGGGCAAATTGCTGCATATTGCTGCCAAGTAACGAAACTAGCTTACCTAATATTAATAGGCCAAAATCTTTTTGTTTTATAAGTTTCATATTCATAAGGCAACCCCCAAATATTTTCTTTATTATATTATATCCATATTATATGTTTATGACAATATTATTATTAGATAATTATCTAATTTTTTGATAAAAAATAACTCTGGATTCTTCCAGAGCTATTTTTATGCCCTTTGGGCCTTTTTAGAAAACATTAGTCCAAGTAGTAAAAAGGCCACTGCAAATAAAACTTGCATGAAAAGTTCAAATCTTACTTCTGATAGGGAATTGATTACAGCATCATTTATCTTTACAAAGTAATATACAGGGAAAAACTTTGCTACCAAAAGAACCTTTTCTCCCAGCAATTCCTGGGGTACCATAACCCCTGATATAAAGGAGGTTCCTAAAGATATTACAGTAGATAGAGTAGTGATGATCTGTTTGTTTCTTGTAATATTGTTAATCAAAAATGTTAGGCATAGGATTGAAAAGGAAAATACAATTAGATTGACCAAGTATTTAGTATAGTAAATATCCCCAAAATACCTTCCCATAAGCAGTATACTTGCTATGATGAATATTGATGTTACAGCTGTTGCTAAGGTAAGCTGGCCCAAATATATTTCCCTGTTAAATTCCAAAAATCTCTTTGAGGATATTTTTCTTCTGTTGTCTATCTTTTCATCCCTAAAATCAGACATTACAATGCCAATAATTGCAATGTAGACTGCCAAGATCACATATCCTGTAAAGTTATAATAGTATCTAAACCATGTGCTAATACGTGAGTTTTCAGATTCCCCTTTATTTGACAATACACGAACTTCAGTACCTTCATTCAGAGCTTCCTTTACATCATCTAAAGTAAATTGTCCATTTGCATAGGTTATATTGGCAAAGGCAAGATATTTATTTATCTGATTTTCTATCTGTATAGATTCAGGCTTCCTATCATCCTTGTATATGAGTACAGCTTCTTCCTTGTTTATAACCCTTTTATCAAAATCTTCAGGAATTATTATCACAGCATCTGCTATCTCCAAAAATATTTGTTCTTTTATATATTCTTCATCTTCCCTACTATCAACTATATTGTTTTTCTGTTTTAAATAATCCTTTAGACTACTAGATAGTTCACTGTTACTCTTATCTATTATCCCTATATTCAACCTGGTTTCTACAAAGGTCTCCTCCCTCTTCATGGCATCGGTACTATTTAATAAGGTCATTACAAAGAATATGCTTATATACATGATTATAATCCATTTGTTTTTGAGGGCTATCTTAAGAAAATATTTAAATACTGTCATAGCTTTTCCTCCTTAAGAAAACATAGGATCCAATTAAGAGCACCATGGAGTATATTAGCAGCACAGCAATTCCTTCCCCTACACTTTTAGTACTTCCCAGTAGATTAACCCTGTATAGATTATTGGTTATTACGGAAATTGGGTTTATTCTACTTAAAAAGGGTACATACTTTTCCACCATAGCCTTAATCCAGGGCCCCATCATCCCAGATAGGAAGGATAGAAACAAGGTGGTTGAAATAGCTATTGCAGTTTTGACATTAGCACTTTTCTTATTGGAAACTCCAATAAATATGCCTAAAATTACACCAAGTAAATTACCAAGTAATATAAAAATAAGGCTATAGGTTATATTAGTAAAAAGATGGATTTTAAGAACATAATTAATAAAGAGTAATAAACCTGTATTTGCAAGTAGGTTCAGTAAAAGAGAAACTATAACCCCGGCTATTAAAAAGTTCTGTTTTTTGAGGGGAGTTGCATTGATCCTAAGGCCTATATTAGATAGATTTGCCTGCATCAAACTGGCAGTTTCAATGCCTGCAAAGACCCCATAGGTGGATACCATGGCTATTAGGGAGTAAAAAATGATAACTATTGAGTTTGACTCCTGATTTTTATCTGCTACATATCTTACGGAAAATTCAGAGCCATCAATAGGCCTATTTAACTTTACCGTTTGCTTTATCTGTTCTACCACTTCCTTTATTATGGTTTGGTTTATACCAGATTTTTTAACTGTTAAATTCAGGTCACCATCTATAAAGGCATCAATTTCATCATTTTCTAACTTTTCTTCTATTTCATCTTCAGTTATTCTGTGGATCTTAACAAAGTCTATTTCCTCCAGTATGGGCAAAACATTGTTATCCTCTTCTATTCCAACCTGGATATCTTCAAAATTCCGATTCATCATGCCACTAAAGGCTAGATTGAAGAAGAAGGCTATTATGATAGGGTATAGCATAGCCCAGAACAAGAAGGAGAAATCCCTAAATAAATTTTTCCCCTGATATATGCAGTTCCTGATAATATTCATTAATCCCTCAGCTCCTTTCCTGTTAGCTCTAGGAATACGTCATTGAGGGTGGGTAGTTGACTGTATAGCTTTATATAGGTCAAGTTGTGCTCTGCAATAAAGTTTAGTAAATTGGACAAATTATTTATTCCATTTTCAAATTTTATGATGAAGTCTTCTCCGTTTCTTTCTATATCTATAACATGGGGAATCCTGTACATGGCATTTATTACTTCATCTTCTATATTTATAAATCTTATTACAATCTTTTCTGATGTAGTTATCATGGCCTTTAATTCTTCTATAGTTCCGGAAGCTATGTCCTTTCCATTGTCCATTATGACTATCCTACTGCAAAGCATTTCTGCCTCTTCCAGATAGTGGGTAGTATATATAATGGTGCTGCCTTCCTGGTTTAGCTTTTTTATTCCTTCCAGTATGAAATTTCTGCTTTGGGCATCTACTGCCACCGTAGGCTCATCAAGGAATATTAGTTTAGGCTTATGGACTATGCCGCAGGCAATGTTAAGCCTTCTTTTCAGTCCTCCACTAAGCTTTTTAGGATAGAATTTTACATAATCCTTTAGACCTACAAATTCTATGGCTTCTTCCGCATATTTTTTCCTTGTATTTTTATCATCTATATACAGGCCACAGAAATAATCTATATTTTCCTTTACTGTTAAGTTTTCAAACACTGAAACTTCCTGGGGTACCAAGCCAATTTGCCTTTTCATGTCATAGGAATTCGGAGTCATCTTCCTTCCAAATACTTGAACTTCCCCCTTGTCAAACTTTAGAAGGGACAAGATACAATTTATAGCTGTTGTTTTTCCGCAGCCATTAGGTCCTAACAGCCCCAGTATTTCCCCTTCCCTTACTTCCATATTAAAATGATCAAGGGCTATTTTTTCATCATATCTTTTTACTACATTCTTAACCTTTACAACCATCCTTATCACTCCTACAAGTTATTTCAATTTCATTGTATGAATTTTTCTTTTGCCCTTGTAGTGTACATAGTTATAAAGTAATGTGACATTTGTCATCAAATCAATTGTATATAATGATTAATATAAGTATAATAAAGTTAATAAATGGATAGTTGAAATTTTAGGAGGAAACCTTAATGGGTCCTATGAGAAGATTTCTGGAAAAGCTATTTATTGTAAGTTTTTGTTTATACAATACCTATAAGGCCTATCCGGAGGAAAATCTTCCTTTGTATTTCCTTATAGTTATAATAATCTCTTCACTGTTAGAAATAGTGGACAGTAAGAAAATAAAGGGATTTTTATACATTTTATTTGGAGCCCTGGCCTTGTACTATGAACTGTTTGTACTCTATATCCCGGTTGTTGTTTATGATTTACATGATGATTTCAATATATTTACAGTTTTTACGGTCCCCCTAATATTTACAAACTATTACCCCATCAATTTACTTCTCTCTATTATTTCAGTATACATTTCAATAATCACAAAAAAACATAAGGAAATATTGGAAGAAAACATCAAAGCCAGGGATAAAATTAGGGAGGATAGTCTCCTTTTGGAAAAATACAATGAACAGCTTAAAAAGGACAGGAAAAAAATATTCATATAGCCATACTTACAGAAAGAAATAGAATTGCAAAAAAGCTTCACGATGCCATAGGCCATACCTTATCAAGCAGTATATTACAGGTAGAGTCCCTAAAGATAATTTCCAAGGAAAAGGCAGTAATAGAAAAGCTGGATATCCTTCAAGATACACTGACTAAGGGTATGGAGGAAATAAGAAAAAGCATACACAATCTATACAATGAATCTTTAGACTTAAGGGACCAAATTGAAAAACTATGTACAAATGTACCTAATATAGATGTGGAGCTTATCTATAAAATAGAGGATAATTTAAGCTATGATATGAAGTTTGACATAATTTCTGTTGTAAAGGAAGGTATAACCAATTGTGTCAAGCATTCCAATGCTGACAAGCTTAAAATAAGCCTATTAGAGCAGCCAAAATTTTATTCTATAATAATAAAGGATAATGGAAGTATTTTTGATGAAGAGGCTTTACAGAAGCCAAAGGGCATAGGACTTACATCTATAAAGGAAATAGCCAGTAAGTATAATGGCTTTTTAAACTACAGTTTTGATAATGGTTTTAAAATCCACCTTACCCTTATGAAAGGATGATAGGATGAATATTATAATTATAGATGATGATCCCCTGGTTGTAGAATCTCTTAAAACTATTGTCAGTGCCAATGGCATAAATGTAAAGGCGGTAGGTTATAGTGGAGAAGATGCCATTTACCTGTATGAAAAACATAAGCCTGATTTAGTATTAATGGATATTAGAATGGAAAATTTAAGTGGTATTGATGCTGCCAAATCCATACTTAAAATGGATAATGAAGCTAAAATACTCCTGATAACCACCTTTCAGGATCAGGAATATATAGCCCAGGCCCTGTCTATAGGCTGTAAGGGATACATCCTAAAACATAATATAAAGGGAATAATACCTGCCATTAATGCTGTATATGCTGGCAATATGGTATTTGATTCTAAAATAGTATCAGGTATACGAAAATATGCTGAAAAAGAGGTAAAACTCAATTTGTCAGATAGGGAGTATGATATTTTACTTCTAGTGGCAGAAGGTCTTAATAATAAGGAAATTGCAGAAAAGCTCTATTTAAGTGAAGGAACTGTAAGAAACTACATTTCCAATATGCTGGAAAAGCTGGGTCTTCGGGACAGGACCCAGCTGGCCATTTACTATTATAAGATGAAATATGGGGTAGAAGAGTAAGGAGATATATTAGCAGTATATCTCCTTTTTGCTTTTATGTATTCATGTTTGTTAATTTTTAGGTTTTCTGGACTTATATACCACAAAGGGTAGTAAGGCCAATAAAAATATAAATCCCTTATGCATATAGGCTACAGAGCCATCCAGCCTAAGCTGCCTGGGAATCATATCTGGTAGCATTGGATAGATTATTAAGGCTATTATAATTGGAATTATAAGAATGGCCATATCTTTTTTGTTTAATTTCATTTTAACATTCCTTTCTTGCCAGGAAGTACTCCTCCTCTTTTATTTCCAGTACCTTCAACAATTTAAGTATATCATTTAAAAGCATACTTTTGGTCATAATTACAATATTTTCTTTTTCACATAATATTTCCTTTGCAATGCTTTCCATTATAGAATAAATATTCTTACTGACTTTAGATATTCTCAAGTAGTATTTGCCTTTTAAACTTATATTAATATTTTCAAGCTTATTTGTGCCCACTGGGCTTTCTGTTTTACTTAAGCCCATAATTATGTCTATTACATCTGTTAATATTGCATTGGCTGTAGGCAATTTACCTGCACCATTTCCGTAGAAGATTAAATCCCCTACCTTATCACCTTTTAGTAGAACTGCATTTTTTTCATAATATACACTGTAGAAGGGAGAATTTTTATTTACTATCATGGGTTCAACTATGGCTGTATAGCCCTCTTCATAGGATTTTATTTCTCCAATTAATTTAATGGAGCAATTCATCTTATTTATGTATTCTATATCTATTGCCTTAATGCTTCTTATACCCCTTAGTACTATATCTTCTTCAAGAATTGTACTTCCCAGGGCCAGTGTACCTAATATCCTTAACTTTCTTCTAGTATCTAAGCCTTCAACATCATCTGTGGGATCTAATTCTGCAAAGCCTTTCCTTTGTGCAATCCTTAAAGCTTCAAAATAATCCAGGCCTCTTTCCATTTCAGTTAATATATAATTACATGTGCCATTTAATATGCCCTTTACCTCTGTTATTTCATTTAGGGCTAATTGTTCCTTGAGACTTTTAAGTAGAGGTATGCCACCTCCTACACTGGCTTCATACAGGAAGGCTAAGCCTTCTTTTTCTGCAAGCTCTGTTAACTCCTCAAAGTGCCTAGATACTACTGCCTTGTTGGCAGTTACTACATTTTTACCTTCCTTTAAGGATTTTCTTATGTAATCATAGCCCTTTTCCAGATCCCCGGTTGCTTCTACAATGATACTTATATCCTTATCCTCTAAAATATCATTAAAATTATCAGTTAATATGCCTGGCTTTATTTTAATAGGCCTTTTTTTGTTTAAATCCTTTACCAATATCTTCCTTATGTTGATATCATGGCCGGTGATATTTTTTAATTCTTCCCTTCTACTATCAAGTATTTCTAAAACCCCGGAACCAACAGTACCCAAACCTAATAATCCTATATTAATCATATGTTCAACTCCTCAGTTGTTAGTCTTATATTAATATAATACACTATCATTATAATATAAACAAATTTAATAAGTATTATTTTACTATAATTTTTATCAATGCTTGATTTACCAGGTAAAAAAATATAGCTATGATAACAAGCTTTATCATAGCTATAGATCTTAATCTTGCAGCTCTTTTACTTTAGTTATAAGATTTGTAATAGGTGGCACTACCTGTTTTTTTCTTGATACTACTCCTTCTGCATAAAAAGAGTTGTTGACAAGTTTTTTTCCAAAGGCTTCTGCCACCTCTTCCTTATGTGGACCAACTACAAGTATTTCTGAAGCCTCATTAAATATATCTGTTAACATAAGCATAAATACGGAATATCCTTCCTCTTTCAGTTTATTTTCCATAATTGAAATCAAATCAGGCTTTAAATCCTTTATACTATCCAGATCCATAGTATTTACCTGAGAAATGCCCACCTTGACTTCATTAATGGTAAAAAGCTTAAAGTCCCTATCCAGCAATTGTTGTGGTGTGCTACCTGCCAAAGATGTACCAGCCTTAAACATGACATAGGCAAATTCTTCTATATTTAAGTTTGCTATTCTGGCTAGCCGCTCAAGCATTATCCTGTCTGTATTAGTGGATGTAGGAGATTTTAATAGCAAGGTATCTGATATTATAGCTGCTGCCAGGGCACCTGCAATTTTCTTTGAAGGTCTTCTTCCGTTTTCAAACATTATGGAGGCAACTATAGTAGATGTACTTCCTACCGGTTCATTTCTAAAATAAATTGGATTGCCGGTAAATACATCCCCTATTCGGTGATGGTCTATAATTTCCAGTATTTCACAATCTTCCAGCCCATCTACAGACTGGCTTCTTTCATTGTGGTCCACCAGTATTACTTTTTTCTTTGTACTGGAAATAAGGTGATACCTGGATATTAGCCCTGCTACCCTGTTGTTGTGGTCTACCACTGGATAGGACCTATATCTTGTCTGAGACATATGTTCCCTGACATTTTCTACTAAATCATCCAGGGAAAACTTCACTATATTTTCACTGGTCATTACTTCTCTTACAGGTACAGATTGGGTTATAAGCCTGGAGGCTGTAAAGGTATCGTGGGGGGTTGATACTATTGTTACCTT
>JAAYHM010000080.1 GCA_012735405.1 Tissierellia bacterium | reverse complement strand
CTTCACCCTCTTGTTTGTACAGCTTATAATGCTGACTTTGACGGAGACCAGATGGCAGTTCACGTTCCCTTATCTGCTGAAGCTCAAGCTGAAGCAAGATTACTCATGCTATCTGTTAACAATATACTGGCACCAAAGGATGGAAAACCTATAACAACTCCAACACAGGATATGGTATTAGGTAGTTATTATTTAACAGTGGAAGTTGAGGGAGAAAAGGGAGAAGGAAAGATATTTAAAGATTTTAATGAAATGCTTCAAGCATATTATAATGGATATGTTGGAATTCATGCCAGAGTAAAGGTAAGAAAAAAATTAGACGAAAATGACAGAGGCTTTTTAGTTGAAAGTACTGTAGGAAGATTTATATTTAATGAAAGTATTCCACAGGATTTAGGCTTTGTAGATAGAAGTGTAGATAAATACTCCCTTGAAATAGATACTATAGTAGATAAGAAGGTATTGGAAAAAATAATTGAAAAATGTTATTTAAAACATGGTAATACAGTAACTGCTGCAGTATTAGACAATATAAAGCAATTAGGATTCAAATACTCTACAAAAGGTGCCATAACCATTAGTATGGAAGATGTAATAGTACCAAAAGAAAAGGAAGAACTAATTAGTAAGGCTGAAGAAGAAGTAGATAAATTTGAAAAATCCTATAGAAGAGGATTAATATCTGACGAAGAAAGATATGAAAAGGTAATTGAAATATGGAATAGAACAACTGAAGAGGTTACAGAAGCCTTGATGAATAGTATGGATAAGATGAACAATATATACATTATGGCCCATTCCGGAGCTAGGGGTAGCAAGAACCAGATAAGACAGTTAGCAGGTATGAGGGGATTGATGGCAAGTGCTACAGGAAAAACTGTAGAAATTCCTATTAAGTCCAACTTTAGAGAAGGGCTAAATGTGTTAGAATTCTTCGTATCCACCCACGGTTCCAGAAAGGGACTTGCAGATACAGCCTTAAGAACTGCAGACTCTGGATATCTAACCAGAAGACTTGTTGATGTTAGCCAGGATGTAATAGTAAGGGAAGAAGATTGCGGAACAGACGAATACCTGGTAGCAAGGGCCTTTGTGGATGGCAGAGAAGTAATAGAAGAACTTAAGGATAGGATAACAGGGAGATATGCTGCTGAAGATGTTATAAATCCAGAAACAGGTGAAATAATAGTTGAAAAGGGCCAAATGATTGTAGAAGATATGGCAGAAAAAATAGAGAAGGTAGGAATTAAGGAAGTTAAGGTAAGATCTGTACTAGGTTGTAAAACACGCCATGGAGTATGTGCCCATTGTTATGGAAGAAATTTAGCTACTGGAGATCCTGTACGTGTCGGGGAAGCAGTAGGAACTATTGCAGCCCAATCCATAGGAGAACCAGGTACTCAGCTTACAATGCGTACCTTCCATACCGGTGGAGTTGCAGGAGACGATATTACTCAAGGTCTACCCAGGGTTGAAGAATTGTTTGAAGCAAGAAAGCCAAAAGGATTGGCTATAATTAGTGAAATATCAGGGGAAGTAAAAATTAGCGAAGCCAAAAAGAAAAGAGAAGTTATAGTTACATCAGCCGATGGAGAAAGCAAAACATATACTATACCATATGGTTCAAGACTAAAGGTAAGAGATGGAGACTTTGTAGAAGCTGGGGATGAGCTAACAGAAGGTTCTGTAAATCCACATGACATATTAAAGATAAAAGGAGTACAAGGAGTTCAGGAATATTTGGTAAAGGAAGTTCAAAGGGTATATAAACTTCAAGGTGTAGATATTAATGACAAACATATTGAAATAATTGTAAGGCAGATGTTAAACAAGGTTAAGATTGAAGATCCAGGCGATACAGAATTTTTACCAGGAAGTTTAGTAAATCTACATGACTTTGAAGATGCCAATAGAGAGGCTATGGAAAATGGCAAAAAGCCAGCTGTAGGCAAGAGGGCCTTACTGGGAATTACTAAAGCATCCCTTGCAACTGATTCCTTCTTATCTGCAGCCAGCTTCCAGGAAACTACTAGGGTATTGACAGATGCTGCAATTAAAGGTAAAGTTGATCGCCTGATAGGATTAAAAGAGAATGTAATTATTGGTAAGTTAATTCCTGCAGGAACTGGTATGAGAAGATATAAAGATATACAGGTTGTATTAGAAGAAGAAAGTGAAGAAACAGAAGAAAATAGTGTTGACACTGAAGATTAGTGATGATAGAATATATAGGTGCGTAAAAAGAAGTTGACTCTTTGAAAACATAAAGATTATGTGGCCTAGGCCACATAATCTTTAGAATGTTTAAAAGGAGGAGGAAACTTATGACAGCATCTTTAAGTGCTGAGAAAAGGGTAGTAGGCACAAACCAGGTAAAAAGAGCATTGCAAAAGGATAAGGTTAAAAAAGTATTTATTGCTAAAGATGCTGAAAAAAGGATAGTAAAAGATATAATTGACATGTGTAATGAAAAAGGCATTGAAATAGTATATGTGGAAACTATGAAGAAATTAGGGAAACAATGCAATATAGATGTAAGCGCAGCGTCTGCTGCTTTATTAAAATAAGCTTATAAGGGGAGGTGCAAGGATGCCAACAATTAACCAATTAGTTAAAAAAGGTAGGCAAAAGGTAGAGTACAAATCCAAATCACCAGCATTAGGCATTAACTTTAACTCCTTAAAAAAGGAATTTACTGAAGTTAACTCACCACAAAAAAGAGGTGTTTGTACAGCAGTAAGAACTGTTACTCCTAAAAAACCTAACTCAGCTTTAAGAAAAATTGCAAGGGTTAGACTTTCAAACAACGTAGAAGTTAATGCTTATATTCCTGGAATTGGACACAACTTACAAGAACACAGTGTTGTTCTTATAAGAGGTGGAAGGGTTAAAGACCTACCAGGTGTAAGATACCACGTTATTAGAGGTACCTTGGATACTGCTGGAGTAGAAAACAGAAAACAAGGCAGATCCAAGTATGGTGCTAAAAAAGGTAAGTAATTGTGCAATAATGCAGGGAGTTATTCCTTTTATATAGATGCATTAGAGAGCACAACGGCAGTATATCTGTCGAGTACCTGTGAATTAATTTAATATTAAGGAGGGAAGTAAGGTGCCAAGAAAAGGGAATGTAGTGAAAAGAGAAGTGACACCAGATCCTATATACAATGACAAAACTGTTACAAAACTAATCAACAAGGTAATGCTTGATGGTAAAAAAGGAATTGCACAAAAGATTGTATATAGTGCATTTGATATCATAGCAGAAAAAACTGGCGAAGATCCATTGGAAGTTTTCTATAAGGCTTTAAACAATGTAATGCCAGTATTGGAAGTTAGAGCTAGGCGTATAGGTGGTGCCACATATCAAGTTCCAGTAGAAGTGAGACCTGAAAGAAGAGAAACCTTGGGAATTCGTTGGCTTGTTACCTATGCAAGAAACAGAGGCGAGAAGACCATGAAGGAAAGACTAGCCAGAGAGATCATGGATGCAGCTAATAATACTGGGGCAAGTGTTAAGAAGAAAGAAGACACCCACAAGATGGCTGAGGCAAACAAAGCTTTTGCTCACTATAGATGGTAGTTCTACAAGTAGAATGCTAAAAGATGCAAGAGGGGACACATATTTAGGAAGGAGGAAATATTGTGCCTAGAAAAGTACAATTAGAGAAAACACGAAACATAGGAATAATGGCCCATATAGATGCAGGTAAGACAACTACGACAGAAAGGATACTCTTTTATACAGGTAAAATCCATAAAGTAGGAGAAACACATGAAGGTGCTGCTGAAATGGATTGGATGGAGCAAGAACAGGAAAGAGGAATTACTATTACATCTGCTGCAACTACTTGTTACTGGAAAGATCACAGGATCAACATAATTGATACGCCAGGGCACGTGGATTTTACCGCAGAGGTAGAAAGATCCTTAAGGGTTTTAGATGGCGCAGTAGCAGTATTCTGTGCGAAGGGTGGAGTAGAGCCACAGTCAGAAACAGTTTGGCGGCAAGCTGATAAATATCATATTCCTCGTATGGCTTTCGTCAACAAGATGGATATAGTAGGAGCAAACTTCTATAGAGTAGTGGATATGATTAGAGACAGACTAAAAGCCAATCCTGTCCCCATACAATTACCTATTGGAAAAGAAGATAGCTTTACTGGTATAGTTGATTTAATTGAAATGAATGCTAGAATTTATAAAGATGACTTAGGAAAAGACATTGAAGTAGTTGATATACCTGAAGACATGAAGGATTTAGCTGAAGAATATAGAGAAAAACTATTAGAAAGTGTTGCTGATTTTGATGAAGAGTTAATGATGAAATATTTAGAAGGGGAAGAAATTACTCCTGAAGAAATCAAAAAGGCATTAAGAGCTGCTACTATTAATGTAAAGATAATACCTGTTTTATGCGGTTCTTCCTACAAAAATAAAGGGGTTCAACCTTTATTGGATGCTATAGTTGATTTTATGCCATCACCTACAGATATTCCAGCTATACAAGGATTTGATGTAGATGGTGAAGAAACATTGGAAAGACATCCATCTGATGATGAACCATTTTCAGCTTTAGCATTTAAAATTGTAGCAGACCCATATGTAGGAAAACTTGCATACTTTAGAGTATATTCAGGAACCCTTAAGTCAGGTTCTTATGTTTACAACCCTGTAAAGAGGAAGAAAGAAAGAATTGGTAGGATTCTTTTAATGCATGCTAATAAGAGAGAAGAAGTAGATGAAGTGTATGCAGGTGATATAGCAGCGGCAGTAGGACTTAAACACACTACTACTGGAGATACCCTATGTGATGAAAACAATCAAATCATATTAGAATCAATGGACTTCCCTGATCCTGTAATTGAAGTTGCTATTGAACCAAAATCTAAAGCTAGCCAGGAAAAAATGACCATAGCTTTAGGAAAACTTGCAGAAGAAGACCCAACCTTTAAGACCTTTACAAATGAAGAAACAGGTCAGATTATTATTGCAGGTATGGGAGAACTTCATTTAGATATTATTGTAGATAGGCTTTTAAGAGAATTTAAAGTAGAAGCCAATGTAGGAAGTCCGCAAGTAGCATACAAAGAGTCTATTTCTGCAGCAGCTGAGGCAGACACAAAATATGTAAGACAATCTGGTGGCCGTGGTCAATATGGTCATGTTAAGATAAAAATTGAACCACAAGAACCAGGTAAGGGATATGAATTCATCAACAAGATTGTTGGTGGAGTTATACCAAAAGAATATATCCCAGCTGTTGACACTGGAATCCAAGAAGCAATGCAGTCAGGTATTTTAGGTGGATATCCGGTAGTAGATGTTAAGGTAACCCTTTATGATGGTTCATACCATGAGGTAGACTCTTCAGAAATGGCCTTTAAGATTGCCGGTTCCATGGCATTTAAAGAGGCTATGGCTAAAGCAAAACCTGTATTATTAGAGCCTATAATGAAGGTAGAAGTTATTGTACCTGAAGAATATATGGGTGATGTAATAGGCGATATTAATGCAAGACGTGGTAGAATCGAAGGTATGGAGCCAAGAGAAGGTGTTCAGGTAGTAAAAGCCTATGTACCATTGGCAGAAATGTTTGGATATGCTACAGACCTTCGTTCAAATACTCAAGGTAGAGCAGTTTACACAATGCAATTTGATCATTATGCTCAAGTACCAAGCAATCTTGCAGAAGAAATATTAGGTATAAAATAGTAATTAAGGAGGAATAAAGATGGCAAAAGAAAAATTTGAAAGAACCAAACCTCACGTAAATATAGGAACAATAGGTCACGTAGACCACGGCAAAACTACATTAACTGCTGCTATAACAGCGGTATTAAGTAAAAGATTTGGTACAGGTCAATTCGTAGATTATGAAAATATAGATAAGGCTCCAGAAGAAAGGGAAAGAGGAATAACAATCTCCACATCCCACGTAGAGTATGAAACAGCAAACCGTCACTATGCACACGTAGACTGCCCAGGTCACGCTGACTATGTAAAGAACATGATCACAGGAGCAGCTCAAATGG
>JAAYHM010000079.1 GCA_012735405.1 Tissierellia bacterium | reverse complement strand
CCTGTAAATACCTTTATATAGGCAGTTAACAAATGGCTAAAGGCTAAAGTCCTGGCTAATTTTTCATCATCACAGCCTATATGCCGGCAAACTACGACTGGAGGTATTATGGCTATAATTCCATGATTTCCACTACCTGCACTACTCATAACAGGCATATTTAAACCTGCCATTCTAGCATCACAGGCAGCTGCTGTTAAGGCTTTAGCCCTGTTGATTATATCATCTTGCAGTATATTTTCTCGGATTAGCATGTCCATAGCAGCCCCTAAAGCAGGCCCCGGTTTTTCCTTTAAACCAGCCTCAGCCATATTCATGTTTAATTTTACGCCTTCAAGTAAAAATTTAATATCTTCGTAAGCAATATTTTCAATAAACTTCCTGATATCTTTTATGCTTATATCCTTCATGTATTCATTACTAGTGACATCTTCCTTATCCTCTTCCAGATCCTTATTTAAAAGGACTTTACCATTTGCTTCTAAATACACTATATTAGTATGATTCCTTTTAATTTGGCAGATACTTTCTCCCCTATCTGTATTTATTTTTGCTTCAATATAGAAATTGCCTTTTTTGTCTTCTATTTCTACACTAATTAAATCCTTATCTACTAATTCCCTTGCCTTATTAATCGCTTCATCATTTACATATCTAAATACTTCAAGTTCTAAATTCGGGTCTCCACAAGTTATTCCAAGGGCTGCAGCAAAAACCAGGCCTACTTCCCTAGTACCAGGTATGCCTACCCCCATGCCATTTTTGAAAATATTAGGACTTACTTTTACCTCAACCCTTTTGATATTTCCTTTTATTAATTCATAAGCTTTAGATACTGCTAAACCTACTGCTACAGGTTCTGTACATCCTAAAGCTGGTTTTACTCCATTTTTTAAGCTATTCAATAATAATTCCCATAATTCGCATGGAAGAGTGTCTTTTTCCCTCTTCATATTAATCCCTCACTCTCATTTGGGTATTGTACAAATATATATTGCAACATTCATGCCAAGATTTAAAAATTTGCAAAATAATTTATTAAATATTTTTAAACCTCTATACTTGTATTTTCTTTACATGAAACCATGAAAGATAATGTTATATAATGGAAAAAATACTAGATTTTTTATACAGAAAATAAAAAATTTTCATGTTTGAAAAATATTTTTCAAACATGAAAATTATTTATAATAATCATTAATCTTTCTATACAAGGTAGTTAAACCTATATTTAATTTTTCAGCTACTTTCCTCTTGCCTTCAACTGTATTGCCATATTTGTCTAACATTTGCTCAATTATCTTCTTTTCAAACTCTAATTTTAAATCTTCTAGGGAGCTCTCCCTATTTGTAGGCAAAACTTTAATATTTGAGCCTGTTTTTATGAATTCTTCCAAAAAGTATTCCGGTAGATCTTCCAGTTTTATATATTTGTCCTTAGAAAAACATACACCATATTCTAATACATTTTCCAATTCCCTTATGTTTCCAGGCCAATGATATTGCTTAAAGGCAAGCTTTACCTCTTCTGATAACTCCTTCTTTTCAACATTCATTCTATAGCATAGCTTGTCTAAAATGTGGTCTGCACATAGTAATACATCATCTTCCCTATCCTTTAAATCCGGAAGCTTAATAGGTATTACATTTAATCTATAAAATAAATCTAGTCTGAACTTGCCTTCATCTACTAATTTTTTAAGATCCTTATTAGTAGCTGCTATAACCCTAATATTTACATATACAGGCTTAGTCCCACCAATTCTGTCTATGGTTCTTTCCTGAAGAACCCTTAATAGTTTGGTCTGAGCATATAAGGGCAATTCTCCAACTTCATCCAAAAATAGGGTACCATTGTGGGCCAGCTCTATTTTTCCTTTTTTACCTGTATTGCTGGCTCCGGTAAAAGCACCTCTTTCATATCCAAATAACTCCGATTCTATCAAGGTTTCAGGTATACTACCACAATTAATTGCTACAAAGGGCCCATCCTTTCTCAAACCTTCATTATGGATGGATCTTGCAAACAATTCCTTGCCGGTTCCACTGGCTCCCTGAATTAAGACTGTTGAATCGGTGGAAGCTGCAATTTTTGACTTATTAATAGCTTCCAATATGGCCCTGCTTTTTCCTATGATATTTTTAAATTGAATCTTCTCCCTATTCTCATAAGTTTTAGCTATATTTATAATATCCTGCATGTACTCGAATGAAATCATTAAGGAAAATCTATTATCTCTTAATCTTAACTTATTTATACTGTATTTTACCCTAACTTCCTTACCATTTATTTTCCATATATCTACCAGGTCCTTATTACCCGTATCTGCTAATTTTATATTGCTTATAATTTCAAATATATTCCTATTGATTATCTTTTGACTGGATATATTTAAATTTAAGGTATCTAAGGCCTTACTATTGATGTGTATAATCTCATTATTGGAATTTAATATTATGATGCAAGTATTTAGACAATTTATTATTTCATTGACTTCTGCCACATCATTTATTAACTTATTAGCAATTTTTATGTTAAATATCTCCCTTTCTACAATGGCAGCAGTTTCCTTTAACATATTAAAATATTCATTTCTTCTAAATCTCATATTGTTAGCCTGTTCAGCATTAAAAGAAGCAAAGCTAATTACTCCTATTACCTCATCCTCCAATTTAATGGGATAAGACATATTGGAAAATTCATAGCAATTCTCCTTGTTTGAGCAGGTTGAACAATACTCATCCCTGGTTAAATTGATTATGGGTTGGCCTGTCTCTACTACTTTTGCATATAAGGAGTCCTCAGCACAGTTTTCATCTAATTTGCTGCAAAAATCTCCTGTGCCTATAATTCTGGTTAGATTGCTATCAGCAATAGCTACTTCCACATTCATTACAGATGCCATGGTTTCAGCTAAATTTTGCATCTTGTTTTTTATCAATCGCAAATATGACATAAGATCACCCAAGCCTTAAAATGAAAAACTACTATCAAGTATTAGTATATAATAATTGTTAGTATCTTTCAAATATATTGCTGAAGACCCCATCACAAATCCTATTTGCTCCACCCTTCATATATATTTCATAATCTTCTTCAATTTGTATTTCCATTTCTCCCCCTTCAGTTTTTACATGTACAATATTGTCCAACCTTCCTAATATATTGCCAATGACTGCACTGGCACAGGATCCTGTTCCGCAGCCTAAGGTCCTCCCTGCTCCCCTTTCCCAGGTGTATATATTTATATTATTTCTATCAATTACTTCTACAAAATTAACATTGGTCTTATTGGGAAAGAGGGAATGGGTCTCTATTTTTCTTCCCAGACAATTTATATCTACATTCTCAATATTATCTACAAATATAACTGTATGGGGTACTCCTACCTGGACTGAAGAAAATATAATTTCCTTTCCATCTATTTTTATTAACTCATTTATAACCCTGTCTTTATTTATATTTACAGGAATATCCTTAGGATTTAATTTAGCTTTGCCCATATTTACCCTTACAGCTTTAACCTTGTTATCCTCATCTGTTTCCAGCCAGAGCCTTTTTATTCCAGCCAATGTTTCTACGGTAAATACTTTTTTATTAATTATGCCTTCCTCATACACATATTTAGCAAAACACCTGATACCATTGCCACACATTTCACCTATGGAACCATCAGAATTGTAGTATATCATTTTTATATCTGCCATATGAGAATTCTCACAAAGGAGTATGCCATCAGCCCCAACGCTAAAATGCCTATCACAGACCTTTATTGCCAGATTACTATAATCCTTTATCTGATATTTAAATCCATTAAAGATTACAAAATCATTCCCAGCAGCCTCCATCTTTGTAAACTCCACTGTATTATTCCCTCCATTTTCCTTATTAAAATTAATATAATTAATATGATTATCCCATTGAAAATAGTAGGGAAAGTTAATAAAAAAGGCTATTTCAAAGTGATATATATATCACTTTGAAATAGCCTAATACTATTGCACATACTCTACTGGAGGTATTATACCTGGTGTAACATATGCGATGAACAATACTACTACTATTACCATAACCAGTAGCATTAAGAAATATTTTATGGTGGATCTTAAAATATCACTTTCTTTTCCTACTAAGCCTGTAGGTGCTGATGCTACAACTATGGATTGAGGTGATATTAGTTTACCCATACAAGCACCAAGTATTTGGGCTGATACAGTTAATATTGGATTTACACCTATTTGCTCCGCTGTTACAACCTGTAGTTTTCCAAACAAGGAGCCTGATGATGTAACTGAGCCTGTAAGGAAGGTTCCTAGTCCACCTATAACAGGTGAGAATATAATAAATAATGATCCAGTAGCAGCAAAGGCTAAACCATAGGAATAGGACATACCTGAATAATTAGCCACATAAGCTAAACCAATAACGCTTGCCATGGTTATTAAGGAGTATTTTAACTGCTTTAAGGTCTTTACAAATACTTTTGCTGCTGTGCTTGCATTCAACTTAAGAATAAATACGGAAATTATTGCTGATATAAACAAGGCAGTACCTGCTGCTGCTAAATAGTCAAATTTATAGCTGGCTGCATATAGTGTAGGCTCTGGTACTATAGGAGCCGTTCTATATACTATACCATGTAATCCTGGCCATTCTTCAATATTTATAAATAAATTATTTCTAGCTACAAAATCCTTAAATGGTGCTGAACTCCATATATACATAACTATCATAATTGTTAAAAATGGAGCCCAGGCCAGGAAAACTTCTTTACTGCTATGGGCTTGAGCTGCTGCTTGAACTGTAGTGGGATTTCCAACTACTTCAGTAGTACCTTCTTCTTCATCATAATCAAACTTCCAAATTGTCTTTGGCTGCCAAACCCTTAAAAATCCAATTAATACCACTAATGAACCTATTCCACCAAGTATTGATGGTAACTCTGCACCTATATAATTAGATACCAGTAAATAAATAATTCCAAAAGAACCACCTGCTACTAATGCTGCTGGCAATACTTCCTTTGTCTTCTTCCAGCCTACCATTACCACTAACATGAATACAGGTATAATTAATGAGAAAACTAACATTTCTCTACCAACCGCCTTGGCTAATGGGGCTAAAGCAAGTTCTGAAACCTTTGCAGTGGTTATGGTTGGTACCCCTGCTGGACCAAAGGGAACTGGTGGAACGTTTGCAATAAGACATAAAATAGCCGCAGTCATTGGTTTGAATCCTAAACCTATTAACATTGCTGCAGCGACTGCTACAGGAGCTCCCTGACCAGATACACCCTCTATGAAGTGTGAAAAACAATAAGCAAACTGCAGATATTATAATCCATCCTAATGGCATTAAACCATTAGCAACACCAAGAAAGGCAGCTGATATGGCAGCACCTATAGGCATTTTGTATAGGACAACAGCTACTATAATAGCTATACCTAAGGTACAACATCCAGCAATATATCCCTTCATTCTTTTAACAGCTAATGCCCAGAATAGGAATACTACTGGAATTGCAGCCACTATAGCCGTTAGAT
>JAAYHM010000078.1 GCA_012735405.1 Tissierellia bacterium | reverse complement strand
CAACTCTCTATAAATAACCTTGGATGTGTTTCTCTCCTTCAACACTTTTATGTAATAAAATTTTTTAAATATTACTGTATATGTTACAACCTATTTTAAAATTTGTCAACTAATTTTTTAAAAAATTTTTTCTATTTTAGAATCATTATATTTGAAATATAATTAAAATATAATTAAAATATTAATAAAAAAGAGGATTGTTAAGAAATCTATAGAATAAATACTTAAGCAGCGATTTTTATGGTCAATATATTGAATCATAAGGGATGAATTAATAAATATTAGATAATATGGCTTTATTTACAGCAAGGTGATATTTTGTATTTTACAGCTAGGAGGTATATTATGATTATATTAATATTATTTTTAATAATTATAGGCTTAGCGGTATTAGAAAGAATAATATATGTAAAAAGGAAAAACTTGGCTAAAGTAAGATTGTTTATTGGTATACTTATTACTTGTTTGCTCCTTTTAATCTCCTATCTGATAACAGATACAGCCCTTGGAGTCTTTTATGTTTTTTTAAGCTTTATCAGCTTCTTTGCATTGAGTATAGTTAATTATAGAAGTAATTTAAAGTGGCTTAAACTCTTATCATATATGACTGGATTGCCTTTTATTGTATATATACTCATTAGAGCCATTCAAAACATGCTTGTATATCCACGTTATATTATGTTTTTAATACTAACAGTAAATATTATACTTGGTTATTCTTATACACAAAAATGGACTAAAAAGGAATATATTTTCTTTGGGATAGGGATTGTTTTGGCAGCAACAATATTGTTTTCATATTACAAATTTTTTGGCTATGGAAATAGGGTTATGATGAAACAGGAGCTAGTAGCACAGGAATTTTTAGAAGAGGAGCTGGGTTTAGATGGATTTGAGGTTTACATTCGTGTTTCTGATGGAAATTTAAGGGGAAAGGAAGCAGCAGTAAGGGCTTATGATGAATCTGGAACCTTTATATTAATGACATATAAAAATAATGAGATTATAAGCTATGAAATAAAAGAGGGGGACATTAATGAAATATAAAATAAACTTATTCCCAACAGAAGAAGATGTACTGAGAATACGTAGGAGGCTACAAGATTATAATTCTTCTTATTTTGAAATAGATGATGAACATAAATTTATTATTTCAGTAATAGATGATTGTAATGAGTTAATAGGAGGAATTGCATGTACTATTGTTGGACAGTGGTTAGAAATTGCTTTTTTGTGGGTTAAGGAAGATCAACGTAAGAAAGGAATAGGTAAAAAGCTATTATTTGAAGCAGAAGAAATAGGAAAGAAAAATAAGTGTACAAAGGCATTTTTAACTACTATGAATTTCCAAGCAAAACCCTTCTACTTAAAATATGGCTATAAAATAGTATATGTTCAAAGGGGATATCCACTAATAAATGAAAAGTACTTTATGGAAAAGTCTTTAGTTTAAATATAGCATATAAAAACCTAATCTTTACAAAGGGAGTAGAGGCTTTTGAATAAGTGCGCCTTGTTAGTGGTAGACGTACAAACAGCCCTAATTAAGAGACAACCCTATAATGTAGACAAAGTAATTGATAATATAAAAGAGCTTATTTCAATAGCAAGGGATAATGAAATAGAGGTAATATATATAAGTCATGATGTTAAAATAGACAAGCAATTGGACAGGGGGCCAATGACTGGGAAATATATAAGGACATTGCTCCTATTAAAGGTGAAATGATTTTTGCTAAGAGCTATAATAGTGCAATAGTGCATTTTATAAGACTGGGTTGAAAAAGTACTTGGAAAATAAAGGTATAGATACAATTATATTGGTGGGGCTTCAAACAGAATATTGTATTGACGCTACCTGTAAAAATGCATTTGAGTTTGGATATAATGTGATTATTCCAGAAGAAACAAATACTACCTTTGACAATGAGTATTTACCAGCAAATAAGATTTATAACTTTTTCAATTTTAGAATTTGGAACAAGCGTTTTGCTAGTGTTTTACGTAACCTATGAAAGTTCTTAAGTCCAAAAGATATCCGCTTTAACACCTTGATCTTATTGTTAAAACCTTCAGTTGGGCCATTAGTATAACCATATT
>JAAYHM010000077.1 GCA_012735405.1 Tissierellia bacterium | reverse complement strand
TTTAAGGCCAGGTCATATTCGTCCCTTATATATAGGAAGCCTTTATGGGCTCCTATGGCATATCCACAAATTATCATGCCCTCAATTATAGAATTAGGATCCCCTTCCATTATACTTCTATCCATAAAGGCACCAGGGTCCCCTTCATCTCCATTGCATATTACATATTTTGGATAGTCCTTGTACTGATAACAGCTTTTCCACTTTAGCCCTGTGGGAAAGCCTGCTCCACCCCTTCCTCTAAGGCCTGACAGTTCAACTTCCCTTATTATTTCTTCAGGACTCATATTTAAAGCCTTCCTGAGAGCCTTATAGCCATCCCTTTCTATATAATCGTCTATATTTAAGGGGTCAATTTCTCCAATATTTCTTAGGGCAATTTTAAGCTGACCCTTGTAAAAGCTGGCATCCTTGTGGGATTTAATCCTTTTCTTTGAATTGACATCAAAGTAAAGGAGCCTATCCACAGTTTCATAATTTTTTATGGTCTTTTCCACAATTTCATCAACATCATCAACTGAAACCTTAAAATAGGAAATTTCATCTGGCAGTATTTTTACAACAGGCCCCTTTTCACACAGGCCATTGCAGCCTGTAGATTTAATTATTGGCCTTACATCAATATTAGTATCCTCCTCCAGCTTCTTTTTAAATTCCAAATATACCTGGTAGCTGTTGTGGGCCAGGCAGCCTGTACCACAGCATACCAATATTTTCCTATTATTAACCTTATCCATAGATCTCTGCCCCCTTATACTGATCTATAACAGATTTAAGCTCCTCCTTGGTTAGATTTCCATAGTACTTGTTATCTATTACAATTACAGGAGCAAGGGCACAGGCACCTAAACAGTTAACAATTTCAAGGGAAAACAAGCCATCCTCTGTAGTTTCACCTGGCTTAATACCTAATATATTATATAATTCCTCCTTAATAGAGTCGGCACCCCTTATATGGCAGGCAGTTCCGTTGCAAACCTTTATTACATACTTGCCCTTAGGCTTTAGGCTTAATGCCTTGTAAAAGGTTGCAAGGTGGTATATATGGCTCATAGGCAAATTTAGATATTCAGATATGTATTCCATTGCCTCCTTTGGTATAAAGCCATTCTGCCTTTGGATGTCCTGAAGCATAGCCAGGGTATAACGCTTTTCCTTAGGATATTTATGGACTAATTCCCTATACATATGATCCATTCTATCGCCTCCTAAATATATAAGAACATCCATTAGTATATAATGGATGTTCTTACATTATTAAACAGTAGCTAGTGATTCCTTATCCAAGGATAGTTCTTCCAATTTTTCTTCTGTTGGGATTCCTTCTTCAGTCCAGCCCCTAACTTCATAGTATTTATCAAGCATGACTTCTAGTTCAGTTACCTTGCCCTTGGCTGGTCCACTCTTTACAGGCTCCTTAAGAAGTCTTTCGGGCAATGTGTCGTCCTTCCTGGTAAAGCCTGCCTCTATATTAAATAGCCTTTCAAGATTCCAAATTCTTTCTCCTATCCTGAGAACTTCTTCATCTGATACTTCCATTCCTGTAGCAGTCCTTAGCATTTCTGAAATTTCTGGTAATCCTAGGGCAAAGGTGGAGAATAGACATATATCAGAGGAATCTACAACAGCAGTTAAGTCCTGGAAGGTCTTCAATAGTTCTGGCTTTCCTTCTATGTCCATTGGATCTAGTTTTACCGGTATTCCTAATATTTCAGGTGAAGTTAGGTATCCTCTAACGTGGCAGCCTCCCCTGTTGCTTGTAGCATAGGATAGGCCCATTCCCTGAAGAACCCTGCCATCATAAGCAGGCATTTCCTGTTTCTTTACAGTCATGGACAAGTCTTCTCTTCCATATTTTTCAGCCATTCTGTAGGAACCTAGGGCCATTATATCTCCAAAGCCTTCCCTGTTTCCTGTCATTTCTGTCCAGTATATGATTGCTTCCCCGTCTCCAAATTTAAGCTCCCTGCCGCCTAAATCCTCTTTGGTAATATATCCTTCCTCATATAATTCCATTGCACAGGCTATGGTTGCACCCATAGTTATTGGGTCTATTCCCAATAAATTGCATACATGGTTTGCCTTATCTATGGCATCCATATCTCCTACGCCACAGCAGGCACCATAGGACCATCCTGCTTCATACTCAGGTCCTGCAACAATTCCCTTATATTTGCCGTCCCTAATTTCAATAACCCTGCCGCAGCCAATAGGGCAGGCAAAGCAAGCCTTGTTTCTAATGAGAAAATGTTCAGCCAAATATTCTCCACTTATCTTGTCTGCATCTTCAAAGTAGGATTCTCTCCAGTTTCTAGTAGGTAGTCCGTGAACCTCATTTAATATATTTACAAGAACCTGGGTACCGTAGGTTGGAAGGCCTCCACCTTTTCCTGTTACACCATTTACATCGATCTTGCTCCTTGCATCCATAGTGGCAGCTATAAATTTGCTCTTATCTGCAACACCAATGGACTTTGTACCCTTAACCACAACAGCCTTCAGGTTCTTTGAACCCATAACTGCTCCCAGGCCGGATCTACCTGCTGCCCTGTCCTTATCGCTCATAACTGTAGCAAAGAGTACCTGTTTTTCTCCACCAGGTCCTATGCAGGCAACCCTGGCATCATCTTCATTTTCTTCCAACAGTAAATCTGTAGTTTCAAAAACATCCTTACCCCAAAGGTGTTCTGCACTCTTTAATTCAATTAGGTCATCATAAATGTGGAGATAAACGGGTTTATCAGCCTTGCCTTCAAATATAATACCGTCATAACCGGCAAATTTCAACTCAGGGCCAAAATGGCCTCCAGCATTGGCAGCACCAATGGTACCTGTAAGGGGGGCCTTAGCTACTACATTGAATCTACCTGCACAGGTGGCATAGGTTCCAGTTAAGGGTCCGGTCATAAATATAAGCTTGTTTTCTGGGCTTAAGGGATCAATTTTGGGGTCTATTTCATCATATAATATTTTGGAGCCTAAGCCTCTTCCACCAAGGTACATTTTTGCATCTTCCATATTTAGGTCTTCAACAGTAATTTTTTTGTCTGTTAAATTGACCCTGATTATCTTTCCTGTCCATCCGTACATTACTTAGTCACCTCCCCAAACACTTCCTTAAAGTAGCTGGCAAAATTCTTTCTCCTTTCAAGGTTGCTGTCTAATTCCTTGTACTCAAGAGCACTACTGGGACAAAGTTTTACACACTGAGGATCCCCGCCACATTCGTCACATTTAATTACCTGCTTAAGTCTGGGACTGTAGGTCATGTTTCCAAAGGGGCAAGCGCTTACACACATTTTACATCCAATACATTTTTCCCTGTCATAATTAACAACACCTGTAGTTTCATCCTTTTCCAGGGCTCCCACTGGACAAACTGTTGCACAATGGGGCTCATCACATTGTAAACAGGTCATGGGCACCTGTAGCCCTACGTCATAAAACTCCAGTACTGATATGGCAGCATCCTTGGGATTAAAGTTGTCATGCTTGTAAAAGGTACATGTCAGTTCGCAGATTCGGCATCCAGTACACTTGTCTGGTGAAATAACAATTCCCTTTGACATACTCCTCTGGTAACCTTAGCTACCAGAACTCACCTCCCCTAATTTTTAGTCTCAAAAACAAAGGGATAAATATCTACTAGTAGTAGAAACCTATCCCTTTGCAAAATGGCAGGCACAAAAATTGCTTTTTGTACCCTATCGTTCATAATAGCCTATGTAAATCACATAGGTTATTATGAATCGGGATAATATTCTATTGCACGAATTTAATGCTCCTTATTCTAGTAATTGATGGAATGTAAAGTATTCTATTAATATTTTGAATATTCCTTGTAAATTTAGTTTAACAAATTTTTAACTATATTTCAACAGTTAATAGAAAAAAGTGTAAAAAAACAAGGAGCAATTTTGCTCCTTATTGACTGTGTTCCTCATGCCAGCCCATAAGCTTGCATATTATAGTAAAGGTTTCTGCCCTGGTTATTGGATTCTTAGGTCTAAAGGTGTTGTCTGGATAGCCTTCAATTATTCCATTTTCATATCCTGCTTTTACATATTCCAAGGCCCATTGGCCTATATGATCCTTGTCTGCAAAGGGAAGCTCTAATGATTCATCCTCCAGTGTAATATTGAAGGCTCTTATCAATACTGCCACCATCTCTTCCCGGGTAATGTAGTTGTCGGGCTTAAACATTCCTGAAGGATATCCTTCAAATATACCCTCCTCTGTAGTGGCTACAACATTTCCCCTAGCCCAGTATGGAATCCTGTCCAGGTATGCTGTTGAATCCCCATGCTCCTTGTGTAAACCCAGGGCCCTGCCTATTAAGGCAGCCACTTCCGCCCTTATAACAAATTTGCCTGGCAAGACAACCTCATTTACATATATAACCGGATCTACTGTACCATTGAAATAATCCACTATAGTATATTTTTCATGCGGATATCCAATTATTACTCCATTATTCAACAAGGTTATTATACAATCATGGGACCAGTGAGGTTCAGTGTAGGCAGATCCTACCAGTAACTCGTCATTTGCATCCTGATACTTTACTTCATCATGCTCTTTTCCGCTGTCCCCCTTATCAGGATTGTATTCTCCGTCATCAGCTGAATCAGTGTACTCATGAACATTTATATAGATTGGCATATAGGCTGTTACATTCTCCAGTTCATTTCCAGCCCCTTCAACCATGTGCAGGGTATACTTTAAATCCACTGTACTGCCTCTAGCTATTGTAATAGTATCCTTATCATCCAGCATGTATCCTCTGTAGTTGGTATCCCCTGGTTGGTACAAAAGTTCTCTGAGGCTTGCATAGTCTATTAGGGTCTTATCAAAGGAAAAAAGCCTTCCCTTTTCAACCTTAAGCCTTACATTAGCCAAAAATGAACTGTAGACCATGTCTATTGGATAGCCATTTCCAAATTGTAGATCATCCCTGTCCAATCCTATTCCTAAGTTGGAAATTTTAATGTTTCTGTATTGATTATTGATTCTGATTACTCCACTGATTCCCCCTAGGCCTCTTTCTGCATCCTCTACAGCAGCAGGATATAGAAGACCATCTCCAAACAGGTTTCCCTTCTGGCTTATACTGCCGTCAGCATTGATTGTAACTATGACATTGGGGCTTCTGCCTGTATTGGATGCAAGGGTTGATGGAATTAAAGCAGTAGTCAAGTAACCTCCAACCAGCACCAGTACCAATAGCTGCAAGACAAATACCAGCAGCCTTTTGCTTTTTTTCAATTTTCCCACCCCATTGGTTTATATGTTTACCAATGGTATTTTATTAATTTCCAGTAAGTCTTGTAACACTCATAAGACTACTTTTAACTACTACCTTTTAACCATTATATGATTATACTTATTTACTACTATCGGCAACAGCCTCATCAGGCTTCTTATCCTCAATTAAATCACTTAAATCCAGCATATAAATCTTGTTTTCATCAATTACATGGAATTTATTTATTTCCCTGTAATTGGAGCTGTACTTATAAATAATGGGTTTGCCCAATTCATCAGATATCCTTACTAAATCATCTATGGATTTAACTGCAACTATATTGCCACCTCTGACTACAATTTCACTATTTAGGGCTACAAACCTGTCTCCATATTTTTTGAAAATCTGCTTTAAGGTCTTTTCATATTGGTCTCTTAATATTCCTTCAGTAAAGAATATTAAAAAGCAAGCAATTATTCCTAAAACTCCAATTATGATTCCATATAAAATAGCCCTGTTTCTGTTTACAGGTAGCTGAACCTGTCTTGTTTCTTCAATGGCTCCAGGCTGTTCAATTTCCCTGTTTCCTGATATTTCAATTGTAGGTGAATTGAGGGGTATGGTTAGGCTTGGGGTTACAGCCTCTTCAACAGGACCATAATCCGTATCCCCTTGAAGCCTAATATTCATTATGACATTTAGACTAGCTTGGCTGTTAACATTTGAAGCTTCTATTATTCTGGCAACGAAGGCATTGTAATCAGCAAGCTTTATATCCACACTTTCATTAAGGGAAAAAACCTTCCTGTTAATGGTGAAATTTTTTTCTGGTACAAGAGTAAAATCCTTTTCCCATATGATTTTTATATTGCCATTCAAATCAGTGGTATATCCCTGAGCTTTTGCTATGATATCATAGCTGCCATTTATACTGGCATCCCTATCAGCACTGAATTCATAATTAAAGTTGGCCTTAATACGGTCTACAAATTCAGTTAAATAAATTTGTTCCTTATCCATGGATTCAGTTTCATACAGCTCATTAGGCTTAAAATAAACTGCAAAGCCTACACTAGCCTTGTTGTTGTAGCTGTATACGGGAACATTTTGCTCCTCAAATCTTGGATATTTTACCTCCCTGTACAGAAAAAAAGAAATAACAGCTATTGCAATTATTAAAACGATAATTAGTCCCATCCTTAAATTTTTATTGATACCAAATTTCATCTTCATCACTCCCTTAGGGCTTTTGTACTAACTTTTCTATATTCAGTTTTGTATATCCTTCATATTTTTTTCGACAAGTTTTGCACTATATTAAATTTATTATGGCTGTAAATAAACAATGCAGAGGAAATCCCCTGAAAATCCTCTGCATTGTGGGTTATTGTATTTATAAATAAGGAGTAATTAATTATTCATCGAATCTAATTCTTCCGTCGCCTCTGTCATTCAATTGACGTACTATGGCCTTTAATGAGAATTTGTAAGTTGCATTTTCTTTTACTTGGTTTTCTGTTGCATTCCTATCAATTTCAAAGGTGTATTCTATATCTATAGTATCTTCATCTGGATCTGGTTGTGGTTCTGGATCTGGTTTAGGAGGCCAAGGCCAACCCCATTCAGGTTGTACTCCTTCTACATTTTCAGCTTCATTAGTTCTTAATCCTGATGTCTTTAGTAGCTTAACCTCCCAATCACTTAAGTCAACTTTATTAACAGCTTTATCTGATTCATAAGTTTTATCACCTATTTTTATCTCTTTTAGTATTAGATACTTAGCAAAGTCTTTGCTACCATGTTCAAAATCGAACTCAATATCAGTAAGTTTTGCGTGGATTGTTCCTGTATTTTTTAGCTTAGTTTCAACTGTAAACCTTGCACCAGGATACATATTTTTAACTTCTACTACTACTTTTTTATTATCCTTACTATCTACTTCAGCCTTGGCTACCCAAGGTGCCCCTTTAGAACGATGCTTTTCTTCTTTTTTGTCTAATAAGTCTTCATAGTCATCATCAACTTTTACGTCTGCTTCAGTAAACTTAACATCTAGTTCCCCTGTATTAACTGTGTTTTTTATTTCAATTCTTTCAGACCAATATGCATATCCTGCGCCCATCATCATTATAGCCACTACTAATGCCAACAATAAAAATCTAGCCCTTTTCATACATACCCAACTCCTTTTTTTAATTTTTTATTAATTGTTTAAGCTAATTATAAAAGTTTATTTGACTTTTTTCGCCACGCAAAAGTATACTTTGGGTATGTAAAAAAGTGTACTTTATGTGTATATATTGGTAGTAAAACATTTCTCCTCTTGTCCCATCCATATACTACTTTAGTACCATATAAATTTGAGCAAACAAAAGGGGATGGTTATTACCATCCCCTAAAATTCAATATTGGCCAGTGGTATATCTTCTCTGCTCTTTATAAGAAGTGTGGGCCAGCCCAGCTTGGGTACAGTTTTGACTACCTGTCCCCTTATATTGGCTGGTTTTACCGGTTCCGGGTCTATGCTTGAATTGTTATCCCCCTTGGTTATAAAACTTGTGCCTTCTTTGTCACCATTTTTTATCTCAATAATTCTATGGGATATAAGGACTCCATCCCTTTCAAACTGTATGATGTCTCCAACATCTAGGGCATTTATCCCCTCCATGTCAGTTATCCTTTTTACTAGAATTATATCTCCCGGTTTAATTCCAGGCTCCATGCTTCCTGTAGCTATTACTGAGGGGTATATGGGAAATACACCTACAGCAAACCATACTATAAGTATGGATACTATGCTTGTAACAATCCATCCGGCAGTACTTTCCTCCTCATGCCTTTTTATCTGTTTGGCTAAAGTATAATAGATGTTTTGCAAAGATATCATGAAAAATACAGGACTTAGAATTCCTACCAGGGCAGCAGCTATCCATGACAAGTCTGGTAGTATTGGCGACAGCCAGTGGAATCCTTTCGTTATTCCAAAATATATGATGGAAGTCAATGGCCCGCCTAAATATACTAAATACCCTGCAAATAAATTTTCTGCAAAGTTGGGTGCAAGGTGTTCAGCTATGAATTCCACTAGATCCTTTAAGCTTTCCAGGTTAATGAACCTGGAAAGGGGAATATCCGTAAGTGTCATAAATAGTGCTATTAGCATAAATACCAGATAATTTTCCTCTTTTGTAAAGCTATTGATAAGATAGCTTCGTGCAAGCTCTCTTCCTATTAGCATTGAACCTACAAACACTATATTTATGAGTATTCCTCTGATGGAATGGTCGTAGGGGCTTAAACCCAGGCCATTAATCAATCCTGCTCCAAAGTTTATAATTATATAAATAATTGCAAAATTCATGGCCCATATATATAGAGTTTTCCTTAGCTTCAAATATCCCTTGGGCCTTATTTGAGGAAATCTCCATATAATTAATGCTAAACCTGTCCATAAAATGGGCTTTATAACATATACATATACAAAGCTATCCACATTGTTTGCAAGGCTGGAATTGTCTACTGTATAGATAATTATCAGGAGTAGTATTAATATAAAGCACCTGGTTTTGGACAACCTTGTAGGCAAAAACTTCTCTTGTCTTATCATGCCTATCCCCCATTCATCAGCATAAAAGTTCCCTTAAGTAAATTTATTCAATAGCTTCTGGTGGACTATCTTCAACTTCAGTCACTGGATTATCCTCAGATTCATCCATATTATCACTGCTTTCATCACTGTAGTCCACAGTTTCCTCTAACTCCTCCTCTATAAGATCTGGCTCAGCCGGCTCCTCAATGGGGGCAGGATCATCAGTCTCTTCATCCTGGTCATCTTTTGCTTCAGTTTCATCACCGGGATTAGCAGTTTCTGCCTGTTCCTCTTCTGAAGTATCAGGCACTTCAACAGGGCTACTATCGTCAATCACTTCATCTTCCCCATCTAAAGGTTCAGTTTCATCCTCAGCTTCTTCAGAAGGTGTAGTAGGTTCCTCTTGAGATGCCTCTTCTAATTTTTTCTTTTCCATCTCCAGTATCATGTTTTCCAACAGCTCTCTTGCAGCTTCTACTTCCCCCCTATTAGGTAAAACCTCTATATTACCTTCTATTCGTAATGTTTCACTCCAAAGCCCGTATCCTCCAGACATGATAAACATAGCAAACAACAAACTTGCAATAATTATCAATATTTGCTTTTTCATAGTGTATTACCTCCATTTTAATATTAAATGGATCTCATCAAAACCCCTGCTCTATATAATAATCCTCAGAGAAAGAGTATTCTTGAACAGGAAACATTTGACCAATTATTTCATCAATATTAATTGTTCCCCCTTCACTTATAATTGAGTACAATATTTCACTATCTAATGTCACATTACTTTCATAGGCAGGATTTACTGTTACTCTGATGGTTCCGCTGTCTCCCGGATAAATTACTGATCCTGTTTCCACTATTCTTGCCGGTACAGTTCCTCTGTTCACAACAGTTAAGATTATATCCTCCCCGTATCCAGCTTCAACTTGACCAGTAATTATCAGCGTTTTCCCATCACCACTTGTTCCTACTCCTAATGAACTGTAGGAACTTCCTGAAAAGAATGTTTCCAATTCACCGGTACTAATAGATATATCTGTGTTGACTCCACCATTCCAGTAACCATAGCCAATACCAATGGAGCTTAAGGCAATTATTAATGCAATAAATACAGCGGATTTAAAATTGGATTTCCTTCTTTTCCTGCTTTTTCTCAAACTTGCCACCTCCTAATAATTGGATAAACTATTTGCTAATATGGCTGCCTGAGTTCTGTGTTCCAGTCCTAATTTAGACAATATATTGCTTACATGCTTCTTTACTGTATTTTCTGATATATACAGCTTCTGGGCTATTTCACAGTTGCTTAATCCTTTACCAAGTTCTACAAACACATCTAACTCTCTAGGTGTTAATTTTTCCCTGTAGTTATTATCTGATTGGCTTGCTATCTCATATTTAATTATTTCAGGGTCAATAAACTGCTTGCCCCTTCTTACTAAATTCAGTGCATAGATAATGTCCTCTACAAAAGCTTCTTTCAGTATATAACCATCTACCCCTACTTCCTTTGACTTTAGATAATCTTCCCTTTTTAGGGATGAAGTCAGTATTATGAATTTTGTTTTAAATCCTTTCTTTTTACAGGCAGATACTATTTCCAGTCCGTATTCACTGCCAAGATAAAGGTCTATAATGGCTAATTCAGGTTCTTCAGTATTTATTTGCCTTATGGCTTCCTCATTGTTGGAAGCTTCCAGTACTTCTTCAATATCTTTCTCAAAGGATAGGGTAGATGTGATACCCTTTCTTACTAATGGATGGTCATCAACTATCAGTACCTTCATACTAAGGCCTCCTTCTTATTTTTTGATACCATATTAGGTATCTTAATTTGTATTTCTGTGCCTTTGCCTATAGTACTGGATATATTTGTACTCCCTCCCAGTGATTCACTTAGCTGATACAGGTTGTGTATGCCTATTCCATCCATTTTTTTATTAAGGACACTTGCTAAATCAAATCCTACCCCATCGTCAGCAATATTTAGTGTAGTATATTGACTTTCTATATTTAAGCTTACGTCTATATTTTTTGCCTTCCCATGCCTTACAGCATTTGATATGCCTTCGCATATGATTCTATATATTGCTTTTTTCTGCTCATGGGTAAGCAACTCATCATTGCCGCTTATAGTAAAGGGAATAAAAACATTGTTTAATCTTGTGGTCTCATCAATATACCTCTTGATACTTATTTTGAATCCATTAATACCTTTTTCCTTCCAGCTCAACCCATATATTTTATTCCTTAACTCCTTCATTACTTCAGATATGGTGTCTCTCATAAATTCCAGCTCATTTTCTATATCAGCATGACTATACCTTTTTAGGTTGTTTTTTAATGCAAATATACCGCAGGATAGGCTAAATAACCTTTGGAGTACACTATCATGAATCTCATTAGCTATTCTGTTTTGTTCTTCACTTATTAATAGCCTGTCATTTACATCCTCCAGGTCTAGGCGTTCAAAGGCTGTAGATATTAGATCAGATAGAAACTTAAGCTGGTAGCTGTTATTTTTGTAGGTATAGGAATTTTTTGTATCGGTTATTTCACATCCAAGTATTCCATAATTCTTATATATGGTTCTTACTGGCATCATTGCAATTTTAGTGCCCTTCAATTCTATTTCTATAGGCCTATTATTGTTATATATGTAGTCTAAATTATCTTTTATATAGCTTTCTAATAAATCAAGAGTATGTCCACCCTCACTGTCACTCACCATCCTATTTGTATTTTCTGAAATATCGTAGTAAAATACTACTTCACTTTTGGTGATATCCTTTGCATAATCATATAACAATTTGATAATTCCTTCTTTGTTTCCCTGATTGGTTAAAATACTTACAGACTTGTATAGGGACTCTATATGCTCTATGTATTCAATATTCAACTGATTTGCCAATTCCAACTGTCTGTTAACCTTCCACAGAATCTGATTTTTTTCATTTAACTTTTTAACATACATGGACCATACCTGAATTGCTGTTACTATCATTACAAAGCTCATTATCAAATTTAATTCCTGCCTTATAGGCCTTACATAGTAAAGTCCTTCAATATTGCCAAGATATGCAATAATAAAGTATGCCAGTACATAAGTAAGCAAATTTAGATAGCAGTATATTTTTTTCAAGAATATGGAGCTTATTAAAATGGTGTTTAAGCTGTACCAGATAAAGGAACTATATATTCCTCCGGATGGTATCAATATAATTGCATTGCTTATGGTTTCTATGAAAAGTAGCATTTTAATTGCTTTTTCTGAACTGCTGTTTTTATAGTACAGATATGATAGAATTATTGAAGAAATCAACAAGCATCCTATTATAAACAGTTTTCTAAACAGTGAATGCTGATAATCTCCTAGTATGTAAAAGCTTGAAGTGATAAACAGGGAAGCAAACCTGTAGATGACTAAAATCTGTAATTCTCCTAACCTACCTTTTAATATGGGAGAAAACTTTCTAAAACAGGTCCTTTTTAACATAGACAACCCTTCTTTAGTTTAGAATATTCCTGAAATATTCTAAATATATTCATGGGTTACTGTTGATTATGTCCAGCTTTAAATAAAATAAACCCAATTTATAGATACCTATAAATTGGGTCGGTTGCGCTATTGGCTCCGCATATGTCAAGCGCCCACTTTAAGACATATGACTCATAGCCCCCCATTGTTAACATATATATTTTGTCCGCATTATAACATATCAGCTTAGAAAAATTTGTCAAATCTTCCTGTCGAACTAAAATTTTTTTGACAAGCAGTTATTCTTATAAATTTGTGTACTTCATTATACCACATACTTTTATAACTATCCATACTTTTTTGGCAAAAAATTATTTTTTTCAATATTTTTAAAATGTTCAGTCTTCTTTTGCAACCTGCCTTTTGCTTACATATACACTTCTTATCAATATGGTTAATATTACGATACTTCCACCTATAAGGGCATAAATACCTGGCGCCTCTCCTGTAAATACATATACCCATACAGGATTTAAAAGGGGTTCAAGTACCGTTATAAGAATGGCTTCAAGTGCTGATATGTACTTTAAGGCATTTACATACAGTATATAGGAAATGCCCAGTTGAAATATGCCTAAGATGAGTATAATTATTAAATTTATGGCATCAATTTTTACTTGAATTATAAAGGGCAAGGCTAATACAAAGGTTAATATATTGCCTAGCCAGGTAGTTTCTACTGCTGATCCTTCTTTTTGCAGCCTTAAGGATATGGTTGTGCAGGCCAATGAAAATCCAGCTAATATGGCTATTATGTTTCCTAGTATATTTCCCCTGTCTACCCCTTGTATGAAAAAGAGTCCCATGCCTAGAAAAACAACAAGTATGGAAACTATATCATACCAGTGTATCTTCTCCTTTAAGATCCATACACCCAATAGGGCTACAAATATGGGAGAGGTATATTGAAGCAGTATTGCATTGGCTGCTGTAGTAAGCTTGTTGGCAATTACAAAAAACATAACTGTAGTGGAATAGGTGATGGCACCAATTATTTGGGCCTTTGATTTTGTAATTTTGGGCCTTCTAAGATATACAAGCATAACCAAGGCTGCTATGAGGCTTCTGCCACCAGATATGGCAAGAGGATGCCAATTGGATAATTTAACTAACAGTCCTCCTGTGCTCCAAAGAATGGAAGCAATAACAGCAAACACAATGCCCTTATATCTATTTTTATCAACAGCCTTCTTTTCCATCATGCTCACCTCTGTCAGTATCCAAATCCATCATTGTAAGGGTAATTATATCATAATATCATGCCAGATAGAATAAAATAGTTTAGTGCCTGGATTTCCTAATTTAAATTTAAAATTTTTGGGTAAAAGATTAGGTGAGGTGAGATTATGAAGGTTGAATATATACATCACAGTGGATGCACTGTTGAAACAGAAGATTATTTTCTGGTATTTGATTATTACAAAGGGGACATTAATTTAAAAAACAAAAATACCATTGTATTTTCTAGCCATAGCCACAAGGACCACTTTAATCCGGAAATATTTAAGTGGCAGGAGGAGCAGCAGGATATAAAGTATGTGTTAAGCAGTGACATAGAAGTAGAGCCAGGCCCCAACATATACATTATGAACCCTTATGAATCCCTTCAATTAGACGGTGTAAATATAAAATCCTTTGCTTCCACTGATTTAGGCCTTTCCTTTTTAGTAGAAGTGGAAGGCAAGAGTATATTTTTTGCTGCAGATTTAAACTGGTGGATTTGGCCAGAGGATAGTGAGGAAGAAAAAAGGCAAATGGAAGAAGCCTTTAAAGGAGAAATTGAAAAAATCAAGGGCCAGGAAATATATATAGCCTTTTTCCCAGTGGATCCAAGGCTTAAGGAAAACTACTCCCTGGGAGGAAAGTATGTAATAGATGAATTAAAGCCTAAATACTTTATACCAATCCATCTGTGGAACAAATTTAATGTTACAAAATACTTTGCAGAGGAAATGAAGGCTTACCCAACTAAGGTTATAGAAATATATAAGAATAATCAGGTAATAGAAATAGGGTAGGAGGCAAAGGACATACCTGGCTGGATTTTGGCTAAAAGGGTATGTCCTTTTTTATTGTCATTTTAAATGCCTGTTCTTAATTTGTTTGCATAAATAGCTGCCTGTGTCCTATCCTTCAATTCTAATTTGCGTAATATTCTACTTATGTGTTTTTTCACCGTATGTTCAGTAATATAATGGATTTTGGCAATCTGCTTATTAGATAGTCCCTTTCCTAATTCCATCAATATTTCTGTTTCCCTTGGTGTAAGTAATGAAATATTAGGCTTACGCGCATCAAGCACATATTCAAGAATAGCAGCATCAAAGTACTGTCTGCCCCTTATAACCTGATTTATAGCATATATTATATCCTCCGGGTATGCATCCCTTAAAAGATATCCTTCTACTCCTGACTTCAATGCCCTGCTTATAAAATCCTCCTCATAAATATATCCAATTAAAATAAATTTACAGGAGATGTCTTTTTCCTTAGCCATTGTTATAAGGTCTAAACCAGTACTATCACCAAGTTTAGTATCTACTATGGCAATATCCGGTTTTGCATCTTTCAGTAGATTTAGTCCCTCTGTTAAGGTTGCAGCTTCTCCAGAGACCTGAATATTATTTTGTTTTGATATGATGGAAATGATCCCCTTTCTTTCAATGGGATATTGGGCTATTACTACTACTTTCACGGAATCACCCTTTCAGTTCCATACCTGAAGTAGAGGTCTCATAAATTATTTAATATAAGACAAGGCCTTCTTACTTAGTAAAATAATGGATGGGATAATTAATAACAGCATAAATCCTGGAGGTGTAGTCACAAAATCTGTAAAATATCCTAATTTAGGGATTCTTAAAAATACTTTTCCAACTAAACTGTCGGCTGCAACTGCTTCTTTATCCATTGTATTGTTTGCATCTCCTTTAGTTTTAAAGTACAGATTGTTAGCATTATTAAATACTTCAATTACCCTATGGGTTACATAGGTAGAATTGTTGATCTTGTAAGTAATAATATCTCCCTCTTTAATAATTGAAGGATCCACTTTTTTTACCAGTACTATATCTCCAACCTTAATTTTAGGCTCCATACTCCCTGATAAAACCTTCAATGGTGCAAAATTCAATATATACTCTGACCCATTCAATTTAGATGCTATGGTGAAAAACACCAAGACAACCAATAAGCCTATCCAAAATTTGCCAAACCAATCTAGGATCTTCTTCACAAAACAACCTCCTATTCTATAGGCTGTTCTAAATCCGTATCTTGTTCATCTGACTGGCCCTTTCCTGATTCTATTTCCATTAGCTGTTCCTCTAGCTTTTCCTTTTCTGTTTCCAGTATCCCTATCCTTTCATTAAGCCTGTATCTATCTTCTTCCAGTTCTGCTATTTTACTGTTCAATCTGTCAATTGTATCTTCTAATTGGGATATGTTGCTTAAGAGCTCTTTATTTGTTTTTTCCAGCTCCATGTTTTTGATTTTTTCAATGATGAGGTCATCAAATATATCCTCCATGACTGTATATAATCTTCTGTTGTAAGCCAATAGATTTGGGGCGATTATATCTATAAGACTTTCCTGCTCATAGGATACTTCTGCCTTACTGATAGGTATATGACTAAACCTGTTCTCTTCAACATCATAATTGTTTTCATGCCAGGTGACAGGATCCCAATCCATATACCTGTCTGTATATATGACCACTTCCTTAAGTAGTCTAAATATTTCATCCTTTTCCCCCTGGGACATATAAGCCATATCACTGAATCCTCCGTCTATGATAAATCTCTCAATTAAATATTCCTTTGGTATGCTTATTGGAAGGGATTCATCTATAAATTCATTTAAGTGCTTAATTCTTAAAGTTCCTGTAACCTCCTTGTGGGGCCAAGTAATTAAAGAAATGGCCTGGGACAAATTTATATTGGGGATAATGGGTATTTTAACATCATCCACCAATTTAACAGAATCTATATGAAGAGCATAATCCTCCAATTCTCCATCTAGGGCAAAGAATATTACAGGTGAATAATCTAAGCCTTTAGCCTTCTTTAAATATATATAAGGCATCCCATTATCATAAAGTACCTTCATATCCTCAATGAAATAGTCTGTTGTTGCAGCAGCTACATTGGTGCTGGGTCCATTATAGCCTTTTACATACCAGGAATAGGTTCCTGGAATAATTGTAAATACTATGGCTATCATAAGACCTGCAAGTAAAAATCCAAGGGCCCTAATTAATATTTTACATCTTTCCATTGAATCCCCCTCTCCTAGCTTCTTTTCCCTGCCAGAAGTTTAACCCCCATATCCTACAGGATATTTAATTGAGGGACAGATTTCTGTCCCTCATTTACTACTATGGTCCTGGTACCAGTTCTGGATCTATGCCATAAAATACATGTAGTGGATCTATTGGACGTCCAAGTTCATCAAGCGGGCCACGGGTATCATAAATGTATATATCTATATTTTCTAAATCAAATAGTGTGGATGATAGTCTAAACCATTCACCTAGATCAAATGTATTAGAAGATACTCTGCCTCCAGTTGTTGGACTAGTATATCTTATTCTAACCTTTGCTGCACCTTCTATATTTTCCGTTTCAATTTTAATATTGGTTCCAGCATCAAATCCTGGAGGACTTTTCTTGTAATATTGGGCTATAACCCTTGGTTCTTCATCAGGATCACCTGGTTCTTCACCTGGATCACCTGGTTCTACCGGCCCTTCTACCTGAGTAGCAACAACATTGATTTTAATCCTGCCAGTTTTACCCTGATAGTCTATGTCGTAGTCGGTATGATCCCATTTAAGGTTTATCTTGAATTCTTCCACACCTGCAGGATCCTCAAGCTCCGGACCTTCAAATACTTGCCAGTCTCCTTCCACCTTCCTTAGAACTGTCAGTGCTACCGGTGTATTTCCTTCAAATAACTCGTCTACACCTTCCACATTAATGTCATA
>JAAYHM010000014.1 GCA_012735405.1 Tissierellia bacterium | reverse complement strand
TTTGTAATTTTTGAAAGGGAAAATAGGCCTTTATTTTTCCTATTTCCCGGAGAGGTAGATAAGTTATCAGAAGCCTTGGATTTTCAGTTAAGGTAAATACAAAAAGGACAGGGAGGGCAAGTCACCTGTCCCCCTGTCCATTAAAAACCAAATATAAGGAAGGATATAAGGGCTGCTACAAATAAGCTTGGTAAATAAAATTTGTATTCCCTATACAGCTCAGCTGTGTTTACCCTCATATACTCCAGTGTAAAAACCTGGCATAGATGAAGAGGGGAGAAAAAGTATCCAAAGAATGAAGCAATAAAGGTAATAAATACATACAGGTATAAAAGATTTCCACCTGCATTAAGCTGGGATAGCATAGGCAGTATTATAGCCAAGGCTGCTGTTTGATTCCCTGTTATATATCCAAAGAAAAAAGATGATATGAAAAATACAAGCATAATAAAGAGCATGCTATTATTTACATTTAACATATTGTTAAAGATCCCCAGCAAGCCTTCCATATTTAGTATTATCTCTTTAATAATAAATATGATAACAACAGTTAGCACTATATTCCAATTTATGGATTTAAGTGTACGCTTGGCAAAATCCTTTTTGTCCCCCAGCAAATATACCATGAACACACTTGCTATTAAGGTTATATAAAAGGGCCAGCCTGTTATTGCATAGATTACTATGGGCACATAAATAGGGGAAGTATATAGTAAAATATTCAGTAGACTTTTCCATACATCTTTGTCCTTTGGTGTATCTTCCACTTTAATATCCCTTATGAAAAAATAATAGCCTAGATTAACTAAAAATAAGAGAAATAGCAAATTCATACCTATTAATTTAAATATGTTTAAATTAGGCATTTCAGCAGTAACTATCAGTAGAGATGTTGAATAAGGTAGTATAAACATTGCAATATGCCTAAATACAAGATTGATTGCAGCACGGCGTGCTGGACTTAATTTTATATCCTCTCCAATATTGTTTACAAATGGAGCAGATAGTAAAGCCCCGCCAGGAATAACCAAAAGACCCATTATGGCTGGAATAATCATTAGTATCTTTTTGCTGTCATTTATTAATTCCATCAAAGTATCCACTACTACATCCAGTATTTTATAATGTTTCATCAAACCACCAAGTATTCCTACCATTAAAACTGTAAGTATTGTTGTTATAGATGAAGTATTTGAAAACACATTTAAAACAGCCTGCCCAAAGGCCTTGTAGCTTATGCCGGAACTTAGGGCCAATATAGCTGCAACAATTAAAAGTATATGATTAAACTTAATTCTTTTCCTGGTCAAAATAGGTATAAAAGAAAAAGAAACTAGAACTGCCACTACCTCATTCACCATACTCATTCCTTTCAATATAATATTTCCCTGTAAAAATTCCCATCCCTTCCATACTGCATAAGTAATTGATAACTATAAGGAATCAATTAGTTTTTCAGTAGCTACCAGATACTTTGGTATAGCAGCCCTCACTGTTATTTTAGGGTCTACTAGCTGAGATATCTTTAAATCTACAGATAAGCTTGCCAGTATATAAGCCTCTTCCCATTCTATAGCCAGACTGTTTTTAATATATTCTACAGCATTGGAAGTTGCTTCATATACAGCATGATCCAGATTATCTCCCGATGCCACTACCATGGTGTACTCATCAGTTTCTAATAAGGGCCACTTAACACTTTTATTCTTTATTAAGTCAACTTCCAGGGTTACTTCTGCAGGTATTTCCAGTCCTGTAAAGCAAACTTCTCCATCTGCCATAAGGGCATGACAGTCTCCCAGGGCCAACAATGCACCCTCTTGATTTACTGGAAAGTATAGTGTAGAACCAGCCTTAATATCCTTGGTGTCCATATTGCCTCCATGCTTCCATGGGGTATCTGTTGTCCACTCACCATCCTCCTTTGCTGGTGCAACCCCAATTACACCAATCATTGGACTAATGGGTATTTTAACTCCCTGGAAAAGGGCATGATTATCTTCAATATTAATTATTCTTATTATGGACTTGGTAACCTGATCCCCTAAAAGGCCTCCATTGGGAATTACAGCAGCTATTCCCTTATCCTTTACATCAATGCTGATTATTTTCACCTTCAGTAAATCACCGGGCTCAGCACCTTCTACATATATGGGACCAGTAGCCGGGTTTAGTCTACCATAGTCCAGGTCCTTCAAATCCTGCTCTTCACTCAATACTTGTTGAAAGAAGCAGTCATTGGTTTCCACCTTAAATATGTCCCCTGGTAAAACTGATGCTATAGGTTCCATATCAGCCGTAAACTTATAAATTACCTTGTCAGCTGGAATTACCTTCATTACCTATTCCCCCTTATTAATAAATTTTCATTAAATTAAGTAAAAAAATATATACATATTTGATATATATATTCCTACTGTCTCCTTATTATCATAGGGTCTTATGTAGTTATTTTATGGCACTTGACTTTATTGTGTTAAGTGCTATTCTAGCAAATTCTGCTAAAGCTTTCAAGCAATATTTGCTTCTTTCCCCATGATAAAAAGTAGACATTTTATAGGGTA
>JAAYHM010000076.1 GCA_012735405.1 Tissierellia bacterium | reverse complement strand
CTGCCTCTTTTCTTCATTTAAATTATAGAAGGTTTTCTTTGGCATAACCTGCACCTCCTCCCTAATAATACGAGAAGCCTCTCATGTTTTTGTTATACTATAATATATAAAAAATGAGAATATTCTCATATGAGAGTATTCTCATTTTTTAATGATTTTTAATAGTTATTTTCTTAATGAAAAAATCCTATTCATAAAAAAATTATTAAAAAATCACAACTATGAATAGGATTCCCTTCTTTTTACAGCTGGTTACAAATGCAAATTATATTTCTTATACTTCTATTTATAGCATTTATTTGCCCTCTCCATAATTTCCTTAATTATGGATGTCTTGGCATCTGCATAGTGCTGAACATGTCGCCAATTATTTTTTGCCAAACTTTGCTTAACTTGTGCATATTTATCTCTGTCGGCTTTATTAGATCTCAACCAATCACGAAAGCGAAGCATTCTATCAATCTCAGATGCACCTATACTAAATACGTGTAGGTTGATATCTGTATCAGGCCCTTTAAACATACGGTGCTCAAACCATTCTGGTTCTCGAATTCTTAGTATATAACCAGCGGCCTCCAATTGTGGAATATAGGATGACTCATCAGCTGAATCTTCCACAACCAGCAATATATCTATTATGGGTTTTGCACACAGTCCTGGTACTGAAGTTGAGCCAACATGTTCAATTTGCAAAGCTTTGCTACCTAGTACTAAACAAATCCTTTTAGCTTCTCGTTCAAACAGTTCAGGCCAAGTAGGATCATATTCCATAATAGTAATCGGTGCATTGTGAGCTTTTAGTTCTCCCACCGTAAGCTTCTGAAGTTCTTCATCACTCCTGAGTGTGGAGTTTTTTTCAGATCTCATATTGTGTCACTCCCTTAGATTTAGTAAGCTTACTATTTCTGTCTAATCCATTTCTTTTACAGTAACCCCTAACTGAATCTCTTGACAAGCCAAGTTCCTGTACTATTTGCTTAGATATTAAAGTATAATAGTCTTCTTGCCTAATTATTGCCTTAATAAGTAAGCTTATTTCTATTGGAATAGGCTTATTTATTATCCGTCAGTGGCCAACTGCACTTCATATATAAGTATTCATCCTTTAATTCAGCAGAAAGCTTTCCATTCATTTTATCCATTAAACTCTTTGCAATAGATAGGCCTAATCCTGTCCCTTTACCTGACCGAGTTTGATCTGCCATATAAAATCTATCAAAAAATAATTCAACATCCTTCTCTGTTAATTTTTCCGCATCATTGCTTATAGTTAAATCTACAGTTGTTTTCGACTTTTCAAGTATTATAGCTATATTTCTATATGAATATTTTATAGCATTAGAGACAAGATTTTCTATAACCCTTTTTGTAGCTGATTCATCTGCATTAATACTAACTTTTTCTTTAGGCATTTGAATATTTGGCACTATTTGTTTTTCATTAAACTTATCGTATAGATTTATAATAGTTTCTTCGACAATACTTTTTATATTTAAATTTTCTAATTTCAAACTATAATCAACAGATTCAATAACAGAAAGTTCAAAAAAATCATTTAATAAAGTCTGTAACCTCTTTGTTCTGTCCTTAGCAATTTTTAAATATTGCTTCCTCTCTTCATCTGAAATCCCATCATCTTCCATAAGTTGAATATATCCTAAAATAGATGTTAAGGGTGTTCTTAGATCATGGGACATATTTGCTATAGCCTGTTTTAGCTGTCTTTCAGCAGATTTTTTCTCTGTATTTGATTGTATATGCAAATCAATTAAATTATTAATTTCACTAGCAATACTTTCTATATCCCTGTTTAGCAATGTTATGTCTATTTTCTTATCAGTTTTTCTCATATTATAATTTTTCAATTGCTCTGTTATATTTTTAAGTTGTTTTTTTATAAATAATAATTGGGTAAGAAAAACCATCAATAATAAGCTTAATATAATTATTATATATAGTATTTTTCTCACCCACTTTCATATTATTTGATTTCTTGTTTTTTAAAAATCCTACTACCACAAAAAGATATTACAGTAAATGTTGCTAAGGAAATTAAAATATTCTTCCCAATTTCATTGGATGTAATGGAAGAATTGAATGCTTGATAAATTTGAAAGAATATAGTATTTTCATATATGGTTCTAACTATTTCATATTTAAAGATTAAAGCCTTATCGATTATAAATAATATAATAGTCATAATAATAGTAACAATAATAGTCCTTCCACTTTCTTTGGTTATAGAAGCTATCAACATTATAATTGATGAATAAGCAATTATAATCAGAGTATATAAACTAAAAGCCCTTAATAAATACATAACTGTTTCACTAGTATAAATATCACCATGGCCTAAAAAAATAGTTTCAAGTACAACTGTCATTAATGGCAATATTACAGCAGTAATTACTGAGCCTAAGGAAAAAACAATTAACTTTGCTAAATAAATATGGCTTCTTTCATTTCCACTTAAGATCTGATTTTTAATGGTTCCTGTAGTATAGTCTATATTAATAAAAAAACCAGCCAAAGTACTTATAATTAAATTAAAAATCAGTGGCAGCTTTACCATTTCCATGGCATTGTACTCTTTTAATCCTATATTGTAAAAGCCTGTATTGTGCATTTTCCACCAATCTATTATAACTAAATAGTTAGCCAGTCCATATATAAATGTTACTACTCCCATCAAAACCCAAAAAGTACGATTCCTTTTTAACTTAAATAATTCAGCCTTAATTAGATTAATCATTGTTAACACCTCCCACAAGTTTTGCAAAATAACTTTCCAAGTCATCACCTGCTTGTGAAAAGTGTTCTATAATAAGATTGTTCTTAGTCAGTGCTAAGGATACTCTTTGTATATCATTTAGATGGCTGTATAACTTTATGATTCCATCTGGCATTATTTCAAAATCTGTTGAATTAAGTTCAGCTTCCAACACAGTAGCTCCCTTGCTAGGATTATCCACCTTAATTCGTAAATACTGCCTACATTTTTGATTTAGCTCTGATGCTGAAATCTCTTCTAAAAGCCTTCCTTTATGAATAATACCATATCGTGTGGCAAGTTGATGTAGTTCACTTAATATATGGCTAGATATTAAAACGGTCATTTCTCTTTCTCTATTTAGCCTTTTTATAAGTTGTCGAAGTTCAACTATTCCCATAGGGTCTAATCCATTTGTAGGCTCATCAAGAATTAGAAATTCAGGATCGCTTAAAAGTGCAATGGCAATACCCAATCTTTGCTTCATACCTAGTGAAAAATTTACTACCTTCTTTCTTCCTGTGTTTTCTAGTCCGACTAATTTTAAGGTCCTATCAATACATTTTTTATCTGGAATTCCCTTTTGTAAGCGATGTAGCTCCAAGTTTTCATATGCTGACATATTTGGAAATAAAGCAGGACTTTCAACTACTGCCCCTACTCTTTTAATAGATTTTACTAATCCTTTCTCACTACTTTGTCCAAATAATTCCACAGTACCTTTAGTGGGAGTTGTAAGACCTGTAACTACTCTAAGTAGGGTTGTTTTCCCAGCACCATTTTGTCCAATAAATCCATAAATCTCGCCCTTTTTTATCTCTATATTTATATTGTCAAGGGCAAAACTTTTCCCATATTTTTTATAAATACTTTTAGTTCTTAATACATATTCACCCATTGAATCTACCTACCTCTCTTATGGTTATATCCTTAATATAATGATTAATTCATAAGAGAGTCTTAATAAATTATTAAAAAAACCTTAATTTTTTAATCTAT
>JAAYHM010000075.1 GCA_012735405.1 Tissierellia bacterium | reverse complement strand
GATATGGCTGCCTTTAAATTTATCATTTAAACTGAAATATAATTCCGTCAATTTTTAATTTATTATGTATTGGGAGGGATCTTGAATGAAAGAAAAATCCTATGAATGTTTTGCTGCAGATCCAGATAATGTACAAAGAATAAATAAAGAAAAGGAACATTCATTTAGAAATAAATTTCAACGTGAGAATACAAAGGTTTTAAACATAATTGGCAAGGGCTTAGAGTTGTAATGGAGCTTGAAAAAATATCTGATAATTATCGGGGCCTGAATTTAACTCCATATACATTATGGGGAATTTTGAATCATACTAAGACTGAATATGATAGTTGTGATAACAAATTTGAAGAAAAAGATGTATGCGGTTTAAGACGCTCATTAAAGAAATGTAATGGATTTGATAAAATGTTTTCATTAGAATTTTATAATAAATATAAGGAGGATATTAAAGATCAGGAACATTGGACTGTTGAGGCTTTGGTAGTAAGACAAGCAGATGAGATAGCTCAGTGACATCATGATATATAAGATGGTTTAGAGGCTAATATTATAGATAAGGATGAATTAATTGAAGTAATACATGATAATTTTAGGTATTGGTTAAAGGAAGATTATTGGTATAATGAATTAGAAAGACTGGATAGGCTAATTTTTTACCCTAGTATTGATTCACTATTAGTAATCTAAATAATAATGAAATATTATAATTATTCGGTGATTAACATATGAAAAGGACAATATTTTCATTAATATTGGTAGTGTTTTGGATGATTTTAATATTTTATCTATCCCATCAACCTGCTACTGAATCCAATAGATTAAGCAAGGGTCTAGCTACAAAAATGGTGACACTAGTAGAAAATAATAGCCAGGAGACTAATTTTAATATAGGTAGATTTAATTATAAAATCAGGAAAAATGCACATTTTTTTACCTACTTAGTTCTTGGAATTTTAACTATAAACTGGCTTAACAGCAGAAATATATATGGATTAAAAGCTGTTGTTCTAGCAGTACTAATATGTGTATTATATGCCATTAGCGATGAAATCCATCAATTATTTGTTCCAGGTAGAGGAAGTCAAGTAAAGGATGTAATTTTGGATACTGCCGGCGCTATTACTGGAATATTGGGATATAAGTTCCTTAGTAGTCTTAGAAGAAAGCCAGATAGCTAAGTTAAATAATTAGTTTAGAACTTTGAAGATAAGATTAGATTGTATTGAAAGAAGACCACATAGTAGCAGGACCCAGGTTAGAAGGCTCCCATGATGGCAGCCTTCACTTACCACCACTATACATATCCCTTTCCATTTCATACCTAACCTCTGCATCTATATCTATGTTAATCTCACTAATAGCATTATAAATACAGGATTTCAGATAGTTAATAGGATTTTTTATCTTTATTGTTTTAGTGGCTTCCTTAAACTTCTCTATTGCATGTTCTATGACAAAAAAGTCCAGCTTTTCCATTTCAGCCTTGGCAATATCCTTGGGCACGTAGATATTGCCTATTTTTATGTTCTCATAATTATTTATCTCCTGAACCAAAAGAAGTATTGCCTTAAATACAGCATCCCTATAGCTTTCGGTTATGTTTTCTAAATCACACTTAGCTACTATTTTTCTTGCATCTAGTTTTGTATCAGATGGATTATCCATCTGTCCTTCAGTCTTATTTTGAGAATTGGAATTTCCCATGGAAGGATTTTCTCTTGCTTTAAGATCATGAGCACAATATTCTCCATTGACAGATGGACTGATAGTCTCTGTAGAAATCTCTGTAGTATTCTCTGGTATTGGTGGGCATAAGTTGACCTTGTCCAATGGGGTATTTTGCCTACTATCTATAGGGCCATTTTGCCTACCTCTATCAGAGTCCTTTGACCCCTTCATAATAGACTTAAGCCTATCATAGTCAATTGTATACCACAAGGTCCTGTCCATTTGGTATACATTAAACCTGTCTACTATTATTAATTTCATCTTCCTTAACCTTTTAAATACCCTCTTTATAGTCTCCTTGGACCAAAAAGGAAACTGCTCATGCCATTCATCATAGGTATTGTAGGTCCAGTACCTTCCTTCATGATAGTTTTTGCCTTCCTTTTTATTTAACTCCAGCCAATAGTGAACCTGCTGCAAAACAATTGCTTCATTTAAACCTATAATTGTAGCCATGCCTTTATCTAATACAATAGGATGCTTATCAAATAAAAGTGCCATAAGAGACCCTCCTTATATAGTTCTACTTTATATATAAAAATACAAGTAGCCTTTTACTATTTATTGGATAAACTCCCGCTAATTAATAAAACAAAAGGAGGGATTG